>NZ_JACMOO010000302.1 GCF_014377975.1 Ferruginibacter sp.
AAATGGAATCACCAGCTTTTTTACAAGCCTTGTTTCTTCTGCTGCACAAAATGATACGAGTGGAGAAATTGGAGTATCTTCCTTAATTGATACCTGGATAGTAGTGAGGGAATTGGAAGAAGATGTAAGCAAAAAACGCATTCGTGGACTTTTCATTGTTAAGTCCCGTGGCACGGGCCACGACAGTGATGTACATAAATTGATTTTGAGTGATGATGGAATTAAATTGATGCCAATGAATGATGAATCTACAGTGATAGCCAATGAGGGAAAAAAGATAGGTAAAAATGTTTCTCAGGGTCAAAAATTAGCTAAACAAGATAAAGGTGAATAATGAAAAAAAAGGGAAGCGACCTGCCGTAGATATGGGAGAGTTGCACCCTACATTAATTGTTGGCATTGGTGGATCAGCGGGTGCACTTAACGCTTATAAGGCACTTCTGGATGCAATGCCGTCTGATACAGGTATGTCCTTTGTCATTATTTCTCACATGAACCCCACCGCCAGTAGTCAGTTAGCTAAAATTCTGTCACGTCATACAAAAATGACGGTAATGGTAGCTTCCATGGCGATGCTGGTTCTTGCGAATCACGTTTACGTAATTCCTCCAGACTCAGATCTTTTAATAGAAAACTATAGTTTTAAAGTAATCTCTCCACGATCGAGCAGGAACAAGCAAATAGATGTCTTTTTTGTTTCTTTAGCAGAAGCAATGGGCGTGCGTGCAATCGGCATTGTCCTTTCCGGGTATGATGGCGACGGTACTGAGGGCTGTAAGATCATCAAGGCAAACGGAGGAAAAACCTTTGCCCAGGACATGTCTGCCGAAGTTGACTTCATGCCGCTCAGTGCTCAGGCTTCAGGCTGTGCTGATTTCGTTATGCCTCTCGACAAAATTCCGGATAAATTAAAGAGTTTGGCAGTTGAACTTAAAACTTAGAAGCGAAGCGGTACAATAACCCATTCATCTTTGCTGTTTTGCTCATCATTACTGCATTAAAATAACATTTTTATGAGGAGCAAAAACCTTATCTGATTCTAACTATTCTTTCTCACAAAAAAGAAGCAGCAGATGAAACAGTTATTTACCTTTTTTGCACTTGCTTTTTTAATCTCCTGGATAATCTGGCTGCCATCGCACGGGCATATTTTCGGATTGAATAATTTACCGGCTTTACCCTCTCAACAGGCCATTGGAGCATTGGGCCCTTTGATTGCTTCATTGCTTACAACCTGTATTTTTCTGAAAAAAGATAGGATAAAAAATCTTATCTCAAAATGTTTTAAAACTAAACCGCTGGTATATTTAGCGATTGCTTTGTTAAGCCCTTTAGTATTTATGTGGCTTTTGCGCTCATCATTTGGATACAGCTCGAAATGGTATTTCTCAACGTCGTCCATTGGTTACATACAGTTTATATGTTTTATGCCATCACAATTTTATTTGTGGCTTTATTGCCACAAGTCAAATTCATATAAAAAGTAAGAAAATCTATTTTATCACTATGCCTGCAAATCATTTCAACATAAAAGGTTTAACACCTCAGCAAGTGCTTGAGGCAAGAGAAAAATATGGATACAACAGGTTATCCAATGGATTATGGCAAGGGGGTAAACGGGATAGGACAACCCCTATAAATGTATTGAATATGTGTAAAATAAGGTTAGAAAATTAAACTTAAAACACTTTTAACTTAATTTGCATTTTTTATACAATGTTTGCCATAAGTGGTAGTAATTTTATTTTTAATTACAGACTACTCAAAACAAAGGCCTTCGGATAGTTTTTATTTCAGCAATCGTTTACTGGTTTTGGCAATACTCAGAATCGCTTATTGGGGGTTAAATAAATCATTACTTAATGCCAACAGTTAAAAGATAAAGTAATTAATAAAAATATTGAGATAGAAAAAATAAAACACTTGAAGGAAGATGGAAGAAAAAATAACAAACGCAAAGCTCGATTTCCTCTCCGGTGGCGGTGAGATGGGTGAACTCATTCGTGCTAAAGATTGGTCTAAAACACCTTTGGGTTCACCCGCTACCTGGCCACAAAGTTTGCGAACTACGGTAAGCTTATGTATTGCCTCTAATTTTCCCATAGCAATTATCTGGGGTCCGCACCGGGTGCAGATCTACAACGATGGCTATTGGCCCATAACCGGCGATATGCATCCAACCTCTATGGGACAGGATTTTGCAGCATGCTGGCAGTCGGCCTGGCCCGTTATTGGAAAGGCGTTTGAAGAAGCAATTTTAGGAAATACACGCTTTCTTGAAAACCAGCGAATCTTTCTTGACCGCTATGGATATAAAGAAGAAACTTTTTTTACCTTCTCTTTTAGTCCTATTCTCGATGAATCAGGTGCTGTAGGCGGGCTGTTTCACCCCGTTATAGAATTGACACAACAAATACTTTCCGAAAGAAGGTTAAATATTTTACATACGGTTGCGAACCACACGGTAAACGCCAGAACCGCAGAGGAAGCATCTGCACTTATATTGAATTGTTTAAAAGATTTTGCACTGGATATCCCGTTTGTATTGTTGTACTCCATTGCTGCTGATGGCAAGCAAGTAAATCTGGACGGCAGTGTTGGTATTGAAGGGGATTCGCCTCTTGCCCCTGCAAATATTAACCTTGAGGAACACGCTTTGAAAAGTTGGCCGTTTACCGAAGTGATTCAAAATGGAAAAGCAGTACTGGTTGAAAAACTGGCAAATATTTTTGGGACATTCAATTGCGGACCTTATCCCGAACCACCTGAACAAGCGTTGGTTTTTCCTGTAATTCTTCCTGGTGCTGCTCATAATAATTATTTTCTGGTGGCTGGTGTCAGTTCAAGGCGAAGCCTTGATGAAAAGTACCTGTTGTTTTATGATTTATTGGCAGCGTCTGTAACCAATGAGTTAGCCAAAGCAAGAGTATACGAAGAGGAGCGCAAAAAGGCGGAAGCACTTGCAGAAATTGATAAAGCCAAAACGGTATTCTTTTCCAACATCAGTCATGAATTCCGCACACCGCTTACACTTATGTTAAGTCCGCTGGAAGAATTATTAAATCAGAAAAAAAATAATTTCAGCAAAAGCGAAAAACAAAATATCGAAACAACACACCGCAATGCAATTCGTTTGCTCAAACTGGTAAATACGCTGCTTGATTTCAGCCGCATAGAAAGCGGAAAACAACAGGGGGTATTTAGTTTGGTGGACATTGTTTCGCTCACCAAAAATCTTGCTTCCAATTTCCGGTCTATAATTGAAAAAGCGGGATTAAAACTAATCGTAAATGCTGATTCCATCATCAAGCCCGTTTATGTAGATAAGCAGATGTGGGAAAAAATTGTTTTTAATCTTTTAAGCAATGCTTTTAAATATACACTCGAAGGAAAAATTACCGTGGAGCTTTCAGCAGAAAAAGATTTTGCAGTGTTGAAAGTAAAAGACACCGGAGTTGGAATTCCTGAAAATGAATTGCCTAAAATGTTCGAGCGTTTTCATCGTGTGCAAAATGTTACAGGCAGAACTTTTGAAGGCACCGGCATCGGCTTGTCGCTGATAAAAGAACTGGTGCAAATGCATCACGGCACAATCGGTGTTGAGAGCAAACTCAATAATGGAAGTGTATTCACTGTAAAAATTCCTTTCGGCAAAGAACATCTTGACGGGCATCAGATTTCAAAAACGGCAATTGATTCAGATGAAATTTCTGCTAACATTTATGTAGAAGAAATTGAAACACTTCTTAAAACGGATAAAAAAGAAGCATTAAAAATATCTTCTGTAAAAGAAAAAAATATTCTTCCAACCGTTCTTGTTGTTGATGATAATGCCGATATGCGTGAACATATCAGTTCTATTTTGTCAAATAATTTTAATGTTATCACCGCCAACAACGGGATGGATGCTTTACACAAGATGAAAGAAACTATTCCGGCACTTGTGCTTTCCGATATTATGATGCCCGTAATGGACGGCATTGGCTTATTGAAAGAAATAAAAAGCAACAAAGCCACTTCAAATATTCCTGTCATCTTTCTTACTGCACGTGCCGGTGAAGAATCAAGAATAGAAGGATTGGAAACAGGTGCTGATGATTATCTGGTAAAACCTTTTTCATCTAAAGAATTATTGTCAAGGGTGAAGGCGCAAATAAAAATTATAAAGCTGCGTAATGAACTGGAAGGCAATGTGCGCAATCTGTTTTTAGAAGCGCCTGCGATTATTTGTGTACTTCGAGGTCCGCTACACGTATATGAACTTGCCAATGAAATGTATCTAAAGCTTGTCGGAAACAGGGATATTTTAGGAAAACCAATTCGGAAAGCATTGCCTGAATTGGAAGAGACTGGAATTTATGAACTTTTAGATCATGTGTATTCAATAGGAGAACCTTTTATTGGTAATGAAATGCCTGTGAAGTTAGACAAGGGAAATGGAAAGCTGGAAGAAATTTACATCAACTTTGTTTACCAGCCATCTCGTAATAGTGAAGGTGAAATAGATGGAATTTTGGTGTATGGAGTAGATGTTTCTGAGCAAGTATTGGCACGAAAAAAAATTGAAGAAAGTGAAAAACGATTTCGTTCCCTTGCACAAACATTACCGCAATTGGTTTGGGTTACCGATGCACAGGGCAATCCTGAGTTTGCGTCTGAAAGGTGGAAAACATATTCGGGTATTGAATCGAGAGGCGAAATAGAATGGAAAGCATTAGTGCATCCTGACGACTATGACAACATCAATGCAACATGGGCTCACAGTTTAACAACAGGTGATATGTACACAGCAGAGGTGCGCCTTAAAAATAAAGATGGACAGTACAAATGGCACGCTGTAATAGGGGAACCGGTTTTAGATAAGGATAATAAAATTATAAAATGGGTGGGCGCATTTACCGATATCCATGAGCAGAAAGAAGCAATAGAGACATTAAAAGAAAGCGAAAAGCAATTCAGTACCCTTGCCAATAATATACAAAACCTTACCTGGATAGCAGACAGTGAAGGTTATATCTTCTGGTACAATGAGCGATGGTATGATTACACCGGAACTACTTTAGAAGAAATGAAAGGATGGGGTTGGGAAAAAGTGCATCATCCTGACCATATTGAAAGAGTAGTTAATTTTGTAAAGAAGGCATGGAAAAAAAACGAACCTTATGAGATGACCTTTCCCCTTCGTGGCGCTGATGGTAAATACAGGTGGTTCCTTACCCGTGTATTTCCTGTAAATGATGTCGAAGGTAAAATTTTACGCTGGGTTGGAACCAATACCGATATTGAAGACCAAAAAATAAAAGAAGAAAGAAAAGATGAATTTATCAGCATTGCCAGCCACGAATTAAAGACGCCGCTCACTGCGGTTAAAGGTTATTTGCAATTGCTGGAACTTTCTTTAGATGTAAATAATGAAGATGCAAATCTTTATGTTAAAAAAGCAAGCCAATCTATTATCAGGCTTAATGAATTGATAAGCGAATTACTGGATGTAAGCAAGATACTGCTCGGCAAATTAAATTATACTATATCTACTTTCAATTTTAATGATATGGTTGATAGCACTGTTGAAAATATCCAGCTTACTTCACCCACCCATACCATTATAAAAACCGGTAAGGTATATGGGGACGTAACCGGAGATAAGAACAGGCTGGAGCAGGTGGTAATTAATTTATTAAACAATGCCATAAAATATTCACCCGGTGCAAGCGAGGTTTTAATAAATGTGGAGCAGGAGAATGATAAAATAAAAGTGTCAGTAAAAGATACTGGTATAGGGATGAGTAAAGGTAGCCTTAACCAGATATTTGAAAAATATCATCGTATTAAAGAGCATGCACTGCATTTTCAGGGTTTGGGTATCGGGTTGTATATTTCTTATGAAATTATACAAAGGCATAATGGTAAATTGTGGGTAGAAAGTGAACTGGGTAAAGGAAGTATATTCTATTTCACTTTACCCTTAAGGTATAATGAGTCAGCACAATAAAAGATCAAAATAGGTAACAAAAAAATAGAAGTTTTTTTAGTCAATAAAACATCCCAAGCTAAACATCAAAAAAAGCCAAAATGGAAAAATGTATTTTAATATATGAAGACGACCAGGAAATTTTGTTCCTCTGCAAAAAAATATTATCAAAAAGTCAATATCGGGTAGAGACATTATCAAGATGTGAAAACGTAATTAGCGATATTGATTCCATTAAACCCAATCTTATTATAATGGACCTTTGGATTCCGGAAATTGGCGGTGAGAAAGCCGTTACTATGATAAAAGAAAATTCGGCTACCCGTCATATTCCCGTTTTGCTTTTTTCAGCCAATGCAGAAATTGAAGAAATATGTAAAAAAATAAATGCTGATGGCTATATAGAAAAACCATTTGATATAAATACATTTAAAAAAATAATAGAACAATATATTTAGCACATGAAATGTTAACTCGCTATAATAAGTACTTAGTATTAGTACAAAATTGTATACTTGAATATACTCCCTTTAGATAAAGGCCACAAAAACAACCAGTGTGTATAATAGCTCGAAAAAAATTATCTTAAATCCCGGCGGGTAATTAATTTAAACTCTTAATCCTCTTGTCTTTTTTGATGTCTCTTTTTTAGGCAGAGAAGATTTTTTCATTTTTATAACAGGTGTTTCTTTTGTCTCAACCATTTTCCCATCCACCCTATTATGCTGCTTCATCTGGTTCCCCTGAATTTTAATAGAAATTTCACGGTCTAATTTTGAAACATCTTTTTTAACCCACATTGCAACTAACCAAAGCCAGGTTCAGCGATAGCAAGAGTTTCAATTTTGTTAGGTGGCGGTTTGTGTACTACAAATTTGATTTGCTTAAAGGGTTTTGATTTTTGTTGTTTGAGGGCATGGTGGATCTGCCTAAGATCTTCGGTTGGTTCGGTGCATCGCTTTATTTGTATCATTTTATCGTAACTGTTTTGCGCTGTAGTCAGCACTGATTTTTGTGTGGATGCTTTTCTTTTTATTTCTTTCCAGTCATCATTGATACCCGATTGTTTTAGCTGATAACGTATGGTGTTTACCAACCAATAGGCCAGTAATCCTAAATGCAGGTGCGCCATGGTGGAGCTGTCGTTTTTATGATAAATGGGGCGCAGGTCAAAATCTGTTTTCAATATTCTAAAGGTAGATTCTATCTCCCGGATGGTATTGTAAATCATCCATTCTAAGGCTTCATCTGTATCCTCTAAATTTGTTCTTAAAAAATAGACACCCAATTTTTTATTAGCTTCCTAGGCTTTTACCTCATCCTTTTGCCAGTAAATGTTTTTTACTATTTTGGTAGCTATGTCAATATCAAGGGTGATGTTGTACAGATGATGGATGGACGGATATTTTTGTTTGGCCCTGCCAATTCTTTGCTGCACCTTATCTACTTTTTTTATGCCCCTTGGTTTGCTTAAGCTTTGTTTTATTAAATTTAATTGTTCTTCATAACCCTGCTCCAACCTGTTTTTAATGCCTTGCTCTTTC
>NZ_JACMOO010000303.1 GCF_014377975.1 Ferruginibacter sp.
AGGCCGATGTAAAATCCGGTGCTCTAAAAAACACCCATGTTACGTTAACTAAAAAAAAGGTAAACAGCGCATATATAAAGTTAGATGATGGCAGCGTCTTTAAAAACCTCGGGGCACTTATACCTCGCAAGGCAAGAGGTGCTTCATTCAGTATACTGCTCTGCAGCTGCAACTTCGGCTTCACATCCTGTATAAACTTTTCTACCATCAGGTAAAACCCATGCAAAGCCCCCCAAACTACAAAGGGCCGGCTGGCGCCATGCCAAAGCCCACCAAGCAACATAGTTACCATCAGGTTCACATAGGTTCTAAATGTACCAAGGCGGTTGTCCCCAGAGGATTATATAAATAATCTCGCAGCCATGCAGATAAGGTAATATGCCAGCGCCGCCAAAAGTCAGAAAACCCGGTTGCCGCATAAGGGTATAAAAAGTTTTCGGGCAATACAAAACCCAGGCACGCAGCCACACCGATGCACAGGTTGAGTAGCCTGCAAAGTCAAAGAATATCTGTCCTGAAAAGGCTAATACATCCATCCTGGCATCCAGACCATAAAGGGCTTTTTTTAGTTAAACACTGTGTTTACAGGCTCTGCAAGCATACTGTCTGCTAATACAACTTTCATAAACATTCCCAGCGTTATCAAAAACAATCCCTGCATCAGTTGCTTTTTATTAGCAGTACTGGGGCTTTCAAATTGCGGTACAAGTTGGGGTGGGCGCACAATCGGCCTCGCTACAAAGTGCGGAAAAAAAGTGACAAACAGCGAAAAATCCAGCAATGATTTTACAGGTTCACTCTTTTTTTTATACATATTTACTGTATAACACAAAGTGGTAAAAGTGTAAAAAGATATACCTGCCGGCAGAATAACATTCGGTTTTGCAGGTTGATAATTCATGCCGATAACTTTTATAAGCGTAGTAAAATTTTCCAGCAGAAAAGTTCCATATTTAAAGAACACCAGTATGCCGAGGTTACCAATGAGACTAATTACAAGCAGCACTTTGCTTTTATGTTTATTGGGCTCAGTGAACAATCTGCAGCGTAAAAAATAATCTACAATAGTAACCGCCAGAAAAGCATAATAAAAGGAGAGTTCCATGTTGCATAAAAAATATAACTGGCAATGAGCAGGTTTATTTTTTTAACCTTCCACGGCAGTGGCTGGTTGTGTAAAAAAAGCATTACTGCAAAAACACTATAAATGTATAAGAGTTAAATACCGTTGTTATTTGTATTAAAATGATAAAAAAAACTAATTAGCTGCCAGGGAGCTTTTTGCAAACTTCCACCCTTTATCCTGCTCCGGTATTCGTGAAAGGTTTTGCGTAAATATAATAGCATCACTTTGCATTAAATGCAAAACTCCGGGCAAATAAAATGATCTGTAGCCGCGTAGTCTTTAAAATGAATACCGCTAACCCGGGTTGCACTCAGCAGTTTTTCCCAATACACAGCCCAAGGAAAAACCCATTTGCTCACCCTGCCAATAAGGTCCGCTGAATGGGGTTCTTACAAATATTACATGTGCGCCTCTCTGTTTAATTTTATCAATGCCTGTGTGTACAGTGGCTATTATAGAGGCTGTTTTAGCCTGGTTTGGTGGAAGATCTTTACTTATGCTGTTGTAAAAGGCCCATAAGCCCTTTAATTGGTTTTGATGCGTGGTATCTTTTTCAAACCGGTCTGTCATTATATCTTGCCGGTCAAAATTACTGGGGTTAAAGCTTTGCGGGCTGCAATTTGAAGGGCAAAAACGGGCATTTTTTATCGGCAGGCAATCCGGCGGTGCAGAAAGCGATAAATGATCCTTGTTTAAAAACACAAACCTTTCTTCCAATTGGTTGTTTACTAAAAATCTCAACCTTTGCCCTGGTGCTATTTTCTTAAAATAAGCCACTCTTTTTGTGGGTTCTGTGGTGTTACGGGGCGACGTGCAAAAGAATAATCCTTCGGCAACATCAATTACAAGTTAACATTTAAATTTATCATCTGTCGATAAGTAGTCCAGTATTGGCAGCGGCAAATTTCCTTTTATAGCCGGTTTAATTGGATGGTCGCCCGTAAGTTGTTACCAGGTAGCAATAACAAGGTCAAATTTGTTGCAGGATTAGCCAATGAAAACAGTTGCTTTATCAAAAAGTTCATAAACCATCGCACTTTTATTAGCCCAAAGGCTCTCACCATCGTCGTATGATCTTTTAATACCATTATATCCAAGAAATAATTCCCGGCTCACAAAAAAACGAGTACTATTATCAACAATAAAATACCCCCTTTTGTAAAAGA
>NZ_JACMOO010000050.1 GCF_014377975.1 Ferruginibacter sp.
CGGAGCTTCGGTTCAGTTGGAAGAATTTTCATTGCTTGCCGCAAAAAACAGCAATGACCTAAAAACAGTATTTGCCAACCGCATCAATTATTTTCATCCGCGGTTACAAAGCAAGATACCTGCTGGCTGGTGTTCCTGGTATTGCTTCGGGTCCGATGTTACAGCAAAAAACATTGACGATCACCTTATCTACATTAAAAAAAATATCCCGCAGTTAAAATACATACAACTTGATGATGGCTACCAGCCGCACATGGGCGATTGGCTGGAAACAGGTAATGCTTTCGGAAAAAGTATACAAGTAGTTTTAAAAGAAATTAAAACAGCCGGTTTTGAACCTGCCATTTGGGTGGCACCGTTTATCTGCGACAGCAACTCAAACGTATTTAAAAAACATCCTGCCTGGCTGGTAAAAGATTCAACCGGCAAACCATTGCGGAGCGACAAGGTAACTTTTGGTGGCTGGCGGCTGGCACCCTGGTTTGTTTTAGATGCCACCAATCCCCAGGTGCAGCAACACCTTACCCATGTTTTTAAAACCATGGCAGCCCAATGGGGCTGTACTTATTTTAAATTAGATGCCAACTTTTGGGGTGCTATACCCGGTGGTGTATATTTCGATAAAAAGGCTACCCGTACAAGTGCTTATCGCAGCGGAATGAAAGCAATACTAAAGGGTGCAGGCAACGCTTTTATATTGGGTTGTAATCATCCGCTTTGGCCTTCACTCGGCCTAATCAGCGGGTCCCGTAGTTCGAATGATATTAGCCGGGAATGGAATACTTTTTCAAAAACGGGTGATGAAAATTTATCGCGAAGCTGGCAAAATGGTAAACTGTGGTGGAATGATCCTGACTGTGTTTTGCTCACCGGGGATCTTTCGCAAAATGAATTTATGTACCATGCATCCTTACTTTTTTCAACAGGTGGATTGGTACTGAGTGGTGATGACCTTACAACAATTACAACAGAACGCCTGGCGATACTAAAAAAAATGTTACCTCCACACAAAACAAGTGCTATGTTCAATCCATCGCTTGATATCGGCTGGATGAAAACAGCTAAAGCAACTTTTTTAATTCTGTTAAACAAAGATGACCAGGAAAAAAAGTTTGCGGTTCCATTATCGAAATCTTACCAGATAATTGATTACTGGACAGATGAGAAAAAAGGTGTTTATAAAACAGAATGGAATGAAACCCTGCCTGCGCATACTGGCAGAGTGTACAAACTGGTGTCTTTGTAGCCAGGCAAACAAAATATATTTATAATAACAAATTACAGAAGTCTCTTAATGAAAATTAAAAAAGGTAAAAGCAGCTTATTTCAAATTACTATCTATAACAAACAGGTTATCTTTTTATTATTGATGTTGATGGGGATAACATACAACACGTTTGCACAATTGAAAATAAGTACTGTATTGTGTGAGAATAAAATTAATCCAGCTGGTGTTGCGTTGCAAAAAATACGTTTTGGATGGGAGCTTACATCAATGGAAAATGCGCAATATCAAACAGCTTACCAACTGGTGATCGCTTCTTCAAAAGAAAATTTACAGGCCGGAAATTATGATGTGTACAATTCAGATATTGTAAAAAGCGGTCATTCTGTTTTAGTTGAATATGCAGGCAACCCATTACATGCAGCACAAATATATTTTTGGAAACTACAGGTGTGGGATAAAAAAAATATTGCTTCCGGCTGGTGCGATGATCAGCAATTTATAACAGGTTTGTTTTCAGAAAAAGATTGGTCTGCTGCAAGGTGGATTGGATACGAACAGTTAAATGATGCCATGCGTGTGGCGCCCGGAATACACGAACCTTTTGCAGAAACATTGGGTAACAAATGTATTCAGCGGCCTGTAGTTCCATTGTTTAGAAAAACTTTTGCTATTAAAAAAAAAGTGAAGAAGGCGTTGCTTTTTGTTACCGGCCTTGGTCAATATGAATTAAGCATTAACGGCACAAAAACAGGTACTGCTTTTCTAGCACCGGGCTGGACTTATTTTGATAAAACCGTTTTATACAACACGTTTGATGTTACACAACATTTGGTACAGGGTAAAAACGCCCTCGGTGTTATTGTAGGCAATGGATTTTACAATATCAACAGGGAAAGATATTTTAAGGTAGTGTCCGCCTTTGGTATGCCTGCCATGATATGTCGTCTTAAAATTATGTATGAAGATGGCGCAACAGAAGATATTATTTCTGATGCAAGCTGGAAAACATCTCCCTCGCCCATTACTTACAGTAGTATTTATGGGGGAGAAGACTATGATGCAAGATTGGAGCAGACAGGCTGGAATACTCCCTTATTTGATGATACAAAATGGATGCAATCTTTGCAGGTAAAACCTCCGTTGGGCAAGTTGTTGCCGGAGCTGGATTATCCCGTTACTTTGATGGATTCATTTGCTGTAAAAAAAATAATACATCCTTCATCCAATGTACTTTTATTTGATTTTGGCCAGAATGTTTCGGGTATTGTACGGTTAAAAGTGAGGGGCCATAAAGGGCAGGTAATTAAATTAATACCGGCAGAACTGATCAATAAAAACCAAATGGCCAATCAGGTTGCAACAGGAAATCCGTATTATTTTACCTACACATTGAAAAGCGATAAGGCCGAAATATGGCAGCCGGAATTTACTTATTATGGGTTTAGGTATGTGCAGGTAGAAGGTGCTGTGGTGAATACTTCAGGCAACAGTTTGTCATTGCCTATCATTGAGCAGTTGACATCTTTGCATAACCGAAATGCAAACCCCGTAAATGGTAGCTTTGAATGTAGCAACCCCTTATTTAACCGCATTTATACACTTATCAACTGGGCAATCAAAAGTAATATGCAAAGTGTAATAACCGATTGTCCGCATCGGGAAAAGTTAAGCTGGCTGGAACAGGATTATCTGATGGGTAATTCCATTCATTATAATAATGACATTTACCATTTGTACCGCAAGCTGGTATACGATCTGATGGATGCACAATATGCCGAAGGTTTTGTACCCGACATTGCACCGGAATTTGTTGTGTTTGAAGGAGGCTTTCTCGACTCGCCGGAATGGGGGAGCAGCGCTGTGATTTTACCCTGGCAATTGTATGAATGGTACGGTGATAAAGACATTTTGCAAACGGCTTACGCAATGGCAAAAAAATATGTTGACTATCTTCAAACCAAATCAACCGGTCACATTCTTTCGCATGGCCTGGGCGATTGGTTTGACTATGGCCCTAACCAACCCGGCGAAGCGCAGTTAACCCCCAAGGCGGTAACCGCCACTTCCATTTATTATTATGATGCTGTACTGGTTAGTAAAATGGCCAAAGTACTCAATGAAAAAAACGATGAAGAGAAATACCGTCAACTGGCAGCATCCATCAGGCAATCTTTCAATAAACAATTTTTTAACGGCAAAACAAAGGTTTACTCAACCGGCAGCCAAACAGCCATGGCAATGCCTTTAAGCGTTGGGCTCGTAGACGAAAAAAATAAAAAAGCAGTTTTAAATAATTTAGTTGATTCCATTTACGCTGGTAATAAAGCATTGACCGCAGGCGATATTGGCTTTCATTTTTTGGTAAAGGCATTGGATGAAGGCGGGGCTTCGCAACTGAT
Organism: Ferruginibacter sp.; assembly: GCF_014377975.1. Classification (GTDB taxonomy): domain Bacteria; phylum Bacteroidota; class Bacteroidia; order Chitinophagales; family Chitinophagaceae; genus Ferruginibacter. The sequence goes on from NZ_JACMOO010000050.1 coordinate 3,628, forward strand.
ATTTGATATGAACAACCGGGATGATGTGCCCGGCTATGGCTTTCAATTGAAAAAAGGTGCTACCGCATTAACTGAATCATGGCAGGGGCTGGAAGATGTTTCCAATAACCATTTAATGCTGGGGCATATTATGGAATGGTTTTACAGCGGCCTCGCAGGCATTAGCCAGGAAGAAGGATCGGTAGCATTTCAAAAAATAAAGATCAGGCCACAACCAGTTGGTGATATCAGTTCGGCCAAAGGAAGTTTTCATTCGCCTTATGGATGGATAACGACTGATTGGAAAAAAGATAAAAACAGTTTTTCGTTGCACATTCAAATACCGGTGAATGCTAGTGCCAATATTTATTTGCCCTCATCCGTATCATCAAAAATTTATAAAAATAAAATACTGGTTGCAGATAAATTTATAAAGAAAAATAAAGGTATTTCGCAAATCAGTGTTCCATCCGGCGAGTATTTTCTGGAGGTGAAATAAAAACACCAATTTCCGTAAATACCACATAGAAAAATCAATTTTAGAAACGAAATCAGCCACGTTGTGTACAGAGCCTGTTTAATTTTTTAATAAGTTTGTTTTACCTTTAAGTAACGATACTTTTTTTAATTACAACGAGTTTAGCTTTAGCAATATGAACGAAAAAAAGACATTAATCCGAAGAAAAATTTTAAAGGAACTGTATTTTCAGGAAAGTTTATCCTGTGCAGATATTTGTTGTAAGATTGATAAAAGTTTTCCGGTTACCGCAAAATTAATCGAAGATTTGATGGCTGAAAATTTAGTCGTTGAATCTGGCTATGCTGTATCAACCGGTGGCAGAAGACCCCTGACGTATACCTTGCAAAAAAATGTGATGTACCTGGTATCGGTGGCCATGGATCAGTTTGTAACAAAAATTGCCATCATGGATATGCAAAACAATTTTATTTCTACTATAGAAAAAATTGTATTGCCCTTGCCGGAGAATCCGGATGCACTGCAGGTATTGACTGAAAAAATAATTTTTGTGATAGAAAATTCGGGTATACCGGCGGAAAAATTTGTAGGGGTTGGTATCGGGATGCCTGGTTTTGTAGATGTAAAAAAAGGAATTAATTACACGTTTCTGCAATTGCCCCATAATAAAAGTTTAACCCGGCATATTGCTGAGAAAATTAAAATGCCTGTTTTTATAGACAATGATTCCAGCCTGATTGCATTGGCAGAACTGAGATTTGGTGCTGCAAGGGAAGTAAGCAATGCAATGGTAATCAACATCGCCTGGGGCATTGGTTTAGGCTTAATCATCAATGGAAAACTTTTTAGAGGGCAGGAAGGTTTTGCCGGGGAGTTTAGTCATATCCCTCTTTTTTTAAATGGCAAATTATGTAGCTGTGGTAAAACCGGTTGTTTGGAAACTGAAACCTCTTTATTGTTGATTGTGGAAAGGGCAAGGGAAGGTATTAAGGCTGGCAGAATTTCAAAATTAAGTTCTTTACAGTGTGATGACCTGGAGCAGGATTGCGATGCCATTATTGAAGCTGTTAAAACTGGTGACCAGTTTGCCATTGAACTTTTTTCCAAAGCCGGGTATAATATCGGTAAAGGCGTTGCGGTACTGATACACCTGTTAAATCCTAAAACAATTATTCTTAGCGGCCGCGGTTCTTCGGCAGGGCAAATCTGGCATGCTCCCATACAACAATCGTTAAACGAACATTGTATTTATCGCCTTCATCAAAGTACCGGAATCGAAATATCTACCCTGGGAAACCAGGCTGAATTGATTGGAGCTGCTGCACTTGTTATGGAAAATTACGAACAAATACCAAATATAAAAATGCAGCTCGCTTCACAACAAATAGGTCATTTGAAAGTTTTAAAGCATACAAATTAAATGCCTTTGTAAGAAAAAAATTATTGTTTTTATCTCTTATTTAGATGTTCCTTTTGGTGACTTTTTTGCAGCAAATTTTTAAAAGTGATGTGGGTGTTAGTGAGTAAATGTTTGTAAGTTTTGCCATCTATTTCCGGAAGATAAAGAGAAGTTTTTGCAACGTATTTAGCCGTTTCTTTTATAGTTAAAACATTTAGTTATATCCAGTATAAAATGAATGAAATACGGATTGATTGAAACAAAATTTAATTTGCAGAAAAAAATAATGAGCATCTTTAAAAACAAAAACCTACATGGAGCGTAAAGAATTTATTAAAAATGCAGGCTTATTAAGTGCAGGTTTACTGTATAAAAATTTATCCTTCGCACAGGCAGCTCCCACGTTTCCCGTGGTTCGTGTTTCGTATGAGAAGAGAAAATTTCACAGCAAAGCAGTGGAAGCAGCCATTTCCGAATTTCAGTCAAAAGTAAAAAACAAAGAACTCGGATGGCTGTTTGAAAATTGTTTTCCAAATACGCTGGATACCACAGTTGATTTTGAAATGGTGAATAACAAACCGGATACTTATGTAATAACCGGGGATATTGATGCCATGTGGATGAGGGACAGCACCGCACAGGTTTGGCCTTATTTGGCACTGGTGAAAAAAGATAAGGAATTACAACAGTTGATTTCAGGTGTTATCAACCGGCAGGTAAAATGCATTTTAAAAGATCCTTATGCCAATGCTTTTTATAAAGATGAAAATAAAGTAAGTGAATGGAAGAGTGATCTTACAACCATGCAACCCGGCATACACGAACGCAAATGGGAAATTGATTCCCTGTGTTACCCTATTCGGCTGGCTTATAATTACTGGAAACAAACCGACGATACCTCCCCATTTGATAACCAGTGGAAGAATGCCATTCAGCTTATTTTACAAACATTTAAAACGCAGCAACGTAAAAATGGTAACGGGCCATACACTTTTCAGCGTACAACGGCCTGGGCTACTGATGGTGTTCCATTGGGTGGTTATGGTTATCCTGTAAAGCCGGTTGGGTTAATTTGTTCTATGTTTCGTCCCAGCGATGACGCTACTATTTTTCCTTTCTTAATTCCATCTAACTTTTTTGCAGTAGTAAGTTTAAGACAGGCATCCATCATGATAAAACAAATTTTTAACGGGGTTTCATTAACAAATGAATTGACTGCATTGGCAAATGAAGTGGAGACGGCTTTGCAGCAATATGCCATCATCAACCATCCGCAATACGGAAAAATTTATGCCTATGAGGTAAATGGTTTCGGCAGTTTTAATTTAATGGATGATGCAAATGTACCAAGCTTATTATCGCTGCCTTATTTAAATGCGGTTAAAAATACCGATCCCGTTTACATCAACACCCGTAAATTATTGCTTTCCGCCAACAATCCTTTTTTCTTTAAGGGTAAAGCTGCCGAAGGTATTGGTGGTCCGCATGCGGGTATGAACATGATCTGGCCATTGAGTATCGTAATGCGTGGCCTTACCAGTAAAGACGATGTAGAAATAAAACAATGCATTGACATGTTGCGCAAAACACATGGTGGTACCGGCTTTATGCACGAGTCTTTTCATAAGGATGATGCCAATAATTTTACCCGTAAATGGTTTGCCTGGGCCAATACAATTTTTGGCGAGCTGTTGTGGGAAGTGTATCAAACAAAACCGCATTTGCTGGCATAAATAATTACTGGCTTTCAATCATTTCAATAAAATAATGTGGTAAGAAAATGTTTGTATACCATTTGGATTTTAGCAATGATGCTGGTGGTTTTTACCGGTGCCAAGGCTCAACAAAAAATTAATCCAGACTCAATCAGAGGTAAAATGCAATGGTTTGCCGATGCAAAGCTGGGCATCTTTATTCATTGGGGCATGTACTCTGTAAATGGCATTGATGAAAGCTGGAGCTTTTACAATAAAAAAATAAGCTATGCTGATTACATGCAACAGATGAAGGGTTTCACGGCTTCAAAATATAATCCGCAGCAATGGGCTGCACTGATAAAAGAAACTGGTGCAAGGTATGCTGTAATCACCACCAAACACCACGATGGCATGGCTTTGTGGCCTACCAAACAAAACCATTTAAATGTGGTAACCAACACGCCGGCAAAGCAGGATGTGTTGGGTCCGTTTTACAAAGCGCTCACGGAGCAAGGCATTAAAAAAGGCGCTTATTTTTCTTTGCTCGACTGGAGCCATCCGGATTATCCGGGGTTTATAAAAGATAGCAGCCGTTATAAAATTGCAGATGATCCGGAGCGCTGGAAACGTTTCCAGCATTTTTTTCAAAATCAGATCCATGAAATCAACACCGCTTACAAGCCAGACCTGTGGTGGTTTGACGGTGACTGGGAGAAAAGTTCTGATGAGTGGCAGTCGGAAAGTGTACGCAAACAAATACTCTCCATTCAACCCAATGCCATCATCAACGGAAGATTGCAAGGCTATGGTGATTATGAAACACCTGAACAAAATTTTCCGGTAAGCAGGCCTAAGTACAATTGGTGGGAACTTTGCATGACCACCAATAACAACTGGGGCTATCACCCGGATGACACTGCGTATAAAACACCTTTTGAAGTGATTACGATTTTTGCAGATGTGGTAAGCAATGGCGGAAACCTGTTGTTAGACATTGGTCCTAAAGCAGACGGAACTATACCTGCAGAACAGGTAAATATTTTAAAAGAACTGGGCAAGTGGAATAAAAAGAACGGGGAAGCAATTTTTAATACCATCGCAGGTTTACCACAGGGCCATTTTTACGGGCCAACAACATTGTCGAAAGATTCAGCTACACTGTATCTTTTTTTGCCAGCACAAACTGCAGGCAATATTATGATTAAGGGCCTTGTAAATACCATTATGGACGTACAGGTGTTGGGCACCGCTGCCCATTTAAAACAAAAAGTAGTCGGCAAAATTTCGTGGAGTCCGGTGCCTGGTCTGGTATTTATAAGTGTGCCCGAAAATGTGAGAGACGAGTACATAACAGTATTAAAACTTAGTTTGGATAAGCCGGTAAAATTGTACCGTGGACAGGGAGGATTAAACTAATGTATGTTATTGGTAAAATAAAGGACAGTTTTTTAAATTTATTGTAGTCAATTCGTGTAAGCAGTTTGTATTGCTGCAATAAATTTTACGAAAATCATGTAACACCAGCAGATGATAAACAAAAACAACATCGCACTATTGCTGGCAATTTTATTTTGTGTTACTGCTTTAACCGCAATAGCACAAAAAAAAGACGGATGGAAACTGGTTTGGCGGGAAGAATTTAATTATAAAGGTTTACCAGACGCCAATAAATGGAATTACGAAAACGGGTATGTACGCAATCACGAACAACAGTATTATACTAATGGAAGAATAGAAAATGCAAGGGTGGGAAATGGTGTACTTACCATTACAGGTAAAAAAGAAACTTATCCCAATCATGATTATATACAGGGATCAGCAAGCTGGCAAAAGAAAGATTCACTGGCGCAGTATACTTCTGCAAGTATCAATACAAACAACAAAGTAAATTGGCAGTATGGCCGCATAGAAGTAAGGGCAAAGCTACCGCATGGCGGGGGCATCTGGCCAGCCATCTGGATGATGGGCATTGACAGGGAGAATGCTGGCTGGCCTGCCTGTGGCGAAATTGATATTATGGAATTTATCGGTAATCATCCCCAGGATATTTACGCTACCCTTCATTTTGCTGATTCAGCATCGGCAAGCGGTCATCGTTCAAGCGGCAGTAAAATATTGGACAGTGGACTTCAAAAAAATTTTCATGTATATGCGATGGAATGGAACGAGGATGCAATGGACATTTACCTCGATGATAAAATGTACCATCATTTTGTGATTGACTCAGCAGGAAAAGGAATTAATAATCCCTTCAGAAAGCCATACTATTTATTGATCAACCTGGCTATGGGCGCCGAATGGCCCGGCCCGATTGATGACGCCGTTTTACCACAGCAATTTATCATCGATTACATAAGGTGCTATCAGAAGAAAAATAAAAATTAACGCAAACGTTTGAATACAATTGTAAAAATGGAAAGAACTAAATTGAGGGTTGGGGATATACTAAGTAACTACTTTGTTGTGCAGTAATGAATTTTAAAATAGTGAAGTTAATTTGAGAAAGCCGGATTGAGTTGTTGTGAATTGCCTGGCCATACAGAGCTTTATGAATTGCTCCGTCCTTCAGGGCGAAGACTAAAAAAAATTATATGAAGTCAAAAATGATTCTGGTTGTTGCTTTATTGCTGGTAACAGTTACCAGCTGGCTTGCCTGCA
>NZ_JACMOO010000051.1 GCF_014377975.1 Ferruginibacter sp.
GCTGCATTCTATGAAGCATATCATACCAATAAAAAATTGTGGGATACTGCATTTGCTTTTTTACAAACGCAGGATTTGATAAATATGCCTATCGGCAAACGTCCGCTCATCGGTGAAACCGTTTTTATTTCGGTAACGGATGAACCTAGTAAAAACATGGCAGATGTAAAATGGGAATCTCACAAAAAATATATTGACCTGCAATATATCATAAAAGGAAAAGAAATCATTGGTGTGGCAGATGCGTCAAAGGCTACCGTTACAAAACCTTATACTCCGGATGCGATGAATTATACCGCGGATGGCACTTACTATACAACTGATCCTGGAACATTTTTTTTGTTCTTTCCCAATGATGCACACCGCCCAACAATAAAAGCAGATGGATATGATGTGGTAAAGAAAATTGTAATTAAAATACAGGTCGCCAAAGCAGAATAATTGTTATCAATCTATTAAGCTGTCTAAAATAAAATTTTCATTGCCATCCTGAGGTTGGAAGGCTCACCTGTTCCGGCTAATCGCCGTAGCTACGCCCCACTGGCCACTTGTAAAGTTATAAAGTATGCTGATAATTATTTTAAACAGCTTCTGATAAACAATATCATTCAGATAAAAATTTATTTATCATAAAAGAAAAAAATAAATCATCCCGCCCGATTTTTTTAGAAAAAATTGCAGCCAGATCATTGGTTCTAGCATTGGCAGCAGGGTTGTGTACCGAAGTACTTATAGCAGAAAATAAACAGACTAATCCATTGAAAAATAGAGAAAGTATAAACAACTTTTCCGGTTGGTGTAACAGAATTGCGATAAGGTCAGCCACGATTTAAATATACGCCTGGCAGTGTGTTGTATTTCAGCAATTACTATCTTTAAACAGGCAAATTGTAATTTGATTATAGATATTGTTTTAAAAATACGCGGTAAACATCCTTAATAAAAAAATCATCCAATGAATAAGATTGTATTTAAAATGCTTTTTGGTTTAACGGCAATTCAGTTATTGCCGGGCAACATCGTTGCTCAAACCGCCATAACGCCTGCTACTGCTTTGCAACACTATTTAAGCAATGGCGACAAAACGTATAAATGGGAAATTAAAGAAACCTTTAAAATAAAAGATGCCACGGTGTATGCATTATTACTCACCTCGCAAAAGTGGAGGGAATATACCTGGACACACGAATTGAGTATCATTGTACCGCAGAAAATAAATTACGATGGCGCTTTATTGTTTATCACTGGTGGAAGCATCAATAATAAAGGCCTGCCAAACTGGGGCAGCAAGGAGGATGCATTAATGATTGGTTTGGGTGAAGTTGCCACCCACAATAATGCGGTTGTGGCCATCTTAAAACAAACACCCAATCAGCCTTTGTATGATACGCTGACGGAAGATGCATTGATTTCATTTACGCTGCACCAGTTTAAAGAAGACAATGATTATTCATGGCCACTACTTTTTCCTATGGTAAAAAGTGCAACGCATGCAATGGATGCCGTGCAGGAATTTTGTAACCAAAATATACATCAGCACATTAACCGTTTTGTTGTTTCAGGTGCTTCCAAACGTGGCTGGACGACCTGGCTAACAGGCGCCAGCGACCCTCGTGTGGTGGCCATTGCACCCATGGTAATTGATATGCTCAACATGCCCGTAAGTATGAATTACCAGATTAAAGTGTGGAACGACTACAGCATTCAAATAGAAGATTATGTGAAGCTGGGGATAGTGCAGGATATCGGATCAGCCAAAACAAATGACCTTACTACGATGATTGATCCTTATGCGTACCGTCAGAAATTAACCATGCCCAAAATGATATTGATGGGTACCAATGATGAGTACTGGCCGATTGACAATATCAAAAATTATTACGACAGTATCCCAGGCCAAAATTTATTGCATTATGTAGCAAATGTAGGTCACGACCTGGGTGATAAAAAGGAAGCGCTTGCAAGCCTGAGTTCATTCTTTGGATTAACACTTTCAAAAAAAACGTATCCCCAATGTGTTTGGAAAACTTCGAATACTGCGGCGGGAGTAGCAGTTGATATAAAAACAACTGCTGATAAACTTACTGATGTTATCATCTGGTCAGCCGATTCGCCGGATAAGGATTTTAGAAACGATAAATGGGCATCAAAAAGCCTGGGTATAAACCATAAGGGTACCGTAAAAGTTACAGAAGCATTTCCAAAAAATGGGTACCGTGCTTTTTATGTGAATTTGAAATACAAGGATGCAAATGGTGGGGAATATACTGAAAGTACAAGAGTGTTTATGACGGATGAAAAAGCGTTGTTATGATTTCTGACATATCGCAACGCTGCTATTTACTATAACTAAATCCAGGTAAAAACCTTAGGGATAAATATCGCTTTATCCCTAAGGTAAAAATTATTAAACAGTTAGTCTACCATCAAGGTTATTTTTTCTTTGCCATATTCACTGCCGATAACTCCTCCAGCGTCCACGGAGTTTGCCGGGCGTTAGCAGCAGTCCTGATATTCTTCACTTCATCTGCAGAAACCACTCTTGATTTATTACCAAAACTGTTTCTGATATAACTCAGTACCGAAGCGATGTATTCATCTGTTTGTGCTTGCTGCGATAACATTTGGTCGGGATATTTTTTACCGTCAATAGGTCCTTTTAAACCATGAAGTAAAATATTTATCAGGATAGCTTTATCGCCATTCACCCTGGCAGAACCGGCCAACGGGGGTGCAATCATTGAAGGAATTCCTTTGCCATCCGGACCATGGCAGGTGATACACAATTGTTTAAAATTACTGGCACCCTGGTATACCAGATCCCTGTCGTCACCATCCATACCCATGGTGCCTGCTTTTAGTTCACTCAATGATTCATCTCCCTCCTGCAAACTTCTTACTGCTACTTTTACCAGCAGTTGATTGCTGGTATCCCTGTGCTGAAATTCTTTTAAAATTGCAACGGCATTTGGGTTTTTACTATACCTGAGTGATAAGGCAAGTTGTATTTGAACACCGGCATTGGTATCATTTTTCATACGCTCCAGTTGAGCAAATATTGTATTATTGCTTTGTTGAAGTAATGGCTCACTCATACGGATAGCGGCTTTTCTTACTTCAGCATACTCGTCTTTTAGCGCTGCGGAAATTGTTTGTTCATCCATCGCTTTAAGGCCTTCCAATGTCCACAACGCATGCAGCCTGGCAATAGGGTCCGGACCTTTTTTCCAGAAGGTTAATTTTTCAACGAACGACCTTTCATTCAATGCAATTTTTTTGAGTGCCGGCACTACAGATTGATCACCATGTATCACCAGTAACTTCTGCGCATTCTCCCGCCACCAACCATTTGGATGAGCAAGAAAAGATATCAGTTCTTCATTGGTAGCAGTTAACAAATGGGGCTGTGGGCCTGGTTTGTAGCCATCATGTACCACACGGTAGATTCTGCCGCGGTTGATATTTAAATCAAGCTGTTTGCGTTTTATTTGCGGATGTATATAACTGTCTGGTTTTGTCCATGCACTTTCCTGTATGATGCCATGATACATATCAACAATGTAAAGACAACCATCAGGACCGGTAGCAGTATTAACCGGCCGGAAGTTCATATCGGATGAAGCAAGAAATTCTCTTTTGTCATACGCATTGCTGAGTATTATTTCTCCCCTGTTATCTGTCATTTTTGCCCGGCGTATTAAGCGGCCAACAGGTTCACAAATAAATAAATCATTCTGCAGGGCAGATGGTAGCCGGTCACCACGAAAAACAGTCTGGCCGCAGGATGCAGTAAAATGGTTCAGGGTACTATCGGCCCGTAAACGTTGCTGTCCTCCCTGCACATCTGGTGTTCCGATGATGGGCCACACTGCATCAAAAGCACTATCCCGCTGATTGTCTAAATCCAGCTCACCATACACCGGATTTTCCTGAAAATTTAGTGCGGGTGTTTCTCCTCCTGCTGAAGAAAAAAACATTCTGCCATAATTATCCTGGGTCAATCCCCATTGTCCGCTAGGAGGACTGGATAAACTATCTCCCACAAGCATACCATTGTTATAACGGAAGCGAATTGGATTCCGGGTAACATAAATCCAGTTGTCCATATTCCAGATCAGTCCACTCTTCTGGTGTTCAAGGTTGGCTTCATCGGGTGTGTCGTTGTGATACATCAATGTTTTTTCATCCGCGGTTCCATCACCATTTTTATCGCGGTAGCTGTATAAATTGTTGGTGTAGGTTTCATTTACTATCAGCCTGTCATCCAGTGCCAGCATCATTCTGGGCAATATCAGGCTATCAATATAAATGGTATGCTTATCCATTTTACCATCACCATCCGTATCCTCCAGCCTTGTGATGCGGCATACGGGCAATCGTTCCCCGGTACCATTAATATCCTGCATGTAGCTACGCATTTCCGCTACATACATCCGGCCATTGCCATCCCATACAACGGCAACCGGTTCCTGTATTTCGGGTTCACTGGCTACCAGTTCCAAATGATATCCTGGCGGTAAATGCATGGTCTTCATGCTCTCTTCCGGGCTAAGGGTTGCAGCCGAGGGATCGGGGTTTATTTTAGCAGGCCTTTCGGGTGCAGGTTCTTCCTTTAATGGCTGGTTACAGGCGATAAGGCAACAAAGAAATAAAATACTGGCGGCTGATTGAATGGATTTCATGAATTGTTTCTGATATTTTGTATAAGTGAGCTGACGAAAATTCAAAGGGACAAATCAGGGGGGAAGATAAAGTATTTTAGCGGGAAATATGGAGAGTAGTAAAGGGGATACTTTTGCAGGGCAATAATTAAAACAATCACCAGCCACCTGCACAAGCTTTCTTTACCACAAATTTTATGCTGTGCCCCTGCTAACACCGTTTTACGAATTTATTTTATACTTTAAACTTACCTCAAGTTAAAAACAGCAATTGCATAAACGGCCTTTCGTTGGTTCGGTAACGCTGTAGGCGGCAGATAAAAAATGTACAACAAATTTTTATGGCATAAGCAAAAGCAGCCGCGTTGCAGGTACGCAGCCTCCCGGCTAAGGAGGTAAACCTTGAAATAAAAGTGGAAGCCAACAAGAACAATACGAATCGAAATGTTGTTGAATGATATTTTTACTAAGGAAGCATGTACACCATTCAACAGCAATATAAAATAGATGTATTAACAACTTTCAAAAACAAAAATAGTCACATCTCAAAAAAACATCTTTTTTCACCCATAAATTTGTGTAGATTGATCTTACTTTAAAAGGGATTGTTCCGGCAGATTAAAATTATATTTTTCCTGGTAATTCCATCATCTTCAAAACAGTTTTGCATGAAAATATTTTTGCTATGTTTATTCTTATCGCAACAGGTATTTGCGCAAAATACCACACCCGAAGACAAAGTACCCCGGCACGAGTTTATCATTAAAAATTTTACCACAGAGGAGGGGATTGTTTTACCTGAAGCCCATATTGTGTATGGTACTTATGGACATCTGAATGCAGCGCATAGCAATGCCATATTGCTACCCTCCCACTATATGGCCGACCGGCATGGCTACGAATGGCTGATTGGTCCGGGCAAAGCACTTGACACCAGCAAACTATTTTTAGTAACTACAGAACTTTTCGGTAACGGGCATTCCTCTTCGCCAAGCAATACGCCGGAACCTTTTCATGGCCCTCGTTTTCCGCTCATGAAGATCCGCGATAACGTAGAAGCGGTGCACCGTTTACTGATGGAAGATTTACAGATCTTCCACCTGCGGGCGATCATCGGTTTTTCGATGGGTGCGCAGCAGGCTTTTCAATGGGCGGTTAGCTACCCTGTTTTTGCTGACCGCATTGCAGCTACCTGCGGCACCGCAAAAACCTATGGACATGGCGTGGTACGTTTAGAAGGACAAATTGCGGCACTTACCGCTGACTGCACTTTTAATAATGGAGATTATACTACACCGCCGGTTAAGGGTATTGAGGCGTTTAGCGTGGTATGGACGGCCTGGTTGTACTCGCAGGAGTGGTGGCGTAAAGAACTGTGGCGGGTAGGTGCCAGGCCCGGAACTACTTTTGAACAGGTGCTGCATGAATACCGCACCAATTTTATTCCCGGTGCCGATGCCAATGATCTGATTTTACAAATGCGTAGCTGGGAATACCATAATGTTGGCAATACCAGGGGTTTTAACGGTGACGCGGAAGCGGCTTTGCGTTCCATTAAAGTGCCGTTCCTGTACATGCCCTCCGCAACGGACTTGTACTTTCCTATTGGCGATGCCACTTACGAAGCGAACTTTATCAAAGGTGTTACCTTTAAACCGATTCCATCTTTATGGGGGCATACCGCCGGCGCAGCCAGCAATCCCGAAGATGATAAATTTTTAAATGAAACCATCGGGCAGTTTTTGAAGCAATAACTTTTATAAGAAGAGATAAATAAAAATGCGAATGCTGTGATGTTACACTGCAATTAGTTTAAAGTTATGAAGAGTGTAATGCTTTTATAATTGGAGCTTTTTTGGGGAAGGCTTTTATCTATACAACTTAATATCAGCGGAAGTACTATTCCTTTTCTTTTTCTAATGTTTTTATGTCTTCAATTAATTTTTCCATTTCCAATGTCAAAGTACCGTTATAGATACCACGTATTCGTTTAGTTTTATCAACCAAAACAAAATGTTCAGTGTGCAAAAACTCTGTGCTGTCCTTGCTAAACCCAATATTTTCTTCTGCAAAATACGACTGTCTGGCTAATTTGTAAATATCTCCTTTTGAACCTGTCAGAAATTCCCAGTTTTCATTTTTAATACCATTCCGTTCTTTGTATTTTTTAAGTATCGAAGGTTTGTCTATCCAAGGTGTTACGGAAAATGACAAAAACACAAGATTTTTGTCACTACTTAAACTATCGCCAACTATTTTCATATTCTTTGTCATAGTAGGGCAGATGCTGCCACAAGAAGTAAAAATAAAATTAGCAATGTGTATTTTATTTTCTACTCTTTTTTGGTTAACAGAAATACTGTCTTGATTTAAGAATGAAAAATTGCCAATCGTATGGGTAATCTTTTTATTGACGTCTGATTTATTTTCAATAAAAATTGGCGTAAAATCAGGCTCATTGTAGTAAGGTAATGCGATAGAATTAGTTTTTTTTTCAGCGCAACTGAAAAAAAATAAACTACTTAACAACAAAAATACTGTCCGATACATTTTTACAATTTTTAGTTCCTAACAATCCATATCTCTTACCATGTATAATTACATAATTTGCCCGTATTTTACCGTTTTCATACCACATTTTTTGTGCTCCTTCTTCTTGCCCATTTACAAAATGTGCTACATTAAATAAGGTGCCATCAACTGACCATTCCTTTATTTCTCCTTCATAAGCATCATTGTTTGCTATAAATTCAAACCGTTTATTTCCATTTTCCCAAAACGAAATTTGTTTGCCTTCTTTTCTTCCAAATTTATAAGCTCGACTTTCCATTAGTTGATGCGTAGGATACCATTTTTTCGAAATACCATTTAACTCTCCTTGTTGACATCTTTCCAATAAGACAGTGTCATTTTTATTGGAATTTAGTTCAAATAAAACCCCTGTAAATCTACTTTTATGATAGAAAATTATATCATTAACTATTGAAATAGAATTGGAGGATTTTAAAACAAATATTTCTGCTGGCA
>NZ_JACMOO010000304.1 GCF_014377975.1 Ferruginibacter sp.
ATTCTTTTTTAGGCGGTCCTGCTATTGGTGGCTTTTATTATGTAACGATTTCGTATGCGATTGGAAAATCTCATTAATTTTTGTATCGCAACTTAAAATGTGCTATCAGTATGTAGAGAGTACCTCTGATCACACAATAATAATTGAGCACTTAGTTTTTTTTGGGGTGATGTTGCAGATATAACATTACGCTTAAGCCCTTCAATAATCTTGGTTTGTTAAAAGCAGTGCAGGGCGTAGCAAAGATATTTTTAAGTAAAATAGGCCATGTTTTTAAACATAGAATTTTTGTCTTTAGCAATTTAATTTAGCGTTGGTTGTCGGGGAGTTTAGCCAGGGTACTTAAAAATGAGTTTCATTTTTTATAATTGTATTATTTAACTTTATCTGAGTTATCTATCACAGTTTTTATAATATCCATCTATTAAATTTTCAAGGCCTGTTTAACCTAAGCGATAACACTAACTAATGAAAATATTATGAGAAAGTTTTTCTTATTGCTGCTTTTATCGGGTGCATTTATTTTTTCAAAAGCCCAATTTATCAACAAGTTTACTACCTATAACAGTGCCAATACGCCAGCTTTTACCGGTAATAATTTTAAAGCCGTTTGGGTAGGAAAATTTGGTCAGATATGGGCCGGAACCCAGTACCAGGGCTTATACAAATTTGATACCTCCACTAAAGTATGGAGTAAATCAAGTCAGCTCACCAATGTATTTATCAACCAGATACAAGCTGATGAAAAGGGTGGTATATGGATAGCTCAATCAGGCACATCAGGGCAAACAGGCGGTGGCTCAAATACAGGAGGCGGCGTTAATTATTTTCCGGATAGAACAGACGTCGGTATGCAATTTTTTAGTACCACTAATTTTTTGTCTTCAAGAAATGTAAGGTCAGTTTATTTAGATACTTTGAATGCACCACAGGATGGATACAGAAGATTATGGACAGCGCAGGCCACCTACATAACCTCCGGAAATACCAGCGCAGGCGGTGCCACCCGCTTTCAGGAAACCTCAACAGGAAATATGCAAAAGGTTTTTGGAGGGCTTCAGATATTTCCCACAACCAATTTTATAAGTACAGGAAATCCTTCCTGCTATGGCGTATGTGGTAACAAAGAAGAAGTGTATATTGCTGCGGAAACAAATTACACCATTGCAACAGGCAGTACCACTCAAATATTAAAGTATGATGCTACAAGCGGTTTTTTTAAGGGAGGGTATGATCAAAATGGAGAGTTTGACAAAACAAGATTGTATTATAATAACCAGGCAAGAAAATATATCAATACTGATAACGCAGGAGTATTGCCTGCAGGTTTTAGAACCAGTGCCATGTATGCCGACAAAGATGGCAGGGTTTGGATTGGTTTAAGAAACGGCGGCGTGGTAGTAAAAACCGGTAATACGTTACAAGCTGTAAATATGCCATCTATTTTTATACCGGGCACTACCGTTAATCTTAATGCCATCACCAGCGATGAATATGGATATGTGTATATCGGTACAACTAATGGTCTTGTAGTATTTGATAACGGCGGAGATGTAACAGATATTTCTTCTTACAAACTACTCACAACCACAGACAGTCTCCCCTCTAATAATATTACAGGAGTGGCTTATGATAAAGGTGGTGGGCGCATTATTATTACTTCCGATGCCGGGGTAACATTTTGGAATATCAAATACAAAATAGATGTGAAGATGGAATGGGACTATAGCTTCCCGGACAGGGTCAATCGTCCCATAGGCGTAGCTGCAGATGGTGTTTCCAGAATTTATTTAAGGATAAAAAAAGGGAGTGATACCTTACCAAACGTACAAGCTGTGAATGTAAGTTTAAAAAGGTTTGTTGCAAGCGAAGCCAATACCCGTGGCAAATTAAAACCAGCTTTGGTGATTGATAAATACAGTGAGGAGGCAACTGATGCAACCGCAACAGATATAAGTATGAGTGATGCTGATTTGAAAGTGGGTGTGCCAGGCGAATTTTGGGTTTGGTATGTTTCACCCGAAGATTTTAGTAACGATACGGTAAGCGCTTATGCATCTTTAAGAAAAAGATATGATACGCTTACGGTAATTGTTACTTATCTCAACAACAAGAAAGACACGATGGATTATAAAATTGGCTTAGTGCGGCCGCCAACTGTATTTGTGCATGGTGTTGCAAGCAGCCCCGAAGCCTGGTTGGATTTAAAACATAATTATTTTGGAAAATATGTCCCTTTTCTGTCCAGCCCGCTGTTTACTTATACCAATGCATTAAAGATGGATCCTCGTGGTTACTTCCATAAAAATGCAGCACAATTACTTGGGGGAGATATTAATGTTTATACCGGTAATGGAGACAGGCTAAATACACTGCAGGGAAATATTGAAGCCATGAGGGGATTAAGATACGCCTCCAATCAGGTGGATTATGTTTGTCACAGTATGGGTGGTTGTATGATAAGGACTGCTATTAATTTTTTCCCTAAAAAATTCTTTGCAGGTGCCGGCAGCCCTTACAGGTATAAAAATTATACAAAAGGCTTTACACATAAAGTGCTTACACTGGATACTCCGCATAATGGTGCTGGTGTTGCTGATGCAGGAGACCAGTTTCTAAAATGGGCTCCGGATCCGATAAACATTTTGCTTCACGACGCTTATGCAGCAAGCCCTGACTTTTTGGGCTGCCTTTTTATTCCAGTGGGAAATGAAATAATACCAAAGTTTGAAGGCTCCAATGCTACAAACAATTTACAATCTACAGAAGAAAGAGGCGGTATAAGGTTTGGCCGAACGCCGGCACTTACATTTGCCCCAATAAGAAACCACATGATATGTGGTAATGTTAAATGGGATAAGTTTTATTCAGTAGCGGGATTTTTAGATAAAGGATTATCTTTTTTTTATAAATCTTTACTTGAAATTATGTATGTCACTACTTACTTACCATGGTCAGATGCATATTTTGAAACACCAGCAAGCCGATTGGCAGCAAGGGCAGAATTAGGAACTATGATAGCAGAAGATCCTCAGGTAATGCTGTTTAATTTTTTAAACTATATAAACGAAAAAAGAGGGTTTTATAATTTTATTCAAAATGGTGACCTGATTGTACCCTTATCCAGCCAAATATGCGATCTGGCCGTTGATGCACCTAATGTTACCAAGTTTATAAATACTGATGCGGCAACTATAATTCCACCTAATCCACCTCATAATGCCTGGCACAGCGACATTCCAAAAAGAGATGATGTGGGCCAAAGGGTATTACAGTTGTTAAACACCAAACGATCCAGTGAATTATTTGCTGATTTTTTTCCTGCTAACAATAACCCGATACAAGTAAAAGAACTACGGCCTGCGGCTGCAAAAGGTATTCAATCAAAGCCAAGCAATATTCTTATAAACGAAAGTTTTTTTGATACTACAAAAATAAAAATTGATGCTCCGTTTAGAAATACTGTTGTAAATTCAGATAGTACCATCAATATCAAATTCAGGGTAAAAGACACGGCAAGACTTATTTATTCAACGATATATTTTCAACTGTCAGACTCCTTCAGGGTAATTAAAACGCTGGCGCAGCATAGTATTCCATTTACTGTGAGTCCGTCGTTTACTGGCAGTAATTTAATAATGGCAAAGGCCGTGTATGAAAAAAGTGATGGCTCCGGATTAGAATACCGTATAGATACCCTTTCAGTAGGTACTACCAACCTTGCTACCCTACAGGATTTCAGGATAAAAGACAATGAAAGTATGCTGACTGTTGGGCAGCCTTTCTTTCCGGTATTTGAGGCTAAATACAATGATCAATGGGTAACAATTGGCAATGGTGACCCTAATATTTTAATTGCGGTTGATTCGGCAACCATCGTTAATTATGTTGACTCAACTATCTCTTTTAATGGCCTGAAAAGCGGAACTGCTATACTTACTGCATCCTTTTTCGGTCTGCAGGATTCTGCCATTTTGAAAGTAAACGCCTCTTATAATTCAGGTTGTATAAATACTACACTGTCAAGCGGCAATTTTAGTAATTCTGCTATCTGGAGCAAGGGTGTAGTGCCAGATATTTGTGACTCTGTTATTATCAATACAGGCCACAATGTAACCGTAGATACCGCACTCATAATAAGGGCATTAAGAGTAAGCAGTGGAGGCACACTTACGCTTAATAATACTACAGATACTTTACAAACAGGTGAGGCAGATGAACATTCTGCCATTGCAGATATTTACGGCACATTGGCAATCAGCAATGGAGGTATTAATATCAATGGACGATTAAAATTTAATACTGGCAGCACATTCAATATGATTGGTGGTAAAATAACCATTGATGCCAATGAGGGCATACGGGAAATGAGCATTCCAGACAGCAGCTATTTGTTTGAAGCAGCAGCAGGCATGACTGCATTTAATTTTACTGGTGGTACGCTTCAAGTAAATGATCCGCCTTTTGGTGCTGCCAGCCAAACCATAGCTTGTCCATATAATTTTGGCGATAACAGTACCTTAATTCTTGGCGTCAATTCATCTAACGTGGCAAGCAAAAATATTGATGGGTTTGGTGGGCTTTCCTTCCCCAATAAAATTGGAAAGCTGATTATTAATGCCGGCACAAATACGGGCAACCGCCAATTCATTAATAAAAAAGCATTGAATGTAAAAGGTAATATGGAAGTAAGAACCGGTAGCGGAGTGATATTGCAGGCACCTATAACGGTGAATCAATAATATCTGTAAAAATAGATTAACCAAAATGATGATTGTAATAAGCCTGTAGCAGCGGCTTACCCAGTAAATAATACACGTCACGCATTAGCCGGCTCTATAGGGAGGTTCACTTCTATGACAGCAGCATCCTGAAAAAGCTTCTAGTCGAATTTGGTATTGACTGTACTCTGCCTTTAGTGCTGTTGCGGATTTAATAACTATTTGTTAAACCAAAAGCCCCGATTAAATCATTTTTAACCAACCGCCGAAGCTTTGTAATCTAATACTGTAAATGCTTTTTTATAATTTATAATTTATTGTGTGCTGCTTTTCCCAAACTTTTTTACAAATGTTGTGGATGATTTCAACATGCTTACTGATTACTAAAACCTTTTTTTGGTCCGTGCCTTCGGATGTTGATCAAAAGGCCAACATCGGCTTTTGCTGAGTAGGTCGATTATTTTAACCCAAATTACGCAATAGCAACCTCAAAAGGATACTCAAAGACTTTTGAGTAGTTCCAAAGTCCGCTAAACCATGCCCGTCTTTTTTTACTAAGTGCTATTTTTAGTACCAAGTTATCATTTACTTTTTCGA
>NZ_JACMOO010000305.1 GCF_014377975.1 Ferruginibacter sp.
GTAATTATTAAATATTTTTACCAACTTAGCCAAAGCCAGTCTTGAATTGGCGGAGATATTAAATTGATTGGTACCAAAGAAAACACCTGCTGCAGAACCATCCGGATTCTTTTCATCAAAAGTTACATTGATGCCTTCTTCTGCCCTTGTTACTTTTGCGCCCGGCACTTCCGTTTTAATCGCTTCGGCCTGCCTGTCCATTTTATCGCCGATTAATCCGCCTGCCACACCGCCTATAACCGCACCTATCAGGGCACCTAAAACAGTATTACTTTTCTTACCAACATTATTACCAATAATACTGCCAACTGCAGCACCACCGGCTGCGCCCACCGCAGCGCCTTTTTGCTTACTATTCATTTTTTTAGTACTGTTACAAGCTGGCAAAATAAAAATGACCGACGCCATTAACACCACAAAATATCCATTTACTTTTTTCATTGCGGGAGTTTTTTAATTTACTTTTTTACAAAATTATACACATATGTTGCTGGCTTTCCTTCAAAACTGATATGCGATTTCAGCTGCATCGTATTATCAGTTAAGCCGGCAATTTCCAGACGAAACCCTTCATCATTATCCATCGCATTTTTTTTATCATCCAACCTTTTAAACTGAAATTGTTTTATTGCTCCCCTGGGTTCAAAAATTGACCATCTTATCAAACGGCTTACAGAACTGCATTCCTTGCCGCTTGCATTAATATTATAATTGCCCATACTATTGTTCGATATAAAATTCCACGAGCTTCCTACAAAACAATTGAAGGGGGCTTCATTGAAAATGGTTGCAGTAACCTTGCCGTTGATCCCTTCTGTAGTGATGGTTTGCAGCAGCCAGTTGCCATTAATTTGTTTCTTTAAACCTCTTGCCTCTTTTGATACCGAACAGGAATAGATGGTCATTAGCAAAAAAAATCCTGTTGCAATTTTTTTCAAATTTCGCATAGATTATTTATTTCTTTTTTTGAAAAAGGCAATTTGAATGCCACAAAGAATAACAACTGCATCATTGAATTAAAGCGGAAAAGAAAAACATAGGTTGAGGAACTTATTCTACGATTGCAATGCAGAAATGACCAGGAAGTGTTTACATGTTTTATCCATAAAACTGCCGGTCTTTTAAACCGGCAGTTTTTATCATGCAAATTGAAGTAGTTATTAAATCTCATTTCATTGGAAGAAATGATTACTATCACACTGCAGCGGTAAATTGTTTTAAAAACCGGACATCATTTTCACTAAATAATCGCAGGTCTTTTATCTGATACTTTAGCATGGTAATTCTTTCTACCCCCATACCAAATGCAAAGCCAGTGTACTTATTAGAATCTATACCACAGTTGTCCAATAAATTAGGATGCGCCATTCCGCAACCTAAAATTTCTACCCAACCAGTATACTTGCAAACATTACAACCAGTTCCGCCACAAATTAAGCAACTGATATCCATCTCTGCACTGGGTTCTGTAAAAGGAAAATAACTTGGTCTGAAACGTATCTTCACGTCTTTACCAAACATTTCCTGCACAAAAAAATACAAGGTTTGTTTAAGATCGGCAAACGATACATTTTCTGCAATGTATAAACCTTCAACCTGGTGAAAAAAACAATGTGCCCTTGCACTGATCGTTTCATTGCGGTACACACGGCCGGGACAAATAATTCTTATCGGTAATTTTCCTTTTTCCATTTCCCTTACCTGTACACTGGATGTATGCGTACGTAATAACCAGTCTGGATTTTGATTGATGTAAAAAGTATCCTGCATATCGCGGGCAGGATGATTTTCAGGTAGATTGAGCGCTGTAAAATTATGCCAGTCATCTTCAATTTCAGGCCCTTCAGCCACGGCAAAACCCAGCCGCTGAAAGATAGAAACAATGCGGTTGCGCACCAAACTAATGGGATGGCGACTGCCCAACGGCAATGCATCTGCCGGTAAAGAAAGATCAGCTTCATCGGCCGAAGCCTGCCCGTCTTTGCTGGTGGAAGCTTTCAACGTTTCATACTTAGCTTCTGCAAAAACTTTAAACTCATTCATTACCTGGCCAAATGCCCTTTTATTTTCAGGCGTAACATTTTTCATTTCGCCCATTAGTTCTTTCACTAAGCCCTTGGTACCTAAATATTTTATGCGAAAGGTTTCTGCTGCCTCACTATTGGGTGCAATAAAATTGTTGATGTCTGTCTTGTATTGATCAATTGTCAATAATAAATTATCCATGCCGCAAAAATAAGGAAATGTCCGCAAGCACATAGTAGCAGGCTTCAATTAACTCCCCGTCCGGAAGGACGGGGCAATTCAAGGACAAGGCAATTGAAGGACGGGGCAATTTACTTATGGGCGGCAATTCAAATTCGGGTAACTCATAACTCATCATTCATAACTCATAACTATTTAATAAGTTTGCTGCAAATTATAAACGCATGTACGACCTGCACGATTTTTTATTACCCATCAATATCCACAGTTTAAATGACGATAAAGGATATAATGACGGACAGTTAGCAAAACATATATTGATTAATGAAGGCGAAATACCGGACCTGGAAACCGCCGATATTGTACTGGTGGGCGTAGGCGAATCAAGGGGTAGCGGCGTATTTGATGCATGCAACGATGCGCCGGATATTATCCGCAAACAATTTTTTCAGTTGCATTACTGGCATAAGGATATCATCATTGCTGACGTGGGAAATATAAAAACCGGCGCTACACTAAACGATAGTTACGCTGCCATTACTACAGTGTTGGCAGAATTGTTAAGCCTTAATAAAACAGTCGTGCTGCTGGGCGGATCTCACGATGTTACATTGGCGCAATATTTTGCTTACCGTAAATTGCAAAAAGTAACAGAAGCCACCTGCATTGATGCTACCATTGATTTGCGGGGAGAAAGCGCCTTAAGAAGTGAAAATTTTTTACTCGAAATGCTCACCAGCGAACCCAACCTGGTAAAGCATTACAACCACCTTGGTTTTCAAAGTTACCTGGTACATCCCCGCATGCTGGAAACAATGGACAAGCTGCGCTTTGACTGCTACAGGGTAGGAAAAGTGAAGGAAAACATTGAAGAAATGGAACCTGTTTTACGCAATACCAATTTACTGAGTTTTGATATTAATGCCATAAAAAACAGTGATGCACCTGCCAACGAATGCTGCCCCAATGGATTGAGCGGCGAAGAAGCGTGTATGCTTACCCGTTATGCCGGCATGAGCAGCAACATGAGCAGTTTTGGTATTTACGGCTACCAGCCACGGTCGGATATTCATGAATTAACTGCTAAGCAAATTGCACAAATGTTGTGGTATTTTGTTGATGGAAAAAGCCGCAGCAAGCAGGAAGCATTGTTGCAGGATACTACTAATTTTAATGAGTACCATACTGTATTTGCTGAAGTGGATACCCGTTTTTTACAAAGCCGGAAGACCGGCCGCTGGTGGATGCAACTGCCTGACAAAACCATTATAGCCTGCAGTTACAACGATTACCTGAGTGCCAGCCGCAACGAAATACCCGAGCGCTGGTTAAGAACACAGGAAAGAAATTAAATTAGAAATGATTATACAAATTTTTAAGAATAGCACAAATTACTTATCATATTTACCAATCCGTGTAATCAGTTTTAATGAGTGTTATAAATAAATAATCCGTGCAATAAGATGAACAATAATACCGGCAACCAAAACAGAATTCTGCACATCATTCACTCCCAGGTAGCTGATTAACTGTTTACACCAGTGATGTACAACAGCGATAATTTTTTTGCAGAACAAACCGTATTGATTTTAAGCAAACAACGCTGAGTCAACATGGTAGCTTTTCAGCCGTCAAATATTAAATTTACCGATTTTGGAATTTTTTTTAGTGCTTAATTCGTAGAGGTATACAGGTAAAAAATTGTATTGCTCCAGCAGGGATACTTTTAATTTTGCAGTACATTGACTGGTAGTACAAATAAAGCAATGACTAAACATAAAATTATTTTTAAAAAAACTCAATATTTAACTGGGTACTTTTTTCTGCATTGTGAGTTAACTAAATATCAGATATGGAATACTGATTTTAATTTCAAAAAAGGGATTTCTATCAACTTAGAAGAAACGATAGCTACGGCTACCACCAAAACTGAATAAATAATAAAATAAACTCCTTGTAAACTTATAATATTTTGGAAAAGGGATATGCCTTTTTGATGACTGGCAAAAAAAGAAGGGTATTGAAACTGCACATATCCATAGCCAAAATCATATGACTTCCAAAAAACAACCGGCACCACCAAATGGTATAAATAAATTCCGTAACTAATCTGGCCCAGGTAAATCACCACTTTGTTTTGCAGAAATCTTCCGGTAAAATGTTTATATCCGATAACAGCTCCTTCTATAATTTTAAAAGAAACCATGGAAAATAATAATTTATTCAGCACAAATGAAAAATAGTAGGATTGGGTAATTATTATCAATACGCCAAAAGGTAATCCTGCATACAATACAAGATTAAAATATTTGTTTATAGCATGCTTTTCCTTCTCTGGTGCTTTGTATTTATAAGCCAAAAGACCCCCCACAGCAAATGCGTCTACACAATATTGTGTCAGTATATCCTGTGGAATACCTTGGGCCGGATAATAACAGACGGCTCTTAAAATAACACTGGTAATAATGATGGTTACAAATGTTTTTAAAAGATGCCGGTTAGGAATAAAAATAATCAGTATCGGCCATATAAGGTAAAACTGTTCCTCTACTGCCAATGTCCAGATGTGGGCTGTTACAGCGGGGTACACATGGCTCTGGAATATATGGTAGTTTGCGAGGTATGAAAAATACATACCGGCATTATTTCTCACTTCATTTCCAATGGTGGGTAAAAGCAATAACAGGAAAAGAAAAAAATAATACGCTGGAAATATTCTAATGGTACGGCGTAAAAGAAAAATCCCGATGGCCTTAAATCTTGAGGTGCCAAGTCGGCAGCTTTTTTCTTTTGCGTTAAACAATATCCGGGTAATCAGATAGCTGCTGAGCACAAAGAAAAAATTAACCAAAGCGCCGAAAAAATAACTCACTTTTATATCATTTACAACGGGTAGCCAATGATAACAAACCACAGATAATACAGCACAAAAACGAAGACCATCCATTTGTGGGTTATACTTTAATACCTGTATAGAATTAGTAGAATATTTTGTGATCACATTGGTAGGATTGGAAGTTTTTTGTTGTGTTGCACTGTTATCAAAAAAGCCTTTTAAGTGTTTAGCCCAAACGGTAAAATGCAGGTTATATTGTTTTGTGGCTTCCGCTTGATTCATTCGGGCAATATAATGGTGCATCAATATATTATTATGAAAATGGGAATATTGAAAGTGAGGGCCACTATGAACACGGCTTAAAAAATGGAGAATGGAGAAATTATAACAAGAAAGAAAAAATGATTTTTAAAAGCGAGTATAACTTAAATGAAAATGTAACCAAAGAAGTTTATCAATAATCATCAAAAACACTATTTGATTTTTTCTTAATTTTCACTATGATTTCTTAAATTTTTTAACTGCTGGATTGTTAAAAGGCG
Organism: Ferruginibacter sp.; assembly: GCF_014377975.1. Taxonomy (GTDB): domain Bacteria; phylum Bacteroidota; class Bacteroidia; order Chitinophagales; family Chitinophagaceae; genus Ferruginibacter. The sequence continues at coordinate 5,584 of NZ_JACMOO010000305.1, forward strand.
TTCATGGAGTTACCAACGAAAACCATCACTGCTTCCTAATTTATTTTTCACATTTCCATTAACATCTTATAACGTTTTTGCTACAAATGCATCAATAATTACTAATTCGTTAACGTTAAAATAACATAAAGTACACATTGTCTTAACATTCAGTTCCTCTCTTTGCAGAAATTTAACAATTATGAAGAAAGGGTTATTAATGTGGTTATCAGGATTATTGGTTTTACTGTCCTTTAACAGTTTTGCACAGGAAACAGTTTCATCTTTAAGTGGTAACATAAAAGATGAAAAAGGTAGTATTATTCAGGGAGCTACTGTATCATTGTTACATGTTCCTACAGGAGCCGTAACCAAAACACAAACCAATAAAAAAGGAATATTTAGTATTGCCAATTTAAAACCAGGTGGCCCGTATACAATTACTATCACCTTTGTAGGTTTTAAAGAAGAAAAGGCAGAAGATGTTAATCTTACGCTGGGTAATAACCCGGATTTAAATGTGGTAATGAAGTTGAGCACAGGAAGCCTGGAGGCCGTAACCATAACATCTACAAAAAAAAGTAATAGCGGGGTAAGCATCGGCAGGGTGCAGATGAATACCTTGCCAACCATTGGCAGAAGCCTGGCTGATTTTACAAGGCTTACACCTCAATCAAATAATAACTCTTTTGCAGGCACCAATTTCAGATATAACAATTTAACTGTTGATGGTGCTATCAATAACGATGCTATCGGTTTTAGTAATTCTGCAGGTGGTATTAGCGGTGGTGGCCAGTCGGGTGCTGCAGGTGCAGGTACCCGTACCAATCCTTACAGTATTGATGTAATACAGGAAGTGCAGGTACAATTATCTCCCTTTGATGTTAAGCTGGGAAATTTTACCGGGGGATCTGTTAACGCAGTTACAAAAAGTGGCACCAACACTATTCATGGATCCGTATATGGTTATGGCAGAAACCAGGGTTTGATGGGGAAAAGTGCAGATGGATTAAAAACAAAAATTGGTTCAGATTTTCATGATTACCAATATGGTGCTACCCTTAGCGGCCCCATTGTAAAAAACAAAGCTTTCTTTATTGTAAACTTCGAACAAACCCGTCGCCAGGAACCTACTTTTTATAACGCAGGCGACCGAGGCGCAGCCATTAGCCTGGCCGATGCAGCAAGTATTTACAACAGGTTAAAAACCCAGTACAATTATGATGCAGGATCGTACGACGGGCCATATAAAATTTTTACCAATAGCGATAAATTATTTGCACGGTTAGATTTTAAAGTAAGTAACAAAAGTACTTTAACCGTAAGGGGAATATATACCAATGGTGTAGGAAATAACTTGGAGCGTACCTCTACCAATTTTCAATTCGGTTCAACCGACTTTACACAACATACAAAGAATATTAACCTTACCTCTGAGTTAAAGACTAATTTCTCTAACAGCCTTAGCAACCAGTTAAGCGTAAGTTATATCAACGTGCATGAATACAGGGATTTTCCCGGAGTACTTTCTCCTTTTATGGACATTGGCGGTGGTTTAGCCTGGGCAGGTACCTGGCGTGAAGCTTCTATTTACAATATGAAGCAAAAAACAATTGAAGTAAGCGATAATGTTACGCTTACAAAGGGTATTCATAAATTTACTTTTGGTACGCACAATGAATTTTATAACCTCACTTACGGTTTTGTAAATTCATGGAATGGCCGTTGGGAATATAAATCAGTTCCCGATTTTTTGGCTGATAAACCAAACAGAATTCGTGGAGCTTATTCCAACGACCCAAAATATCCAAACACAAGAGAAGACCTCTATAACAATCCGCCAAACCCTTATCATGTAAACCTGATGAGTGTTTATGCACAGGATGAAATTTCGTTAAACAATAATTTCAAACTGACAGGTGGTTTTAGAATTGACTATCCGTTTTTGGGAAACCAGGTTCCGGTAGATAAAGATTTTGCAACTGCAAAAAATAATACCTCCAACCTAACTTATAGCAATACACCCTTTAACCAATTGAATAATAAATGGCTGGGTGTACCAACAGTTTCACCTAGGGTTGGATTTAGCTGGAATGTTAAAGGTGATCAAAGTCTCGTTGTAAGAGGTGGTACAGGAATTTTTGTAGGAAGAATGCCTTTTGCTTGGTTAGGTTATGCTGAAACTTTATCTGGCGGCGTTTATAATAATATTGATTTCAAGCCAAGTACAACTAATACAGTGGGCGGTAATGTCACCATTCCGCTGGCAATAAACCCACTTAATTTACAGGACACTATTAATGCCCATGCGCTTCCTGGAGCAAATGCTACTACTACAAGAGAAGTAGATGTAATTGACAATCATTTTAAATTGCCCACAGTTTGGCGTTCAAATATTGCCGTGGACATTAAGTTTGGTAAAGGATATAAGTTAACGTTGGATGCCTTGTACACCAAAACTTTGTATGATGTAAAATTTCAGCAGATCAATATTAAGGATAGTGTACAATATTTTACATCAGGCCCTTCTCAATCGCCTGTGTATGTTGGTGGCAAATTAAATTCACAGTATTCTAATGTTTATTTATTGAGTAACACCACAAAAGGGTACCGATATAATTTAACTGCCCAGATAACTAAAAATTCTAATTTTAGTAAATTAGGTTACCACAGAATTAGTATGAACTGGAGTGCTGCTTATACCTACGGCATGAGTAAGGATTTGAGTAATGGTATCCGTAACTCATTCCAGTCTAATTTTGAAGTGAACCCTGCTTTAGTTGCAAATAATCCACAATTATCGTATTCTAATTTTGATTTGCGTAACAGGATAGTAGCTACGATGGGCGTTAACCTGGAGTGGAACAAAACCAACATGACAACATTGTCTTTCTTTTATGCAGGCCAGTCAGGAAGTCCTTATTCAGTGGTATATAACTCAGGTGGTGCTCCATTTGGGAATGCTGCAAATACGAACCTGCCTTATATTCCCAAAGATCAAAGCGATATTAGGCTGGCTGATTATACAAGAAATGGACAGTTATATACAGCAGCCCAACAATGGACTGATTTAAACAATTTAATTACAGGCGATAAATATTTAAACTCAAGAAGAGGTCAGTATGCAGAAAGAAATGGTTTAAGAACACCGTGGAATCATGATGTA
>NZ_JACMOO010000052.1 GCF_014377975.1 Ferruginibacter sp.
ATTTGCATCGTCTCACAGGGAAGCACCTTTGATTGCCAACGACCCGCTGGCAGATAATACAGATGTGTATGCTTTCCGCAGCCCCGATGATCCGAATAAGGTAACCATCATTGCCAACTATGTTCCCGGGCAGTTGCCGCAGGGTGGGCCTAATTATTACCAGTTTGGTGAAAATATTCGTTACGAAGTTCATATTGATAACAATATTGCCACAAAAGGTGATGATATTATTTATCGGTTTACTTTTCACCAAATTAATGAAGATCCTACCACTTTTTTCAACATCCGTTTGGGTAAGCAAAATCTTAAAACAACTTATAAAATGGAAAGAAGTATGAATGGAGGGATGAGTTTTCAAACAGTAGTTGAAAAAGGAATTGTGCCACCACCCAATATTGGCCCACGTTCTATTACATCATCTGTTGGATTAGGCGCTTCAGATTATACTCAGGAGGTTGTCAATGCCCTTACAACTGCTAGCACAGGCGAAAAGGTATTTTGTGGCCCGGCAGACGATCCTTTTTTTGTAGATCTTGGAGGAATTTTTGACCTGGGTGATGCACCTCGTGCAAATGGTATGGCTACAGACGGATTGAAATGTTTAAACGTTTCTACTATTGCTCTGCAAATTGATATCAGCACTTTGCAAAAAGACAAAAAGCCGGTAAGTCAGTGTGTGAGTATACTTGATCCCAATTATGTTATTGGTGTTTGGGCTAGTGCAAGCAGACAAAAAATAAGTATTTTAAGAGAAGATGGTAAAGGAACTACTAATAGTGGACCATGGGTTCAGGTATCCCGTTTGGGTATGCCATTGACAAATGAAGTTGTTATTCCAATCGGGTACAAAGATTATTGGAATTCTTTGACACCCTATGAGGACCTGGCAACGCTAAGCACATTCGGAAAATTCTTCTATAATCCCGAACTGGCTTTGTACATGGACGATACTTTTTTTGGAGGTGCTGTTCCAGGATTAAAACCATTACGGATACAAAGAAATTCGTTGGGTGCATTTGGTTTTGGCAATAACCAAAATGGTTTGTATGGCCTTAAAGGTAATGCAGCTTTGGATGGTACAGCGCTAGCTGAATCTGCATTTGGCGGACTATTGTTGCCGAAAGCAAATTCACCACGTTCTGTTGATTTATGGCCGATCTTTCATACGGGCGTTCCCAATATGGCGCCATACCAGTTAGCAACGGGCAAAGCAGGCAATCCATTGGCAAAGGGAAAACCTTTCATATCTAATTTTTTACCAAACGGAGGAGATATGCTTCGTCTGAACATGGCTGTACCACCAACTCCGAGAACAAGCAGCCAGTTTAGTTCTCTTGGTTTAATACAGGCAGCAGTACTTGGATTAACAGACCCCGCTTACAACTCAAACACGTCAATTCAGTATATTCCCAACATGGATGGCTTCCCCAACGGAAGAAGGCTGGAGGATGATGTGACAAGAATTGAATTGCAGGCAGTAGGCGGTGTTGTACTTGCCGCCATTGGTTTATGGTACGATGATTATGTTCCCGGCACAAGTAAAAGCCCGGTAACGCCTGACCTGGTGAATGTACTGACCTACACTACAGGCGTAGAAGCGAATGATGTTCCGCTAAAACAATGGTTTCCATATGTACAGGAACCTTTTGCCGGTACATATATTTGCCCTTGCAATACACCAAACAATGCAAGGTCCAATAATACAATCAGAAGCACTGTAAACACAGGTGGTTTGGCAATGTCAACTCCCGAAGTTTTTGCAAAGGTTTCTCCTAATCCATTTGTTGAAAATGGTACTATTACCTACCATGTAGATAATACTGCCAGAGTGAATATTTCATTGGTAAATGCACAAGGACAGCAAATAAAAATGCTGGTAGATAAAAATGTTAAGCCAGGCACTTATACCGAAAAATGGAACGGTCGTGAATTGAGTAAAGGTATTTATTTTATAAAAGTGGTAAAAGATGGCGAGGTTAAACAAACCCTCAAAGTAGTGAAAGGATAATTTTTTTACAAGAAGGTTGTTTTAAAAACAAAAATCATCTCTGGTTGAAACATATGCCAGAATTGGTTTTGGATACATGGCTGAGCTCTTTTTAAATGTCCTTGTTTTTAAAACAACCTTTTTTATTTAGTTAAATATATTTTTTAATGCTATTATTCTTAACCTAATTAACCATCTCATCAACAAATAGAAGAACATGAAAAAAAATATTTTATACATCGCATTGCTAATTGTGTTTATAAGTTCCATTGGATTTATAATCTTACAATATCAACATAAAGAAAAAAAAATGGAAGCAATGGTTTACACAATGCTTCCCCGTAAAGGCTTATTAGCAAAAACAGATGAATGGATACTTACGCAAAAAAATATTGCGTTGCTGCAGCGTAAAATTAAAGCCAATTCAAATGATTCAAAATCAATTATTGCCCTGGCAAACTATTTTATTCTGGAGGCAAGAGCCACAGGTAATTATCCTTACTACGATATGGCCGCGATGAAACTGATCAACGATGCACTTAAAATTGATGCTAACAATTTTGAAGCTCTTACACTTAAATCATTAATCTATCTTAGCCAGCATCATTTTGCAGACGGCCTGGCTACGGCACAAAAAGCAAGGGATATTATTCCCTACAATGCATTCGTTCATGGCATTCTGGTAGATGGCAATGTAGAAATGGGCAACTATGATTCTGCTTTAGACTGTGCTCAAAAAATGATGGACATCCGGCCCGACCTGCGTTCTTACGCAAGGGCATCTTACCTGCGTGAAATATACGGCGATTATACCGGAGCTATCGACGCTATGAAATTAGCCGTTGGTGCAGGAGCGCCCGGAGATGAAGCAACAGAATGGTCAAGGGTACAACTTGGTCATTTATATGAAAATACCGGTGACATTAAAAGCGCTGAAATAAATTACAAGATTGCCCTTAATGAACGCCCCGGCTATATGTATGCACTTGCAGGAATGGCACGTTTAGCCCTTGCTGCAAAAGAATACCCCAAAGCCATTGACTATTACCAGCAGGCAGCAAAAGATGCTACCGGCAATACATTTATGCAGGAACTTGCCAATGTGTATTTTTTAGCAGGCCAGAAACAAAAAGCGGAGGACCTTACAAAAAATGTAATTGATGAATTAAATAAAAATGCACAGGCCGCCAATACAAATGAAAGCATCGGCCATTATGCAGATAAAGAACTGTCCTATGCTTACCTGAGCATTAATAACGTTGACAAAGCGCTTGAACATGCATTACTTGAGTACAACAGGCGCCCTAAAAACATTGAAGTAAATGAAACGGTTGCCTGGATGTATTTTAAAAATAACGAAGCCGACAAAGCCTTGCCTTACTTGCAGGAAGCGCTTAAAACCAATAGTAAAAATCCAACTTTATTGTGCAGGGCCGGTTTAATTTTTGCAAAAAAAGGCGATACTGTTAAAGCAAAAAAATATTTACAGGATGGTTTACAAAATAATCCGACTATTGATGAAAGCCTTAAGGCTGATGTATCGCAACAGTTAAAAAATCAAAATATTGTCTTTGCAAAATGATTAAATAATCCATCATGAAAAAAATTACAGCTGTACATTTAAAAATATTGTTGTTGATGACAGCCTTATTTTCATCGTCATTTTTATTTGCACACAGCATCAATTATGCGTTGCAAAATGCACCGAATGTAGATGTGGTATGGTTTTATACTAAATTGGGCTTTACACATATTTTGCCTTACGGTGCAGACCATATTTTGTTTGTTGTTGGATTGTGTTTGCTGAGTACAAATATTAAAACCATGTTATGGCAGGCTACTGCATTTACGGTAGCGCATTCTATAACGCTTGCACTTAGTATGAAGAATATTTTCGTTGCGCCTGCACCAGTGGTGGAACCTATAATTGCTTTATCCATTGCATTTGTTGCTGTAGAAAATATGCTCATCACAAAATTAAAACCGTGGCGTATTCTGGTGGTATTTCTGTTTGGGTTGGTTCATGGAATGGGCTTTGCCAGTGCATTAAACGAAATAGGATTGCCTGCAGGAAAATTTTTTACGTCTGTTTTATCCTTTAATCTGGGTGTAGAACTGGGACAAATGACTGTGATACTTACTGTTTTTTGTTTGCTGATTATTCCTTTTAAAAATGAAACCTGGTACCGGCAAAGAGTAGTATACGGCTTATCTTCTGTGATTGCTTTGGTTGCCGGGTACTGGGTAGTTGAAAGAGTTTTTATGACAACGTAAATTTTTATGAAGTACAATAACTAAAATTATTGTTTTAAAAAATAGCCCGGATGGTAGCACGGCCAACGTGTACAACCCTTGCTGTGCCTGGTTTTCTACCATCGTATTGGATGCTCATTTCGATATTGCCTGCAAGGCGTTTGGTATATTCCAGATTCCATAAATAATTTTTGCCAGGTAGTAATCCTTCCAGCATGATATATCCTACGGTTGAATTGGGTGAAGCTGCATTATCCTTTGAGGAAAAGTTTATTGAGTTGACTGAAAATTTTCCGTTGATGGTACTGTTGGAAGGTACATTGTATTTTACTTCGGTATTAATAGCGCTGTTGGTGAGTTGTTCAAAAAAACCAATGGTATTTTTTTTATCACTGATGCTGTAAGACGCAGTTAACCGTAAATTAGTTCCATGAGTATAGCTTACCGAAGGTTCAGCAACTTTTTGCTGAACGCTGTAATTTCTATTATCAAATTTAGGCGTGGCCAGTTCGTTGATAATCGACTTCAAAGATATGCCGGCGGTTATCTTTCTGTTGAAATTAAACCGCGCTTTGTAGGTGATGTTACGGAGTTTCCTGCTTTCAACACCATAGGTTAATAAAGACTTCCCGCTACTCTGGCTGTGCGTTACATCCATGCCCCATTTACTACTGGTGCGGTTAAAGAAAAAGGAATTCGATAAAAAAGAACTTAGTGTCAGCAAAGTTGTATCAACCAATTTTTTGGTAAAAGGATTGAATTGAAATTTACCGGTAGAGATATCTTTTTTATTAATCTGCATCGAAGAAGAAGTACTGATCCTGGTTAATAATTTTCTAAATCCTTTTGCAGTAGATGCATTGATTACAGCATGTGGACTGATATCAATATTATAATTAAATGTTACATAGTTAGCTTTTACATATTGGTTGGTGGGGGTATTTACACGGATGTATTTCCGCTGATCGGGAAACAAAGCAATTTCAAATTCATTCAGTTCTGCAATTCCATTATTATTATAATCATTCCAGGTGTATTCGCCCTGCCCTGCCGGTACCTCTACAAAAGTAAATTCCCTTTTCTGTTCCTGTCCCGCTCCTACCTCGTATAAAACGTTTCCTGTAACTAGCCCTTTCCATTCATTTACATAATATTCTGTCCTGCCCAGCAAACTTTCATCCGGCTTTTGTGTGGTAAGCAATGGATTTATTATTTCTAATTTGCGATAGGTAAGATTAAATTTAAACTGGTGATGTTCGTTCTTAAGCAAAGCAGTATTTACACTAAAATTATTACTTTTATCTGCCACTGATAATTTCTTTATAACAGGATAAAAATCACTGCGGGTAAAAAAACTAATACCCCATTTATTTAATTTTGTCTCATCCGATTTAAGATACAATTGCCATGTATGAAAGGCAAAACTAAGTGGAGATAAGGTATCGTACTGTTTGTTGCTGCTGGCATTGTGTTCTGCAGAATAATTAGCGCCCACCACCAGGTTATTGATTTTCTTAAATAGTTTATTTACATCAACAGATGGACGCAGGTAAGTAAATTTCTGCAAAGGAGAGTTACTGCTGGTGATACTAACCTGGTCAGTTATCTTCCAATCACGGATGCTGGAATAATGATAGAGCATTTGCCGTACACCGATAAATTTATCGCTGCGGTTATAATTTGTAATTTCGTATTTTATTTGATTGCCTATGCTGTCTTTCAACTGAAATGCTGCGTTGGCAAGGCTTTCATTGGCAGGTGCAATGATATAGGGCAAACTCCAGTCCCGGTTAAATTCTACATTGCGTAGCCGCTCCAGCGGTGTAAAACGGCTTTGTACAAATTCGTAGCCCAGGTTGGTTTGCAGTTGCAAGGCCTTTTTAAAAAGATGAATTTTTTTACCATCCTGCATTAGTTGAATTTTAGCAGCCACGCCATTATCGTTGCTTTTATCTTTACTGCTAAAAAGATTGATATCATAATTGCTAACCGCAAATTCTGTTTTTATCCGGGTGGTTGCATTGATGGCATACTCTGCCCCAACAGTAATCAGTTGCTTTTTTTTAGGAGTTACCAATAAAATTACCGGTTCCCAGTCGCCCTGTTTTATATTGGCGGCATTGGGTGCAACCCATTTAAAAACCTTGCCGTTGGTAGCGGTGTACTGTTGTATATAATTTCCTTTTCCCAGTCCTAAAAAAGTAAACGCCAGGTTATACAACCTATTGTTATTGGTAGTATTATACACGTAGACAGAATCATGCTGGGTTGCGTTAAAAACGGTGTCTATCCTGCTGTACAAAATTTTACCGGTTGCAAAAGTATCCAGTACAGCACCTTTGTAAAATGCAGTATCAATACCATTGCCCACATTTGCCAAAAATTGTTTTTGGTTAACATCCAGCGTTTGATTGATGGGAGAATTTTTTGCATCCTGGTTAGAGAATGCCCCCATACTCAGCACCAGTTTTTTATTAATAGTTACTTCGTCATTTACATAAATATTGCTGTTTAAAAAGTTCCTGTCCGCATATTCAAATTCAGCCTGTATTCTTTTATCTTTTGTGATCATTCGCTTAGGCGTAAAAGTTAATTCTGCCGTATTGTAATTAATAACGTAATCCTGGTCTTCACCTCTTACCAATAATTCACCATCCATAAAAATTCGTTCTGTGCCGGCAAGAATGGTAAAAAATAACTCATTGTTACCGCCCTGTAATCTATACGGGCCCTGGTTTCCTTCGAGAGGGGTGAGAACATTGCGGTTAAATTTTCCTTTGGCAACTGAGCCACTTAGCAAGAAAGAGTTGTTTATATTTTTGCTTAGTTTATTGTCGGTTAAAAAAGACATCCCCTGTAAGCGTTTGTAAAAATTGAGAAAATAATTTTTACTTTGACGAATATCAATGTCGCCAAAATTAATTTGCCAGTTGCGTTTCTTAACCTGCAGAAATATCTTATCAAAATCTCTTAAATCCTTTGTATTACCATCGGGCTGAATTGGGATATTATTATCGGTTACTGCTGCCGTTAGCTCCAGACTATCGCCGATAAAACCATTGATCTGTAAATTTAAACTGGAATTTAATACGGCATCCTGGCTGTTACCAAATGAAATACCCCGTCCGAAGCTACCGTTGTAATTGATGTCGCCAAAATCAAACAGTGCATTGGCATTTTTACCGGTATTTTTAAAAATGTATGGACGTTCGCTGATGAAATTATTGCGGATACTATCATAATTAAAATGCCGTGAAGGGGCATTCAATCTGCCCGGAAAAACGCGGTAACTTATTTCAACGCTATCAGTCACCGGCTTTTGTATCCAGGTTAAACGGGCATTGATTTCATCCAGGATATATTGAGAAGAATATATATTCTTTATACTGAAGGTTTGGGGAACAATACTTAAACTATCAAAACCCGAAACTGTATTGTATATTCTGATTTTTTTACTCCTGAGATTAGAAACCGGCGACATTATTTTTTGCGCCTGGGATAATTGTATAGTCAGCAGAAAGATCAGCAGCAGATATATCCTTGGAGATTTCAAATCAGGCTTTTAGATTCAATGATTAAAGTTATGATTTATTGTGCAGCACTTTTTAAATGCAGTAATATCCACAAATAAAAAAACCTTCCGGACAAAGGAAGGTTTACAAATAATATAACGTAAAATTTTATTGTTCAGTACTTAATCCGGAAGAAAGATATTCCCTGTTAAAACGGGCAATATTGCTTACCGAAATTCCTTTAGGACATTCCGCTTCACAAGCGTAGGTATTGCTGCAATTACCAAAATTTTCCTTATCCATCTGGGCTACCATATTCAACACCCTTGATTCTCTTTCAGGTTGCCCCTGCGGTAATTGCGCCAACTGCGCAACTTTAGCGCTTACAAATAACATAGCGCTGCCGTTTACACAGGCGGCAACACAGGCACCACAACCAATACAGGCTGCAGCCATAAATGCATTATCCGCATCTTTTTTATCAATGGGTAATGAATTGGCATCAACAGCATTGCCGGTATTTACCGAGATATAACCGCCCGCCTGAATGATGCGGTCAAAAGCGCTGCGATTAACTACTAAATCTTTTATTACCGGAAAAGCCGCGCTGCGCCAGGGTTCTACCACAATTGTATCTCCATCTTTAAACGCCCGCATGTGTAACTGACAGGTGGTATTTTGTGCCCACGGACCATGTGCCTCACCGTTAATGTGCATACTACAGGAACCACAAATTCCTTCCCTGCAATCATGGTCAAATGCGATGGGATCTTTATCTTGCGTTATTAATTGTTCGTTTAATACATCAAACATTTCAAGAAAAGACATTTCAGAAGAAATATTTTTTACGGGATAAACTTCAAAATTTCCTTTTGCTTCTTTATTTTTCTGACGCCAGACTTTTAGTGTCAGATTCATGTTGTAATGATTCATAGAAAGTATTTGCAGTGTGTGATTTTCTATTATTTATTTATAACTACGTTGAGTTGGCTTAGCTATCTCAAAACTTAAAGCTTCTTTGTTTAACTGCCACTCACTTTCGCCTTTGTATTCCCAGGCAGAAACATAACTATAATTTACATCGTCTCTTTTTGCTTCGCCATCTTCCGTTTGTGACTCTTCTCTAAAATGGCCACCACAGCTTTCATTTCTGTCCAATGCATCTTTACACATCAGTTCGCCCAGCTCAATAAAATCAGCTACCCTTCCGGCTTTATCCAGTTCGGGGTTCATCGAATTTATCTCACCTGGTATTTTTACATCCGCCCAGAATTCTTTTTTAAGCTGCTGAATTTCAACAATAGCTTCCTGCAACCCTTGTGCATTGCGGGCCATGCCGCATTTATCCCACATAATTTTTCCCAACCGTTTGTGAAAACTTTCAACTGTTTTTGTGCCTTTAATATTCTTCAGTGCGTTGATTCTGTCACTTACTTCTTTTTCTGCAATTTCAAATGCAGGATGCGAGGTAGGAATACTTTTAGTACTGATGTCATCGGCCAGGTAATTACCCAATGTGTATGGAATTACAAAATAGCCATCCGCCAATCCCTGCATCAACGCACTTGCTCCCAAGCGATTAGCTCCATGATCACTAAAGTTTGCTTCGCCCATTGCATATAAACCCGGTATGGTAGTTTGCAATTCATAATTTACCCACAAACCTCCCATAACATAATGTACTGCCGGATATATCCTCATTGGTAAGTTATAGGGATTTTCGCCTGTTATCTTTTCATACATTTCAAACAGGTTACCGTATTTTTCTTTCACCACATCTTTGCCTAATTTAATAAGCGTTGCCTCGTCTAACGAATCATTGCCTTGTTTACCGGCTTCAATTTTACCATAGCGTACAATGGCATCGGCAAAATCAAGGTACACCGCCATCTTGGTGGTACCCACTCCATAACCTTCGTCGCATCTTTCTTTTGCTGCCCTGGAGGCCACATCTCTTGGTACCAGGTTTCCAAATGCAGGATATCTTCTCTCCAAATAATAATCTCTTTCCTCTTCTGGAATATCAGTTGCTTTTCTTGCGTCCGCTTTCATTTTAGGAACCCATATACGGCCATCATTTCGAAGTGATTCACTCATCAGTGTTAACTTGCTTTGGTGATCGCCACTTACCGGAATACAGGTGGGATGAATTTGTGTAAAACAAGGATTACCAAAATAAGCTCCTTTTTTATGTGCCTTCCATGCGGCAGTAACATTGCTACCCATGGCATTGGTGCTAAGATAAAACACGTTTCCATATCCTCCGCTACATAATAAAACAGCGTGTCCGAAATGGCGTTCCAGTTCGCCAGTGATTAAATTTCTGGCAATAATACCTCTTGCCTTTCCATCTATCATTACCACATCTAACATTTCATGACGGGTATAAGTTTTTACATTTCCCAGGCTTACCTGTCTTTCGAGAGCGCTGTAAGCACCCAGTAATAATTGCTGCCCTGTTTGTCCGGCAGCATAAAAAGTACGCTGAACCTGCGTTCCGCCAAAACTGCGGTTGCTTAACAAGCCTCCGTATTCTCTGGCAAAAGGAACACCTTGCGCCACACATTGATCAATGATTGCACTACTAACTTCTGCCAGGCGGTGAACGTTAGCTTCTCTTGCACGGTAATCTCCTCCTTTTACGGTATCATAAAATAAACGAAAAACAGAGTCTCCATCATTCTGATAATTTTTTGCCGCATTTATTCCTCCCTGGGCCGCAATACTGTGTGCCCGGCGGGGACTATCCTGAAAGCAAAAAGATTTTACCTGGTAACCCATTTCGCCAAGTGAGGCTGCAGCAGATGCCCCTGCTAATCCTGTACCCACCACAATTATTTCAAGCTTGCGTTTGTTAGACGGGTTTACCAGTTTAACGTGCCCCTTATAATCGTTCCACTTTTCATCCATTTCGCCGGCAGGAATTTTTGAATCGAAAGACATAATAATGTTGATTAAATGATTAGTTAACTATTAATTTGATTACAATAGAATTTGATGTAAAACAATAGTTGCAACGATATTTTGTTACTGTTGGGTTTTACTTAATTTATCCAGTGTAAATAAAAAGCAATTGGCATCAAGGCAAACAAGACGCAAATTACCAGCGAGTATACAACACCAACTCCTTTAATTATGGGTGTATATCGTTTATGGTTTACGCCCAATGTTTGAAAGGCACTTTGAAACCCGTGCAGCAAATGCCAGCACAACGACGTAACGCCAAGGATATAAACAATTACAATTAACAAGTTGTTCTCAAAAACTAATTTCATTTCTGCATACAAATTATGCACTGTTTCGTTGTTGTAAACATCCAGATTTACTTCATCCAGAGCTTTAATACCTATCATTCCGCCAAAGCGGGACGGCGTCCAAAAATGATATAAATGCATTACCAGGAAAATAAGAATCAACGTACCCAGCAAGCCCATGCTTCTGCTGTACCATTTGCTATTTTTGTTGGCATTATTAACAGCGTATTTTAATGGACGGGCTTTATTATTCTGCCTCCATAATATTAATCCCTGTACTATATGAAGAAGTAAAAATACAAACAATCCTATCTCCATGGTTCTAACGATTAAATTAGAACCCATGAAATGACCCCAATGGTTAAACGTTTCTCCGGCATCATTAAAAAAAATCATGGAGTTAATAGTGCAGTGAACAATTAAAAAAGTAATGAGAAAAATACCGGTAAGCGCCATGATAAATTTCTTGCCGATTGAGGAAGTAAAGAACAATTTCCAGGTCATATAGCTTGGGTTATTTTATTAAATTGATGCAAAAGTACGTCAGTATGTTTCAAAAAATTATTTTATTGAAATTATTTACGCAATACTTTTTAGTTAATTATGATCGTGTATCTTCCAAATTGTTGCTCCTTCTTTGGGGCATTGGGTACACTAAACGAGGCTGGTAAGTGGTTTGTGCAGATACAAACCACATCTTACTGCTGTTACAATTTAAAATAGAAAATAATGATGGGTGCAGAACGTTTAATTTAATTGTTTTATCATCCAGTTATCTACCTGTTGAAAAACTATTTCGGGTTTTAGGGTTCTCCATTGGGGAAAATCCAGTAATGCGGCATAGTTAGTAAGCCTTGCTTTTTTAAAATCATACTGGCTTTGGGCGGGCATATTTAAAATCACTACCCATCCATTATCATCTTCCAGTTGTTCCCGCCACTCTTCATAATAACTATCATCACTACTGTGAAAATTTAACACATTTTCTGCTACTAATATAAATTTATACACGCCTTGTAAATATAAAATATCTGTAACATCCCTCCGCAGGGTCATTATATCATTTTCAATCGCATCGTTCCATTCGCCCAGCAATTCAATGATTGCATAATGCTGATCATAATCAATGAACAAAATTTTCATGTATAAAGTTCTGCTGCCAAATTCATCCCATTGCGGGTGTATATAGTAATTGTATACGGCTTGAGTAAATTCAAATTCGCTGTATTCACGGCCAAAAAAAGGAGATCTGTCATCTTCTTCTGCAATGTACAAATGGCGCCAGTTATAATAAGGTTCTATATTTTGCATACTTTAAAAAAGATTACTTATCCCCTTCGGAGATAACATTACTGTGGCTTCAAAATTAAATCATACTGATGATAAAGTTTATTCTTTATAAAAAAAGCTGCGATAAATGCAGCCTTTATTAAAATATTAACCAGAAATACACTTTTATTCAAGTACCAGTTTTTCTGTAGATACCACCTGCTCATTATCGTCTAAAACATTTACGATATAAGCCCCTTTTGCCTGGCGTCGTGCTAAATTTATTGTAGTTGTTTGTGAGGAGTTTGTAAGGCTGATTACTTTTAATTGAAGGGTACGACCCGTAAGGTCTGTAACAACAATTGTATATCTTCCCGCCTTTTGTCCTTCTATCAAAACCCTGAATTGTGAGCCGGTTTCCGGGTTAGGAAATACTTTTGCATCGTTGATGGCACTCAATGGTAACATTGACTTTGTCAGCGGAAAATTTCTTGCAGCATCCGCTTCTTTCTGTAATAAAAAGTTTGCATTTGCTAAATCTGAAGCATTGAAAGGCTGTTCAGTACTTATAATTTTTAAAGCCGACAAATCTTTCATATTTACTTTGTACAATCCGTCAAAAACGTTGGCACTGCTTACTACCATGTTTCCATCGTCATCCACAGCAGCACCATTGGTTGTAAAATTTGCAGGTAATCCGGATATGGTTCCCGAAAATTTTGCGGTTCTTGTATCAACGTCAATGTTAAAAATATTATGGTTTGCTGTTACTATAACCAGTTTACCAAATGCATCTGCAACCATGTCACCACCCCAACTACTGCATTTATTATGTACAGAAATACCTTTGTTTTCTGCTGCATCAATCACCGGTCCAAGATCCTGCACTGCTGCATTTTTACCGGTACTAAAGCGCACCAGGTGATTGGCATCATTGGTGAGCGCATAGCCGTAACCGTCCGCAGCAATCACCATTCTTGTAATTTGATTTTCTTCTGACTGAAAGCCATTGGCAGCCGGTCTTGCCAACAAGCCGGTTTTAACGGTGGTAAAACGTGCTTCGGGTTGATTAAGGTCAAGATAATTTATATCAGAAAAATGGATCGGCGCAAAATACAGTCTGTTATGTACTGCATCCAGTGCGCAGGCAGCAACACCAAAACTGGTTGGGTTTGCCGTTGCTATTCTGGCATCTGAAGCATCGTCGGCATTGGATATTTTAAAAGCTGTTTTATTTGCCTCAAACAATGTTTTTATTACTTTACCCGTGGTAAGATCGACCTGTTTTATATCGCCCCAAAAAGAGCTATTGTTAGCTTTTCCGGTAATAGCGTATGACCTGCCAGAATTTTGAGCCTGTGTAAAAAAAGAAGTTGTAAAAAATATAACTAAGAGTAAAAGTTTGCGTTTCATGACAGAATTTTTATGGTAAATTAAGCATCCGTAAGTTAACCAAATAGCGGAAGAAAAACAATATTACGTAAGTTATGAAGAATGATTTTCCAAAGTTTTTTTTACACTGCCGGATTGTAACAGCAGCTCTTTTGCTGCCACATATCCTATACTCAATTTATCCATTACCATGCGAACCCCCCGGTCGATTAATTTTTCGTTTGTTAACTGCATATTTACCATGCGGTTATTCTCTACCCTGCCCAATTGTATCATTAATGTGGTAGAAATCATATTCAGTATCAGCTTTTGTGCGGTACCACTTTTCATCCTTGTGCTGCCGGTTATAAATTCGGGACCAACAATTACTTCAACAGGATAGTTAGCCACTTCACTTAATGGTGCGTTGATATTACAGCAAATGCTGCCAGTTACTATCTCGTGGGCATTGCATTTTTGTAAAGCACCTATTACATACGGAGTAGTTCCGCTTGCAGCTATCCCAATCACTATATCTTTATCACCAACGGTATGCTGCTGCAAGTCTTTCCAGCCCTGTTCTGCATCATCCTCTGCAAATTCTACTGCTGATGTGATGGCTTTATTTCCACCCGCTATGATGCCAATGATGAGATTAGGCGATACACCAAATGTAGGCGGACACTCACTTGCATCCAAAATACCCAATCTTCCGCTGGTGCCTGCACCTATATAAAAAAGACGGCCGCCTGCCAGCATTTTATCTGCCACAATCTTTACAAGAGATTCAATTTGCGGCAACGCTTTTTCCACTGCCCCCGCTACCTTTTTATCTTCGTTATTGATATGCGTGAGCAAGTCCCCTACAGACATTTTTTCAAGATGCTGATAGCTGGACTCTTCTTCTGTGATTTTTTGAATAGACATTTTTTACTCCCTTTATTCCGGCCAATTTTGTTGTTATATGACCTGTTTATATTTTCTATTGCTGGTTGCAGTGATAAGGCTTAATTGTTTCGCTATCTCTTTTGACTGTGAAAATGTATCAATCCCTCCATGGGGTTTTTTAATACCCTGCCCAGCTGTAACTCATAAGCATCGCACATCTCTTTTAAAATATCTTTAAATCCAAAAGCCACACTTCCAATAAAATGGACGGGCATTATCCAGCTTTCACGGTATTTGTACACATGGTTAAAAAAGAAATCATTAAAACCATCTTCGATAATATTTTCTATCATAAAATGACCCCGGTTTTCTACCAGAAATGAAACAAAGCCTGCCAGGTAACGATTGGGTAATGGGTGCTTGTACACCGCATCTAATATTTCAATAGAGGTTGTATTGTATTTGGCATTAAAACGATCCATCAGGTCGGGATCAAAAGTGTTGTACAAATAGTACTGTATCACTTTTTTACCCAGGTAAGCACCACTTCCTTCATCGCCCAAAATATAACCCAGTCCCGGGCTGTTTTTTATAATTTTTTTGCCATTATAATAACCGGAATTTGAACCTGTTCCCAATATACATGCCACACCTTTTTCATTACCGCATAAAGCTTTTGCTGCACCCATAAGGTCATTGTCTACAAAAAGCCTTGCCTTGGGAAAAGTTGTCTTTAAAGCCGTTTTTATTAATTTTACATTTTCAGGATTGATGCAGCCCGTACCATAGTAGTACACTTCATCGGGCTCAACACCGTTCAGTTTAGTTTTTAATTCAGTAGCCAGAATTTGCTGAATCTGCTCTCTGTTTAAAAAATAAGGACTCATACCTTGTGTAAAAATTTTTTTCTTTTTTATTCCGTTTATCAGGCACCATTCTGCCTTGGTTGAACCACTGTCTGCTATTAATATAATTGCCATTGTTATTGTTTAGTTTTTTAAGATTAGAATATTAAAGCTCAAGTTAATTAAAAAACACATCGGCGGCATTCATTATAATTCTATTATTTTCGTGTTTATAAGTGTATATATGAACAAGAAAATTAAGGTTTGGTTACCATTGCTTTTTAGTATTACAATGATTGCTGGGATGATGCTGGGATATAAAATGAGGGATAATATGCCGGGTAAAAACTTTTTTTCAATTGATAAACGGAGGCCGATACAGGAAGTAATGGATTTGATTGAAACCAAATATGTAGACAGCGTAAAAGTTGCTGCATTGAGTGATACAGCCATTGCTGCTATTTTAAGCAAGCTTGATCCACATTCTGTTTTTATACCAGCTGACGACCTGCAGAGTGTAAATGATGATATTGCCGGCAATTTTTTCGGCATTGGGATAGAGTTTAATTTGTACAATGATACTATCAATGTAATTAATGTAGTGCCAGATGGGCCAAGCTTTAAAGCAGGCCTCAAAACCGGCGATAAATTCATTAAGGTGAATGATACGCTGGTAGCAGGTAAAAAAATTACATCCGACAGGATCAGAAAATTATTAAGGGGAGATCTTGATACAAAGGTGGTTATTACTGTGTTAAGGGATGACAAGACAATCCCTTTTGTTATTACCCGCGGTATTATTCCGGTTAGCAGTATTGATGCCAGTTATATTATTGAAAACGGCATAGGATATATAAAATTGAATAAATTTTCGCTGTCCACTTACCGGGAGTTTATGCAAGCCATGGAAGCCTTACAAAAACAGGGATTAAAAAAACTGATACTTGACCTGAGAGGCAATGGTGGCGGAATACTGGATGAAGCTACTTCTATTGCGGATGAATTTTTAGATGGCGATAAACTGATTGTATACACAGAAGGAACGCATTTTGAAAAAAAAGAATACCGTTGTAAACGACCCGGCCTTTTTGAAAAAGGTGAGCTGGTAGTACTTGCTGATGAAGGCACAGCAAGTGCCAGTGAAATACTGATTGGTGCATTACAGGACTGGAACCGGGCTACCATTGTTGGCAGGCGCAGTTTCGGAAAAGGTTTGGTACAGGAGCAATTTGATCTGAGCGATGGGAGTGCACTTAGACTTACCATTGCAAGGTATTATACACCCATTGGCAGAAGCATTCAGCGACCATACAACAACGGAGAGAAAGCATACTATGCAGAAATAACCAATCGTTTTCATGATGGGGAAGTAAATTCTGCCGATTCTGTTAAACATGATACTACCAAAATGTTTAAAACACCCAATGGAAAAATTGTGTACGGCGGTGGTGGAATAACACCCGATGTTTTTATACCCATCGACACTGCTAATTTTAGTATGGCTTTTGCAAAAATTTATTACACAGGTGTGGTAGCCGATTTTGCTTACCATTTTTACCTGCAAAATCAGGCACAATTAAACAGTTACAAATCAACCAGAGATTTTATTAAAAATTTTACTTTTACTGAAGACAAATGGAAACAGTTTGTAGCAGCTGCGGCCAGAGATTCTATTGAGCTGAATAATGTTTCTGATAAAGAAAAAACCAATTTAATTAACCGCATTCAATCTTCCATTGCAAGGCAAGTATGGCGCAATGAAGGTTTGTACGAATTAATGAACACAAAAGATAGTGCAGTGTTGAAATCAGTTGAGTTGTTATCCAAATAGTTTTTTGTTATTAAAATATTCCTGTATTTTTTCGCTGTATCAATGTGACAGGCATAAATTTATGAAGCCGCATGTGTTGATACTATCTCCGGTATTTAACCCTCTTTTAAAGGTTATTTTAACGGGGCTATTGTAATAAAATTACCTTTAATTTAAAATAAGATTATATGTGGCTTAATAGCATTTTAGAGACCATTGGCAACACGCCCCTTATTAAACTTAACAAAATAACCAAAGATCTTCCCTGTACTGTTTTAGCAAAAGTAGAATACTTTAATCCAGGCAATAGCATAAAAGACCGGATGGCTTTAAAAATGCTGGAGGTTGCCGAAAGGGAAGGAAAGATAAAACCGGGCGGTACCATTATTGAAGGAACCAGCGGCAATACAGGTATGGGGCTGGCACTGGCAGCTTGTGTAAAAGGGTATAAATGTATTTTTACAACCACCGACAAACAATCCAAAGAAAAGGCAGACATTTTAAAAGCCGTTGGCGCAGAAGTAATTGTTTGCCCAACCAATGTTGATCCTTCAGATCCACGCTCGTATTATTCAGTAAGTAAAAGGTTGGCTACAGAAGTACCCAATAGCTGGTACGTAAATCAATATGATAATTTAGCCAACCGGGAAGCGCACTATGAACAAACCGGTCCTGAAATTTGGCAACAAACAGAAGGCAAGGTTACACACCTGGTTGTTGCCACCGGAACAGGAGGAACCATCGTTGGAACCGGCAAGTATTTAAAAGAAAAAAATCCTGCAATAAAAGTATGGGCAATAGATAGTTATGGCTCTTTGTTGAAAAAATATTTCGAAACCGGGGAGTTGGATCGCAAGGAAGTATATCCTTATATCAGCGAAGGTTTTGGGGAAGATTTTGTACCTGCTAATTACGACATGAGTGTTATTGATGCCTTTACAAAAGTAACCGATAAAGATGGTGCATTAATGGCCAGGCGTATTGCAAAAGAAGAAGGGCTTTTTTGTGGATATAGTGCCGGAAGTTGTTTGCAGGGAATGTTGCAGTTAAAAAATGAATTGAAAAAAGATGATGTGGTGGTTTTGATATTTCATGATCATGGCAGCCGTTATATTGGCAAAGTGTACAATGATGAATGGATGCTTGAAAGAGGATTTTTAGAGGTGAAAACATTTAAGGACCTGATCAATGGACGTGGCTCGCAAAAGCTAATTACACTATCGCCTTTGCAGATTGTAGCAGAAGCCATTGAACTGATGAAAAAGTACGACATTGAAAACATACCGGTAGTGAGCGATGGCGCCAGCATTGGTGCCATTTCAGAAAGTGGTTTGTTTAATAAGATTTTAAATGATGCCAATGTTAAATTTATGAGTGTAGAATCTGTAATGGAAAAGACTTATCCGGAAGTTGCCTTTGATACACCGGTTGAACGTTTAAGCGCTTTTATAAACAAAGAAAACGGAGCGGTTTTAAGTAAGGATGAAACCGGTGCTTTTCACATCATTACTAAATATGATATTATCCAAAGCCTTTCAAAATGACAATTTAAATATGTAACAAAACTGCTTAAATCGCTGAGATACTGATGCATACTGCATTTGATAGATGTTGTATTTTTTTATTTGTATTTCAAAAATAATTGATGCCGTAATTTTACGCCTCATTAAATAGTAGTACTGCTTTCGATATTGCTGCACAACTACGTGGTATTTAGTATTTACTGTAACAATAAAATAGCGCAAGAATGCGCTTGGATGGCAGGAAAATCTGTTGCATCTTTGTATCAGAAGTTGATTGATAGGAATTAAATATCAATCATATCCAAAAATCCTGATAAACCGAAAAAATAGCTAAAATCCAAAATATCACTGAAAAGCTAACACATCCAATATCAGTCAACTTCTTATTTTTTTACGTTATTAAAAATATTATCCAAAAAGATCCAAAGAAAAAACAACAAAACGAATTCCTTTGAAGACCCAAGATCCAACATGCTGAGACTATGCTTTAAAAGGCGATGATGACTCGAAAAACAAATAAATGCCAATATCCGGAGCTATGCTGTAACAAGCGACGATGATCCAAAAACCAACCACCAATATCCTAAGCTTATGCTGTAAAAAGCGACGATGGCAAAACCTACCCCTACAACCTGGTAAATCTGAAAAAGCTTTAACCGGTGGCGCTAAATACGCCAAATGTAATCCTGAAACTGCTGCTTATTACAGCAAAAAAAATTGTACTTCCACAGGCTATGAAAAACCAATAGCTGTGGAAGTTTTTCTTTTTGCACCCTGCCTGTTTTCATTTTCAGACAATCCCTTATTTCAAATTATTTCGGCGAACGCATAAAAATTATTCGATATCAGCTAAACCCTTACGCACGCACTATAATTAAGGAACAAAAAAAAGAGCAACGCTGCTTCGTGTAAGGAGTAGATAACTGCTGTATTTTGTGTGATAAAGTTGAGGTTGAAAAATAAAAAAGGGCTGATTATACAATCCAGCAAAAACAGTAATCGAAATTACTTCGAAAACTGAAAATTAAAAATCTGAGACTACGGTGTTAAAAGCGATAATGGCAAAAGGCTGGAATACTAAAACCCGTTAATTTATTTAATAGGATTTTTCTGAAATTTTAATCCGTAAAATTTACTCCCGCAGCAGCCAGTTGGCAATGACGGTAAACACTGCTTTAGCATGCTATGAAAAATAATAACTGTAGAAGTTTTTATTTTGAGGAAATGTGTCACCAGACTTTTCATTACAAACCACACGGCAAATTTGCGGTTAACGTAAAATTCCCTGTTATTTTTTGAAAAAATACGATTCGTAGCGTATTTTGTGCGTACGAAAAATTGAGTACTGCTGCTCTAGTTTACCAATCAAAACTATCGCATTTTTGTATCAGAAAGTTATGGTGAACAATCACAACGATCTAATCCAAAAATCCATAACAAAACAGAATCTTATTCCTTTGAAAACGGAAAAATCCAAATCCTGAGACTATGCCGTAACAGGCGATGATGACTCAAAAAAACCAAAAGCCAATATCCCGGAACTATGCTGTAAAAAGCGATGATGATCCAAAACCAGTAAGCCAATATCCTTATCTATGCTATAAAAAGCGATGATGATGAGAAAAGACCAAAAAATCAATATCCTGGAACTATGCTGTAACAAGCGATGATGATCCAAAACCAAAGTGCCAATATCCTAAGCCTAATCTTTCACAAAGGATGACGCCAAAAACCGAACAACTGAAACCAGCTAATTCATTTAATTTGATTTTTCTGGAGCGCTAACCCCGCTAAAAGTAAATCCCTGAAATGCCGGCTTCGGCTGGCGATTAAAATGTTACTTCCACATACTATGAAAAACTATAGCTTGTGGAAGTTTTTTCATTTTAATCATGCCTGTTATTTCTCTCCTTTTTTTAAGACTTCGATTAATTTTTGATGTTCAATACCTCCAGATAATAAATCCTTTTTTTTATAAAATATTTTATACAACTCTTCAGAATAATATTAAGCAATTTTATATAAAAACTACAATCCCCACTTTAAAATACCTTCCGGGCTTATTGAACAATATATTGGCAATCAGAAAAAAGTTTACTTTAAAATCCACTTTACAACCCCTTTACAATAAGTATTTTTACTATGCCTGTTATCGCAAATAAACGTGTTGGTGAAGGCATTAGTACTATGTTATACGTATTTACTGCACTGCCATAAAGGGGCAATAATGCTCTTGTACAGCATATAAAACTGATGTATCTTTGTATCAGAAGTTGATTGGTAGGAATTAAATATCAATCATATCCAAATATCCTGATAAAGCCTATAAAGTTTAATACAATATCAATTAAAAGCTAATAGCAAATCCAATATCAGTCAACTTCTTTTTAAATCTTTTATCCTCAATGCCTAAACAGCATTACGAAAAATCAAAAAATCCGTTTGATTCTTAAATGATCCGGTATCCTGACGAAAATAACCAACTTAATGTCTTTTAAAGTATCGATCCCTTATGTTTAAACTGGTTAATACCAGTAAAAGCCAGAAACTGTACCATGGAGTAAATTATTCCGACACAGCCCCCCGCTAAATTATTTATAAAAACTTCTGCAGTTTAATAACTGTGGAAGTTTTTTGCAATCAACCATCGCCTGTTTTTGCGAACGCTTAAAGCTTAATTTTTTTATCTGTAAGAATCAGGAATATTTTGCCTGTTTATGGTAACCGTACTGTAATATTTAAAAAAACCACGTATAACCACCTTGGCATACTAAATTTTCGATTGATCTTCCATCCTGCAAGCAAAAAATAATATTTGATGAAATGTAATATGGAGTTGAAACAACCCGACAATAACCATTTATAACTTTTATGGACAAAAACGAAATTCAAATAACCGTTTGCCAAAAGTGAAATTCACTTATTTTTGTAAAAAACAACCAACATGAGTAAATACACAGCCGGAGTTTTGTTCGGCGCTGAGTTAGAAGCCCTTTACAATGACGCAAAAACAAACCAGTTTGCAATGCCAGCAATAAACTGCATTGGTACGGATACTATTAATGCCACGCTGGAAGCAGCAGCAAAAGTTAACTCGCCCGTAATTATACAGTTTAGCAATGGTGGTGCACAGTTTATAGCTGGTAAGGGAATGCCAAATGATAAGTTACAGGCCAATATTTCGGGGGCAATTTCGGGTGCGCTGCATATACACAATGTAGCCAAATATTACGGGGTACCAGTTGTATTACACACCGATCATGCCGCAAAAAAATGGTTGCCTTGGATCACCGGATTGATTGATGCAGGCGAACAGTTTTATAAAGAAAAAGGTCAGCCCTTGTTCAGCTCTCACATGCTTGATTTAAGTGAAGAGCCAATTGAAGAAAATATTCATACTTCAGTAGAATTTTTTAAAAGAATGGCACCATTGGGCATGAGTATTGAAATTGAACTGGGTGTTACCGGCGGAGAGGAAGATGGTGTTGACAACAGCGATATTGAAAATGATAAATTATATACGCAGCCCGAACATGTAGAATATTCTTACACCGAGTTAGGTAAAGTAAGCAATATGTTTACCATTGCTGCTGCTTTTGGTAATGTACATGGTGTGTACAAACCAGGTAATGTTGAACTACGTCCGGAGATCTTAAATAATAGCCAGGTGTATATTGAGAAGAAATTACGAACTGGTGCAAAACCTGTATTCTTTGTATTCCATGGTGGCAGCGGATCTCCACAGCACCAGATAAGAGAAGCAATTGGTTATGGTGCTATTAAAATGAACATTGATACTGATTTGCAATGGGCATTTTGGGAAGGTGTTTTAAACAATTATAAAAAGAATGAAGGGTACCTGCAGGGCCAGTTAGGCAATCCGGAAGGAAGCGACAAACCCAATAAAAAACAATACGATCCCAGAGTATGGTTGCGCAAGGGACAGGAAACTTTTATAAAACGCCTTGAAACAGCTTTTGATGATTTGAATTGTATCAACAGAAATGCATAATCTTTCAATAGAGCGCTGTAAACAATTTATATTTATAATTAATAAAGTAATATAAATTGTTTACAGTTATTTTTTGACGCCCTCTAAAAGCTATTTTGGAGATGTAATAATTTTTAACTTCTAAAAGAACCCTGCATATTTAGCATTTTTACACCCTTATGCAGGTGGGGCTTATTATGATAAAAGAAGAAGATTTTGATGCCAACCTTGCCGGTGAAGATGGAGAATCGGAAGAAACACAAAGAAGCTGGTTCAAACGCATAAAAAAGGGTATCCTTACTGCTACCAAAGATAAGGCTGATGCGCCTGAAGGATTGTGGACCAAGTGCCCCAATTGCAAATACACCTGCACCGTATCTGAGTTAAGGGAAAATTTATTTGTTTGCCCTAAATGTGATCACCATCACCGCATTGGCAGTGGGGAATACTTTGAAATTTTATTCGATGAAAATGAATTCGAAGAATTGTTTGCCAATATAGTGTCAACAGATTATTTAAAATTTGTTGATTTAAAACCGTACGATAAAAGACTGGAGGAAACCTACGCAAAAACCGGCATTCATGATTCAATCACGGTAGCACATGGTAAATTAAAAGGCAATGATTTTGTGGTGGCTTGTATGGATTTTGAATTTATTGGTGGCAGCCTGGGAAGTGTGATGGGTGAAAAAATATGCCGTGCCTGCGATTACTGCATTTTGCATGGCATACCATTGATGATCATCAATAAAAGTGGTGGTGCCAGGATGATGGAAAGCGCCTTTTCACTGATGCAACTGGCAAAAACTTCAGGCAAATTATCACTGTTAGCCGATGCTAAAATTCCTTATATTTCACTTTGTACCGATCCTACTTTTGGTGGTACTACTGCTTCCTTTGCCATGCTGGGTGATATTATTTGTGGCGAACCGGGTGCTTTGATTGGGTTTGCAGGACCAAGAGTGATTAAAGAAACCATAAAAAAAGATCTTCCGCCGGGTTTTCAGCGAAGTGAATTTTTACTGGAGCATGGTTTTTTAGATTTTATTGTTAACCGAAAAGAACTGAAAGATAAATTGGCTTCGGTATTGTTGCTATTTAAAAATTAATTTTATTTCCTGTTTTAACATTCACTTAAACTGATGGGGATATTGATCGCAAGCCCACCATCTGAAGTTTCTTTGTACTTACTGTTCATGTCAAGGGCAGTATCCCACATAGTTTTTATCACTCCATCCAGACTTACTTTTGCATAATCTGGAGAGCTTTGTAAAGCAAGCTGGCAGGCGGTAATGGCTTTGATAGCACCCATGGTATTTCTCTCAATACAGGGTATTTGTACCAGCCCGGCAATGGGGTCGCATGTAAGGCCAAGGTGATGTTCCATGGCAATTTCGGCTGCCATTAAAGTTTGCTTTTGTGTACCGCCCATGCATTCGGTAAGTGCCGCGGCGGCCATTGCACTGCTTACACCGATTTCTGCCTGGCAACCACCCATTGCTGCAGAGATAGTTGCACCTTTTTTAAAAATACAGCCCACTTCACTGGCTGTTAATAAAAAACGGATGATCTTATCTTCGGTATTGCCGTCACAAAAAATAATATAGTATTGCAAAACGGCTGGTATTACGCCAGCTGCGCCATTAGTAGGTGCGGTTACTACCCTGCCAAACGAGGCATTTTCTTCATTTACTGCAAGTGCAAAACAACTTACCCAATCCAGAATATATTTAAAATCATTACCGCCCTGGCGGATGGCCTCTGTCCAGCTTTCGTAGTCATGATAACTGCGTTGTTGTAATAATTTTTTATTCAAATCAAATCCCCTGCGTTTAACCAATAACCCACCGGGTAAATTACCCTGTGTATGGCAGCCGCGATACATACATTCCTTCATCACTTTCCAAATTGCCCGTACTCCTTTTTTGGTATCATCTTCCGGCCTCCAGGCATTTTCATTTTCCATTACTACTTCGCTTATATTCATCCCGGTACGAATGCACCAGTGCAGAAGATCTGCTGCAGTATTGATGGGAAAAGGCAAAATGATTTCTTTTTTTTCATCTTTTATAAAACCTTCTTTTATCACGAAGCCGCCCCCAATAGAATAATAGGTTTCAGCAAAGGCATCACCGTTGGTTAAGTTTACTAAAAAGGTCAATGCGTTGGGATGAAAGGGCAAAGATTCTGTAAATAAAAATTCAATATCTTCCTGCGGATCAAAATCAATTTCGTGCCGGCCATTCAATACTATTTTTTTCATATTGCTGATATCATCCATTTTGGCCGCAATATTTTTTACATCAAATGTAACCGGATCTTCGCCACATAAGCCAAGTTGCACTGCAATACTGGTACCATGCCCAACGCCCGTCTTTGCCAAAGAGCCATATAACAACACTTCTATATTTTTAACCTGCTGTAAAATCTTTTTTTCTTCCAGCGACACTAAAAAAAGCAATGCCGCCTTCCAGGGGCCAAGCGTATGGCTGCTGCTTGGTCCAACGCCAATTTTAAACATATCAAAAACAGAAATGGCTTCGTGGCTCAAAACAAAATTTTTAATTATTGAACATCCACCAATTGAACAGTAAAGATCAAAGTAGAGTTACCTGGTATTCCATTATAATCATTACAGCCATAGGCTAAGGTTGGAGGTAAATATAAATTAATTGTTCCACCTTTTTTAATTAATGGAACGCCTAATTGCCAACCTTTTATTACTCCGGATAATTGGAATGTTACTACTGGTTTACCGTCATTTGAATCAAAGACGGTACCATTGGTAAACTTGCCCTTATAATTTACGGATACTGTATTTGCAACAGTTGGTGAAACGCCTGCACCCGGAGCAACTATCTGATAAAAAAAGCCCCCGGGATCTTGTGTAGCAGTTATAGAGTTCGCTGTCAGGTATTTTTGAATAGCAGCGATTTCTGCCGCACTTACAACACCGGTGTTGTTACAATTATTAGTTGTTGATGAACTTTTGTTACAGGCAGTAATTATAAATGGCAATGCAACAATAAAAAATAACTTTTTGTACATACTTTTTTTATTAATTAGGGTTTGTTTGGTTATCAATTTTATTTTTTTTTGATTTTATTTCGTTGTACAACTGTTCATTCATTTCCCATTTATATTGCATACGGAAGTAACCGTAAAAAACAATGATGATGCTGGTAGCAAGCAGGATGGTAATAAAGCTGCCTGGCGAAGTTGCAGATATTTTTGTGTACCAGTTTGGGGCAAATAACCTTACCACTATTACAGATAAAATAATGGGCAGTGCAAACAAAAAAGCCATGGGTAAGCCCCCGCTTATTTTGCTTGTGAAAGTATTTTCTTTTTCCCGTACCTGTTCCCAGTATTGTAGAAATGCAATATCTTTTTCACTTATCATGCAGTAAAGTTAACCAATAATTAAGTTGTTGTTTTGCTAATTGAGCAATATTAGTTAGGTTTGTTTTACCCAAATGTCTTTTATTTTGAAAATAGAACAACTCATCGTTCAGTATTTATATTCCTGTAAACAGGTTGCCCTGCCGGGTATTGGTACTATTAAATTAAAAACAGATACAGTTTTACCCACACCCGGCGACAAGGATTTTATCATGCCTGCGGACGCATTTTCGTTTGAATATAATTTAAAAGCAGTCGAAGATGAAAAATTCGTGGATTATATTGTACAACATACAAACAAAATAAAGCCGCTGGCATCGTCTGACCTGGAAAGTTATGCAATACTGGCTAAACAGTTTTTAAATATCGGCAAACCCCTTGTTATTGAAGGCGTAGGTACCATTCAAAAAAACCAGCAGGGATTTTATGAATTTTCTCAGGGTAATTTTATTACGCCCAGAATAGATAACATTCCTAAACTGGTAAAAGAAAAACGGGAAGAACCAATTTCATTTGAAAGTGAATATGAGGGAAATAATAACAATAAAAATATAATAATTGCTATAACGCTTTTTGCCGGCATTGCAATGGTGGTATTTGCTGCGTATTATTTTCTTGTACTAAAACAACCGGAAAGTTCCGCAGTAACTGAAACACCTGGGATAAAACAAGAAACAGGTAAAAAAGATACAGCAAAAACTGCCGTGGCAGCAATTGATACAATAAAAAAAGATACTGTTAACAGCGTTGCAATTTTAATCCCTGCTCCTGCAGCCCTAAAAACAGACAGCAGCAATTTTAAAATTGTAATAAAAGAATATCATTCAGAAGAAGCCATAAACAAAGCCTTTAGCCGCCTTAAAAGTTATGGCCATAAACTGTTAATTGTTAAGGTAGATTCTACAACTTATAAATTGATGATGCCATTTTATAAGCCGCTGTCTGATACAGCAAGGGTCAGGGATTCTCTTAAAATATTTTTTGGTGGCAAGCCTTATGTGCAGTTATAAAAAGACTTTCGGTTCAAAAAATTAAATCATCTGTTTTAAACAAAAAAGGTTTCAGTGAGTAATCAAAATCTTTTATTAAAAATTGATTGCCACAGTAATTTTTGGTGCTTTGTTTACCTTGCCTGCTTCAATGGCTTTACCGGTAATTCCGTAATCTTCTACTTTAATGGTAAAAGCAGCGGAGGCAGCAATTGATTTACCGGTTACAATAATTACTCCCCTCGCATTAATGGGTTTGGTGATGCCATGAATTTTTAAATCGCCGCTGACTTCTGCAGCGTATGTTCCATCTTTACTAAAATCAACACTGGCCAGGTTAGTGATTTTACCTTTAAACGTAGCGGTAGGAAACTTATCAGAATCAATCCAGCTAACGCTGTTGAAATGACCCTGCATCATTGGATTAGCAAAAGAAAAATTTTTCATGATGGCTTCAAAAGCTATTCCACCTGTTTTGGTATCTAATGCTGCTACTACCGCCTTATTTTCAGCCTTAGGCAATGCATCCATACTGGTAGTAGCATCGAAATTAATAGCGCCGGAAGTGGTTGTTTTTTTTTGAGCAGAAACACCAGCCACCGTAAAAAGTAGGGTAAAAATTAAGGTCGTTATTTTCATTGTTGTTTGCTTTTTTTTAGTTTAAAAATTTATTTGTTTAATGCACATCTTTTGAAAGTAATAAATTCTGCTTCAAGTATTTCGCTGTAAGCACCGCCGCTACAGGAACCTTTTATCGACACATCATCTCCTTGTTTTATACTTTTTGCTTCGGCAAGGTGTTGTGACTGAAAAGCAAAAATAACATAAGAGCCAGTCCTATCAGCCATTTTTATATTTACTGTGGTATCTGCAAATTCCAAGGCGGTTACAATCCCCGTAACCGTTACAATCTTTTCTGCATATTTTTTATTGGCAATGGTATCATTTCTTTTAAATTCTTTTATAATATCCATTGCACTAATTGTGTACGCAGATTTCTCTTTACCAGTATCACCAAATGTTTCTGTGTACCGGTACCATACTAATAGTCCTAACCCCAGAGCAATAACTATACCCGCAATGATTATATTTTTGATTTTATATTTACTGATACACATGATGTAGCGTTAAAATATGCCGGTTTTGTTCAAATATACAATGTCGAAACATTGAAATTTTTAAATTTACAATATTATATGTTAAATCTTATTTTAGCTGATTGTATGATTGATTACCCTTTTGCATTTTTGAATAATATCTATGCAGCATTCTTTGCCCTCCTATCTTTCCGGCGGTGCAATATCCATGTTCTCCATAAAACATACCGCTTAAGCGCAACGCCTTCTCCTCATTTACCATTTTTTCTTTTTGCTTTTGAATTATTATCCGTATCATAAAGTACAGTTAATCCCTGGAAGAGCGTATCTATGAAGATATTTTTAACACCCTCTTTTCTATTTTCTTCTGTTGCAAAATACCTGCCACCAACACTTTAAATACAGAACCTTGCTAATTTATACATGCATATACTCTTATACAATTTTTAGTAATTTTTAGAGACCATTGCCAACACCAGCACTTGTATAATGCTGCTCTCTTTAGTTACCAATGATTCCAATGCATGATTTCCACTGGATATAATCCGGTTAACGGCTGATGGATTGGGATACAACAGGCTCCGGTTATTTCCTTTATCTATAATTTTTAATAATCCGACCGCATTTGCCTAAACTGTATTGGAATACAATAAATCAAAAACGTAAAAAATAATCTGGCAGTACAGGTTATACACACGTGAAGTATTTGCTGCGTTGAAAGTAATGTACCCTCTCACCCATGTCGCAAGTTATACATTCCACATCCGAACTGTACATACTAAAGATCAAAAAAAACAATGTCGCCATTGCTGATACCTAAAAAATTCCAGGTATCATTTCTGTCTTTTCGGTTAATTTTTCAAGAGTCGTCACTAAACAACTTTATATAAAATCAACAATGAAAACAACTACAACTGGCTTAAAGTTTTTATAACTGCACTTTTATTTGTACGCTATTCATTTTACTGATTTAGTTACAATGGCAGCCTCTGTAAATATGTATTTTTAGAAATACTTTTTAGATTAAAGACACTTGTCGACACATCAGGTCAAATCAACCCGATATATTTCAGTCAATCATTTCTTTTTAATTACCCTTTGCGAAAATTTATAACACAACAGGTATTTCCGAAAATAATTTAGTAGAGCGGGCGTTGATTTTCAAAAAAAGTGCTCATTTTTATTTATCAACCCAACCATTGTTTTACTGATTACATCTATTGCAATTATACAGGTGGTAAATGCATATTCCCAAATTAAAACGGTAAATAAATTTGTAACAAATATTTTTTCGATTTTCATTTTTAATAACCTCATCTATACAAACTTGCCTATGATTTAATTTTAGAACCAAGAACATCACAAAGACTTATTATTAAATCACACTAAAAAAAAATAATACAGCATGAAAATTAATATCAGCAACATCAAATACCCAGTGTTAGCCGTACTGACATTATTTCTTTTTGAATCCTGCAAAAAAGAAATTTCTTCACCGGATGCGTCCGGTAATACAGCTACCGTATCGCAAGCCGTAATAGCCGGTGTACAGGCAATTGCCGTTGGTACCAGTACATCCAGAGCAGCTTTCCGGGATTCATTGTATGTAATTGGTACCTGTGCTCCCCATCATCATACAGACTCTGTTGCATTTAGTAGTTTGCCGGCTTTCATCAATGATTACCTCACCACAAATTATGCAGGAAACGTTTCACAAAAAGCATTTATTGATAAAGACTTATCCGGAACAATAACCGGCTATGTAGTAATTATCCAATTCAATGGGAAACCTATCGGATTAAAATTTGATGCAGCAGGTGCTTTTGTAAAAGTGCTGGAGCAACGGGAGGGGCATGACCTGCTTGGTCATGGATGGCATGATGGCGGTCACTTTGATGACCGCAATGGACTGAATCATGACATCATTGCTATCCCTGCATTAGCTTCCGTTATTATATCCTATTTTGCGGCCAATTATGCGCAGGATACCTTGATGCATGCATTTAAAAATAAGGACAGCAGTTATATTGTACTAAGCATCAACAACGGCGCCTATGCAACTGTTTTTGATATAAACGGAACTTTCATCAAAAGAATTAAATTGCCTGCACATGAGGGTGATTTTAATACAGTAGTTCAGTCTGCATTGCCTTTAGCCGTTACAAATTATCTGACATCAACTTATCCTGCTTATGTTTTTAAACAGGCCTTCAAAATCAATGACAATGTTAATATAAAAGGCTATGTAGTTTTTATAGATGCCAATGCTACCAAATATGCAGTTGAATTTGATGCGGCTGGAAATTTTATTAAAGCCATTACTATAAGATAGATTTCAGCGGGTTTTGATACACTTAAAGCCTTGCCTGCATCAATGATATGGGCAAGGCTTTTTAAAAAAATTAACCAGTTTTAAACAGTACCATTGGCAGACCACTCCTACCCCGGTTTAAAACAGTATTAATAAAAAGACAAACATTTATTATTCACCGCTGGTCAATATCTATATTTCGATTATTTGATAAAAATTAAGAGAAATATCAAAAAATTTAAAATAAAATGAGGATTATATTAGTTGTGAAAAAATATTATCATTGATTTTATTTATCATCATTTTAGCAGTATTCTTTCTTTGCTATAGCTTTTTAAATATATTTAGAAAAACAATTAATATGATGGAACAAAAATCATCCTGATTACTTTTAAGCAATGGCTGCGGTAGTGCCATTTTTACTTATATAAACCCCGTGGAGCCTGTAAAAAAATATCCCTCACTGTTCTGCGTCATTGTTATTTTTTTACTACAAAGTTCATAAAAAACATATTCAATGTTTTATTTTAAACCTGCTACTTTTTTTTAGAGTGTTGTTATTACCTTCCAATTTTTACAAAAGCCAGACTTCAAGATGCAACAGTTAACAACGCTATAATTTTTCAATGTTAATAATACTTACATTTGATAACTTAAAGTTGTCATTTAAAAAATTTATTAAATCTTGTTTGTTTTATGAAAAAAATAGCGCTTTTATTAATCTGCTACCTGTTTGGCGTACACGCAATTTGTCAAAATACCTCTACCCCAATTTCCATCATTCCCGAACCTGTGCAGATGGTGCAAAATGCAGGCGTATTTGTACTGCCTTCAACAATCACCATTGAGGCACCCATACAGCCTGCAGTAAAAACAACACTTGATATTCTTCAGCTGCGTCTAACCGCTGCAACCGGTTACAAGGTGTTATTTGGAGGCCAGATGCCTTCAGCCACTATTAAGCTGGTTTTGAATACAACTGCCGATGCAGCCATTGGCAATGAAGGTTATCGTTTAAATGTCAAAACCGCCAATATTACCATCGTGGCCAACCAGCCGGCTGGCTTATTTTATGGAGTGCAAACACTGTTGCAACTATTGCCTGTAGAAATTGAAAGCAAAACAGTGATGGCGCAGGTTAAATGGAAAGCTCCCTGCGTAACCATTACCGACTATCCACGCTTTGGATGGCGGGGTTTGATGTTTGATGTATCCAGACATTTTTTTACCAAGAAGGAAGTAAAGGATTTTATTGATCAGATGGCCCGGTATAAATACAATTTATATCACTGGCATTTAACAGATGATGAAGGCTGGAGGATTGAAATAAAAAGTTATCCCAACCTTACAAAAAAAGGTGCCTGGAGTGTAGCAAAGGTGGGCTATTTCGGAACATTCTCCCAACCGTTACCTGATGAGCCAAAAACCAATGGAGGCTTTTATACACAGGAAGATATTAAAGAGGTAATACAATATGCAAAAGATCGGTTTGTAAATATTTTACCCGAAGTAGATGTGCCCGGCCACAGTATGGCTGCTATTGCTTCTTATCCCGATTTATCCTGCACGCCAGGTGCTGATAAGTATGATGTAATTGCAGGAGAAAGTTTTATGGATTGGTCGCACGGTGCACCGCCGATTGCACTTAAGGATAATACACTTTGCCCGGCCAACGAAAAAGTATATGTTTTTTTAGACAAGGTAATGACAGAAATTGCTGCACTTTTTCCTTTTGAATACATACATGTTGGCGGGGATGAATGCCCTAAAAACTTTTGGGAAAAGAGTGATGCTATTAAAGCACTGATGCAAAAAGAAGGATTGAAAACAATGGAAGAAGTACAGAGCTATTTTGAAAAAAGATTAGAGACTATCGTTGAAAGTAAAGGTAAGAAATTTATGGGCTGGGATGAGATACTCGAAGGTGGTTTGGCTCCCAATGCAGCTGTTATGAGCTGGCGTGGAGAAAAAGGGGGCATTGAAGCTGCTAAATTAAAACATGATGTAGTAATGAGCCCTACCACTTATGCTTATCTGGATTATATGCAGGGCGATGAAATTATTGAACCGCATGTTTATGCAACCCTGCGCTTAAAAAAATCGTATGAATTTGAACCGGTTCCCCCAGGAGCAGATGCAAAATACATCATAGGCGGACAGGCTAATTTATGGTCCGAGCAGTTGTACAATACACGCCACATGCAATACATGCTTTGGCCAAGAGGCTTTGCTATTGCAGAATGTGTATGGAGTCCGAAAGAAAAAAAGAACTGGAATAGTTTTGCTGCAAAAGTAGAACAACATTTTAAACGCTACGACCTGGAAGAAGTAAAATACGCACCCAGTATGTACGACCCTATTTTTACAGCCATTAATAATAACGGGCAATTGCAAATTGAACTGGCCACAGAAATTGAAGGTTTAGATATACACTACAGTTTTGATAATTCTTTTCCTGACCAGTTTTATCCAAAATATACCGCAGCACTTACGCCACCAAAAGATGCGGTGATGCTAAAACTAATTACTTACAGGGGCAATAAACCAATTGGCAGAATGATTGCCATGCCATTGGATGTTCTGCAAAAAAGAGCCGGGGTTAAAAAATAGAGTACAGTTACCGGTCGCTATAGCGGAGTTTAGTTTTTGAGATTTTTGACCTTGATAGTTTCTATAGCAGACGGGCTGATATTTTCATTTTTATAACTTTTTAAAAATTATAATTCCTTCATTTTAACGGGCAAATTTGTAGTTATTTCAGATGAACCCGGAAATATTTGATAGCAACCTTATTACCTCCAATAGCAGGATTACCTGCAAAAAGGTAGTAAGGTTTATTTTTATTTGATAATTCTGTTGGAGGCGTCAGTTAATAAAAGAATTTTTTATTAATTATGAAGACGCTGTTCGTTTTTTTAACCAACTTATTTATTCTTTGTTGTGGATTTTTTATCAAATCACGGCAATGCTTTTTTGCTGTCATCCTGTCCATTATTGCATCGGCTAGTGTAGGTTCTTCCAGCTATTCTTATAAGTTTACAACAGGCAGTTGGGAGATTGCGATCACCGTTTTTTTTTGCATTCCTGTAGTACATGATCTGAAGAATAGCAAGCTTCATATTTTTGTTGGATGAATGCAGCTTTAAGCAATCTAAAATAATCTGGATATTTTTTTTGTTTAAAACCTTCAGATAACTTCCTTCCGTTTTTGCAATGGCAATCGCTTCAATCAAATGATTGACATTATAACCGCCCCTATTAACATCCACATGAACGGACTTTTGTATTGTCCAAAAAAACCAATACCTCTTTTTAAAAACGTGATGTTACTTTCACTGTATTAACGGGTTGTTTTAAAATTTTATCAGCTTTTTCTTCAGATGATCCAACGGCCGAAATATTTTAGTTTTTTAAACCAATAACCGTTATCAAACTGCCGGAAAGTATGGGGGTGGTTGCTGCTATATTATTTAGAATTTTTCTTATTTATTGTATCCTTTAATTATTACATTAATTTTTGCATAACTGAAATCATCTTTTTTTAATCTCCGGATTAGACCTGCTTTTTATTGGAATAAATATGTTATTTTTTTTAGTATCTATCAGGTTTTTTAATTTACGCCTGTAATGTCTTTTTATTTATTATAACGCCGGAAATCCTGAAAAAATTCCCTTTCCATTCTAATCAATAATTTTAAAACCCCTCTTAAACAACTGAATAAAAAAAACTGGCGCAATACTCGTAAAAGCTATAATTAACCAGGTACCTATACTTAAAATTTGAAATCCGACATATTTATTAAGTGGATTGATGAAATAAAAAACTGCCATTATTGCAATACATAATAGTAAAGCTGCCCAAATAAATTTATTACGGGTAATTTCATTATTAAAGAAAGAGATGTTACGGGAAGATAAATTTAGTACATGCCACAACTGTGATATTGCCAGACTGAAGAAGGTAATATTATTACACAATTGTGCATCGTACTTTAAATAATAGCTGCAATACCAGGTTGCCAGCATAATAGGTAAAGCCAACAATATTGCATACACGTTTATTGTAAACCAATCTCTTTTAATTATAATAGGCTCCTGCGGATTTCGTGGAGGGATTTTCATTATTAATTTATTGCCTTTGCCGAGCCCCAATGCAAGCGCCGGAAAAATATCTGTAACCAAATTGAGGAAAAGTATTTGTAATGGAAGTACTGAGAATGGAACATTTAATAATCCATAAAAAAATACAATAAATATTTCACTAAGGTTGCAGGAAAGCAGGTACATTAAAAAGTTTTTAATATTTTTAAAAATTATCCTGCCCTGCATAATGGCTGCTACGATAGAAGTAAACGAATCATCTTTTAAAATCATCGCAGCTGTTTCTTTAGCTACCTGTGTACCCCTAATGCCCATGGCGATACCAATATCTGCTTTTTTTAATGCGGGGGCATCGTTTATTCCATCACCCGTCATGGCAACAATATTACCCTGCTTTTGATACAGGCTTACCATGTCTAACTTTTGCTTTGGTGTAACCCTTGCAAAAATAGTAGCGGCAAATAGTTTTTCCTGCGGCAATTCGGCATCTAATTCTTTACCGTTAATAACAATATTATCTTTTTCTGAAAGCTTTATTTTTTCAGCAATATTGAGCGCTGTTGCCGGGTGATCTCCTGTGATCATAATAACCTTAATGCCCGCATCCCGGCATGATTGCAACGCATCGGCCACTTCCATTCGGGGAGGATCTAAAAACCCTATTAAACCAGCAAGCGTTAAGTTACAAGAAAAGTTGCCGGCAGCGATATTGGCTGCTTCCTTAAAGGCAAATGCCAATACTTTTGAACCCTGTGCCTGGATAACTTCTGCTTTATATAAAAATATTTTTTTGTCAACCTCTGTTAATGGAATTACCTTTTCGTCCGCACAATACAAACTGCATTTATTTATTAATTCTTCCACTGCTCCTTTTACTGCTACAAAGTTACCCGTATCTTTTTTATGTAAAGTGGCCATTAATTTTGTTTCAGAATTGAATGGTTCTTCTGCAATACGGGGA
This sequence comes from Ferruginibacter sp., assembly GCF_014377975.1. Classification (GTDB taxonomy): domain Bacteria; phylum Bacteroidota; class Bacteroidia; order Chitinophagales; family Chitinophagaceae; genus Ferruginibacter. Next base: position 35,565 of record NZ_JACMOO010000052.1, read on the forward strand.
TAAGATCTGTTTATATCTGCCGCATTAATTTTCCTGGATTGTACAAATTGCAAAAGTGCAATTTCAATAGGGTCACCCAAATGTTTTTTCTTATTCTCTTCCACTTTGCTAACGGCGTTGTTGCATAAAGTAGCAATGAGTAATAACTTATCAAACGCTGCTTTATTTTTTGTAATTGCAGAGCTGCTGGCTTCACCACTTTTGTTAATCGGTATGTCTTCATCAAAAAAAACGATCCTGTTTACATCAATTTTATTTTCTGTCAGTGTACCGGTTTTATCAGTAAAAATAATATTGATTCCCCCAAGTGTTTCTACCGATGCCAGTCTTTTAATCAGCACGTGCTTTCTCGCCAGGCGCAACATGCCATAAGTTAATGCAATAATGCTTACCACAGGCAGCCCTTCCGGTATAGCAGCAACGGCCAGTGCCAGGGCTGTTTCTACAATGAGGTAAACCTGTTTACCCTGCAGTAATCCTGTTATAATAAATATGGCTGCAAATGCAGCTGTAACTGCCATTAAAATTTTTGTAAGGCCCTGCAGTTTCTTTTCTAAAGGGGTATTATCCTGTTTTTCGGTTTCCACCAATTGCGTAATCTTTCCTAATTCGGTATTAAGACCTGTACCGGTTACAATGGCCCTGGCATTGCCTTTTACAACGGAAGTTCCTTTAAATATTAAATTGATTTTATCAGCAAGGGAAACATCACTTTCTATAATTTCAATATTTTTTTCAACCGGTAATGATTCTCCTGTTAGTGCCGATTCATCACTTTCAAACTGATTGACTACTATTAATTTTGCATCAGCGGGTACCATATCACCAGCCTCTAAAACCACTATATCTCCAGGTACTATTCTTTCAGAAGGAATTTCTTTAACAGCACTATCTCTCCAGACTTTTGAAACGCTGACATCCATTTTTTTTAAAGCCTTTATTGAATTACGGGCTTGCAATTCCATAAAAAAACCAAGCACAGCGGTAATAAAAATTACACCAATGATGGCAAATCCTTCTATCCAATCCTCAAAGAAAAAAGAAAAACCTGCAGCTAAAACGAGCAATAATATTATCGGGCTTTTAAATTGTTCAAACAAAATCAGCAAAATATTTTTTTGCTTTTGCTCTGCATAACGGTTTAAGCCATACTTTGTAATCCGCTCATTGATATTGCTTTCCTGTAATCCGGTTTGCACATTTACCTTCAGCAGCTTTTCAATATCGACTGCCTTTATCGATTGCGTATTTTTTATTGGATATATCCCGTCGTTCACTGCTGTCATAGTTTTAATTTTCTAATTACCTGCCTCACTTTCCTGGCTTTTTTAAAATCTTTCCGCAATATCATACTCCATAGTTTGCACCCTGAATTTTGCATAACTGAAATCACCTTCTTTTAATCTCCAAAATACTTCAGCTTCGAGTGGAATAATGATACCATTTCTTTCTTGATAGTTACCTGGTTTTATAATCCATGTTTCAAATCTCTTTTCATCCAGGTAGCGCTTTGTCTCCATTTGTATGATCTCTCCAATCTCATTAAAACTAATTATATAAAATAGTGCCAAACCATTGTGGTTAAAGTTTAGTATGGCAGACAAAGTATCAATTGCGGTCCATTGCAAATTTACGGATGGCAATAAATTTGTTGGGAACCAAACACTTTCCGACAGCCAACGCAATAGTTCACTTTCATCATATTGTTGTTTTCCATGACTGTTCACTACGTTAACAGTGGATAAAATTGTTGCAATTAATCTTCCTTCATTTGCTAAATACATAACCCTGGCGACAAACATTGAGGATGTACCTTTCCAGATAAAGCCCGATTTTCCTGTAGTGAAATATTATTCACCAGTAATATTTACCCAATCTCTTTTTAAGCCGGTTTTAAATTTTCCGTTATGTTTCAATCTTACATAACTGATGCAGGGTTGACCTTCTTTTAAGACATGTTTAAAATATCGCTGTACAGGTTCAGGCAAACCTGCCAGCTGTTGATAGCTAAATTTTTGTTTGGAAATATCTGTAGACTGAGCAAACAAATCCTTTACCTGCTTATTAAACCTGATAAATAAATTTATTTTTCCTGCAAGGAATATTATTGCAACAATGGCGATGAAAATTAATATGTATGTCATGATTTTTAAGTTTTCAATTTTAACTATTTTATACGTTATAATAATTCCAAATTACTACCATGAGAATTTTTTTTTCCACTTTCTGGTAAGGAGTTTATCGTTACCAGATAGTACACTCATTTTACCAAATAATCTACATGCATATAAAGTTCGGTGATGCATTGGATGTTATAAATCATGTCGCAGTAAAGCTTGCTTTTATTTCATGGTTATCGCCGGGCATCCTTAATGCAACTTCTTTTTGCAAAGCCCCCCATGTTAGATATCCTGGCCTGATGATAAATAAATAAGTGCAGGCTCACAGAATATAGAAAGTATCGTTATTGCAACTATCATTATTGTAATTTGCCTTTCCATACAATTTTACTTTATTTTAAATATTATTATAAGCATAAACATCTCTATTGGTGCGGTGCTTGCTTACACCAAGACCAGCATCAATAACCTATCGGAAAATATTGGTTACAAATAAATAAAACCAATTAGAGATGTAACAAATGCATCAGTCAGAAAAGAAATTTTACTCCATTTTTATATTCTTTTTTTCATATACAGGAACAGCAGATAAAGTAGGCAGCCCCATAAATAAATAATCTACTGAATCAAAATCCCGAAAAAGGGAATGTAAATTTTGACTGCAATTTTCAGTTTCATCCCGATCTCCTTTACCTGTAATAGAACTCATTGTGGCTAGTTGTACAACATAATTGAAGATTACGAATACAACATACCTAATATTAAAAACAAGTACCACATCACTCCAAATCTTTTTATCATTTTACTATATAATGCAGTGCAGGTATTTAGTACAAAAAGGGAATTATTATACAAAGTAAAAATCCACAAATTAAAATTTCATCAACTGAAAAAATAAGTATATCAAAAGATGTAGTAACTGAACCAATAAAACTGCACATTAGAAGCAAATGCGAGAACGCCGCTCAAAATTTATTTTGACACTGCCGCATTCTTGTCCTTAATTTTTTTGTGATTTAACTACCAGCGAAATTACTTTTTAGTCTAATTCTTATTTTCACAATCTCGTACCAAATAACTGATGTAAAACCTATTGCGATAGAAGTAAATAACTGTGAAATAGTCAGGGTTTCAAATTGAAAGAAATTTGTCAATGCTGGTACACAGAGTAATAGTCCTGTAATAATAATTGTAATGGCAATAATGAACAAAACGATATTATTTTTATACATCAAAGTAGTAAGGATTGAATAGTAGAAGGAACGATTGACGAGTGTTAAAAATACATTGGCAGCTATTAAAACTGTAAATACAATTGTTCGGGTATGTGCTTCATCAAATCCCCGGTAAACCGAATATTGATAGGCAAACAATGTTCCTGCTGTAATGGCTAACCCCTGTATAACGCTTATGGTTAATTCCTTCCAGTTGAAAAAAGAAGATGAAAATGGTCGTGGCTTTTTACACATAGCGTTACGCTCCATCGGCTCGTTTTCAAAAGCGATAGAGCAGGTTGGTCCCATAATCAACTCTAAAAAAATAATGTGGACGGGTGAAAATATATTTGGATAAATCCAGCCTGAAGCTAAAGGAATAAAGACCGTTAAAATTATTGGTATATGAATGGAGATAATGTACTGAATTGCTTTTTTGAGGTTGGTATAAATTTTCCGACCCATGGCTACAGCATCCACCATTTTTGATAAGTCATCTTCTAACAAAATAAGCGAGGCGGCCTGTTTGGCTATTTCAGTTCCTTTTTTCCCCATAGCGATGCCGATATGTGCAGCTTTCAAAGCAGGCCCGTCATTTACACCATCGCCTGTCATTGCCACAATTTGATTTCGCGCTTTTAAAGCATTGATTATTCTTAGTTTTGCTTCCGGAAACATTCTTGTAAAAATATTTATCTGCATCACTTTTTCCTCCAGTGCTGCATCCGGCAATTTCATCAGTTCATCTCCTGTTAAACTATGTTCAAAATCTTTAAATGCAATTTGTTTAGCAATAGCCTTGGTTGTTGCGGCATTATCGCCTGTAATTATTTTTACTGAAATACCAGCTTTATAAAAATGTTTTAAAACGGTTTCGATATTCTTTTTTGGCGGGTCGTAAAAAGCTACGATACCTTTAAATTTAAATTGAAACTCCTGCTGTGTTTTCGGAAAATTACTACCTGTAAAATCACTTTCGCCAACACCTAAAACCCTGTATCCTTCATTGGTTATGGTTCGTATAACTTTTTCAATTTGTTGTGTTTCTTCCTGTGACAAAATACAAACATTCATCAACGCTTCGGGGGCACCTTTGGCAGCTATAATTCTTTTACCGGCATTGTTTTCAAAAATATGCGTCATCATTGGTGGCTTTCCTCCCAAAGGATATTCGTAAATTAATTTAAAACCAGACCGTACATTTTCTGTATCAAAATTACTGTAAGCCTTATGCAACTCTACTTCCATTGGGTCAAACGGAATCGGTTCGCTTGCCCACATAGCTATTTCTATCAACGCTTTCTCATCGTTATTTGCTTCATCTGGAGTAGTAATTTTTTTTGAAGTCACCGCATATACTTTTGCCAAACTCATTTTGTTTTCGGTGATGGTTCCTGTTTTGTCTGTACAAATAACAGTTGCAGATCCCAATGTTTCTACCGTTTTCATTTGCTTAACCAAAATTCCCATTTTCATTAACCGCCAGGCACCAATAGCCATAAAGGTGGTAAATGCCATCGGAATTTCTTCGGGTAAAATACTCATAGCCAGCGTAAGCGCCTTTAGCAAACTATCCAACAAATTATGCGAACGAAAATAATTGATAGCCCATACCACTAAAAAAACGATGGCACCGGCAATAATTAACTTTTTTACAAAATTGCTGATTTGCAATTCTAATGGTGTTTTTTCTTCTTTAATGCTTTCGAGACTTTTACCAATTTTACCCAACCTGGTTTCGTTGGCTATATTTGAAATGGTTACAATTGCCAGGCCACTTACAACAGTCGTGCCTTTAAAAATCAAATTATCTTCTGTTGTTTTATCTTTAAAAACAGGAAAAGATTCTCCCGTGAGAATAGATTCATTTACTGAAAAATCATTGGAATGAACGATCATTCCATCGGCTGTAATTAAAGTTCCTTCTTCCACTATCAAACTATCTCCAACAACTAAATCTTCACTTTTTATTTCTGCTGTAAAACCATTCCTGATTACTTTGCAATTGGGTTGTTTAAGGTTTTTTAATTTTTGCAAAGCATTACGGCTTCTTGAATCCTGGAACAAAGAAATAGCTGAAACTATAACAATAGCCGACGAAAGGAAAATTCCATCGCCTGTTTTTCCACTTACAAAATAAATCAGCGCAGCCACTAATAATAAAATAATCATTGGCTCTTTTACCAAATTTACTAAAGCATCTAAAACACTGTTTTCCTGTTTGTAGTGTAAGATGTTTTGTCCGTATTTTTCCCTTGAAATTAATACCTGCTCATTCGTTAAACCTTTTATATCGACATTATATGCAGCCATTTTTTTAAAAATTTGCTTTGATAACCTTCAGGTATAGTTCAAAATATTTAGTAATTCATATTCTGGAAATAACCGGTAATTATTAGAAGGATTGCTAAAAAACACATTGTTATAGTTTGCTGAAAACAAGTAGTGGAACTTTTATATCGAAGGAATACCCGGCTGATTTACTAGAGAGAAATAATTTTTCAAAAAATGTTCTGTTTTGCTGCGTGAACATTATCACCATAGATGGTTTGGATTTTTTGATAGCTGATTGAAGATTTGAAATAAGTGATTCAATCGATTTTGGTTTTTCCAGTTGCAGTTTTACATCATACTTTGAAAGAGTTTTAACTGCCATTTCGATTATTTTAGAATTTGTAGATTTCTCTTCCGGCGAGATAAAATGTAATAACTCCACTTTTGCGTGTAAAGATTTTGAAAAATCAACTACTTTCTTTAATTCCTTTTCCAGGTTAATTAAATCGGACGCATAGATGATATTCATTATTTTTTTTGCGCGATAAGAACTGGGAACGGCAATTACGGGAACATCGGAAAAATTAATGAGATTAGAAGTGTTGGTGCCGAATATTCGTTGAAACTTTCCGGCACCTCTTGTGCCGATACAGATATAACTGAAATTATTTTGGCAGGCATATTCCCTGATGCTTGCGTCAATCATCACTGAACTTTTTACTACGCACTTTATATTTTCAGGAACAATGTTCTGTTTCTTATAAATTTTGTCAACAAAGAGATCGAGTTTAATTTGTATTTTACCTGATGCTGCTTTTTCGTAAGCATCAGCTTTTGCTATACTCCATGAAATGGGTTTTATAATATGGTAACAATGAAGAAATGTCAACTCATATTTATGCTGAGAAGCTAACTGGATAGCGAACCGGAAACCCGCTGTAGAGTTGGTCGAGAAATCGGTGGTAACAAGGATTTTTTGCATGATTGTAATTTTATTTTTGAGTGCATTGAAATAATCTGCTAAACAAGGCGTTAACCGTAAATTGGAATGATTGTTAGTATTATAAGTTAACTATTTTGCCGGCTATTTGAACAAATTAATTTAACCATTTTTTCATTTTTAAAATAGCTGGCGATAAACTGAAATTTTTTTAAAAATCAGCAAAAAAATATCAAACTTTTTAGAGAGCTGAAATTTATTTTGCCAAACTTTCAATACCACCTGATTTTGTTATTATCCTTATTGTTTATCCCGTCTGTTGACTTTGTGCGTGGGTAATATACAAGCTTGCATTTGTCGCATTGATTACAGACTCTATTGTAATTTTAAAAAATAACCGGGTAATCACAAAACGCTCCAAGCTAACATTACTAGCATCATTTTTTCAGAATACTGCCGCATAAATTTTTGCCAGCTTACTTTTTATCTTTCCTGTTATCAGTTCAATCTTTATATTAATAAAATGTTTTGATGCCCGGCTTTTTATTTGCTCTAAATGTTTTACAGCAACCGTTTCTGCATTGAAAATTTTAAAAACTAAACACCATAATTTTTATATTCATGCAAAATATCACTGAACATTTTATGGCATACAAGCTGAAAGCAGCGCATTCATAAGCTATCAATATCCTTTGTATAGACTCCACTTTTTTAGATACACGTATGAATAAACAATGAGCATCTGCCAATAACTCCCGCAAACTGTATTATCAGTATTTCTTTCATACTCATTTTTTAGTATTTTTTAACATTCAATTTCCATTCCAATATCTCAGGTATAGCTCCTCATGCATATTGATATATGTTTGTACCCGGGTAATTTATTTTGCAGTCGTTGTTTGGTATCAGCAGCTTTTGAACCCAGGATGGATAATCGGTCTATCGCATCTTTTAAAGGTTAAAACCTGTCCAGGCGTATCGATTTGGTTATTTGTTTCATTAAAGGTTATTGGTCAAAACTATTGCTACAAATTTATCCCCTCCGGAATGTGTGAATGATACAACTTATTTTTTTTATTGTATAACACTTTCCAGGCCTTACAAGCTCACCTTTACTGTTTAATAAAATACTCCTGTAATGGAATATAACAGTTTGGAGCGAAAATGCAGTGGCCTTTACGCAATTGTAAAAATGAGTTTGTAGTTTAAAATTATAATAAAATGAAAATAATGCAGCAGTACAAAAAGGAGAACAGGATGCCATTAAATGGGAAATAGTATGAAACTGTGCCGAAATGGGCGTAACTATTAAACGTAACGTAGTAACACTAACGGGTGTTGTTGAAAACTATATGAAGAAATCAGAAGCAGCGGATGCAGCTAAAATTATAACTGGCGTAAAAAAAGTAATTGGAAAAATTGAAGTAAAGCTTAGCAGCACTTAGATGTTGCATCGATAGAAGGCTTTAACCCCAAAGCTCTGAACAAATTATTTGAGTTTAAAAAAAAGAGTTTAAAAAATCACAGTAATTTTAGCAGTTGGGATATCAGGATATAACTATAGATTGAGTAGTAATTCGCACAAAAAAGAGAAACCATTGAGACAGTTTTTTACTGTAACCAAATAAATGAAAATGAAATTAACTTTAATTATAGTAGCTATTTTGACGGCTTTATTAATCATTTCTCAATTATATTTTAC
>NZ_JACMOO010000306.1 GCF_014377975.1 Ferruginibacter sp.
CCTCGTGTAAGTTTGGGGAGAGCAATTATGATATTTCCGAAATTTTCTGCATTTGGGTATTACGAGTACCAATTAGACGTAGGCTGGGTGGACAAACTTCCTAAATCAATCAATTTTAGCAAAGAAATTGTTTGGAGTGCCGGAGTAAATTATTTACTGTCAAAAAATTTCTCCCTGCTTGGAAGTTACGACAATAGGTTTGGAGGTGGCGGCGGACTTTCGATCAGATTTTAAGTTTTTTATCATGAAGTAATACATAAAATGATAAACCGAAAACAGTATGAAAATTAAAAGGAATGAAAAAATAAAAGTAGCGTAAACCTGCTGTCAAATAAGGAAGTTCTTTTCTGTTAACCATGATGATCAACAATCATCAAAAAGTGTGCTCTTAGATTTTATCATTCATAATTTTTATTAAATATAAAATCATAATGCAATATGGATAAAGTAGCCTGGCTTTCTATTTTACCGCCGCTGTTTACGATTGCCATTGCAATCTGGACTAAAAAAATAATCCCTTCTCTTTTAATCGGATTATTATTGGGAAGCTATCTATTGAATCCAACTGTCTCAGGTGGTTTTGAAACTGCCGTTGACCAGGTTGTTAAAACATTAACTGATAAGGATAGTTTGCAGGTACTTTTGTTTTTGTACCTGTTCAGCGGTTTAATTGCATTGATAAAAAAATCAGGCGGCATAAAAGCTTTTTCAAACCTGGCAGAAAAACATATTGAGAGTAAGAAGGGTGTTTTTTTTACAGTATGGGCTTTGATTCCGGTTACTTTTATTGATTGTGGATTTAGAGTGGTGGGGGCAGGTTCCATTACCCGCTCACTGGCTGAAAAAAATAAGATTGCAAAAGAACGGCTGGCATTTATGCTTAACAATACAGCCAGCCCTGTTGTAGAATTGATACCAATTGCCACTACGTTCGTTGGATTTAATGTTGCAATTATTGGTCAGGGATTGCAAGCTGCAGGCGTTGCAGAAAATAATTCCGCCTATGCAGTCTGGCTAAAAGCCATTCCATTTGAATTTTTCAGCATTGCGGTAATTGTTATAACTTTTCTTTCCATCTTTTTTCAATTTAAGAAATCTGGCAGCAATACAAATGAAACCAAAAGTATAAAGGATAACGGGGGGATGAAGATGGATATGGCAGAGGATAAACCGATAATAAAGCCAAGGGTTATCAATCTTATTGTACCCTTGTTGAGTGTAATATTGTTAAGTATTTTTTTCTTCTGGTTTTTTGGGAAAGATAAACCGGGCAACGATTCTTTTATATCAGCAATATCCAACACAGAACCAAACAGGGCTATGCTGGTTGCACTTTTTATCAGCATAGCGATATCCACTATATTTTATTTTTTCCAAAAATATAGTATAAAAAAAATGACAGCCGATGTCATATCAGGTGGAAATGAAATTATCACGACGTTGGTTATTCTTGCATTGGCCTGGCCCCTGGCTGTTGTTTCACAGGATTTGGGTTTAAGCATTTTCATAAAGCAGCAAGTAGGAAACTCAATGCCAGCATGGAGTGTTCCTGTTTCACTTTTTTTGTTATCGGGTGCTGTAACTTATTTTATAGGATCAGGATGGGGAGCGGCTTCATTGATTATGCCCCTTGCAATAATGCTCGCTGTTTCGGTTAGTTCAAGCATTCCGCTTTGTGTTGCTGCAGTAATCACCGGAGGAACCTTTGGAGATGTTTCTTCACCTGTTGCAGGTATGACCAATATGTCGTCTAACATTGCCGGGGCCGACCATTCAAAATATATAAAATATTTAAACCCTTACAATTTTATGGCAGCGGGTATTGCAGGCATTTTATTTTTGATAGCGGCATTTATTTTATAACCATAAAAAAATAAATAAGATGAAAAAAATTAAAGTAGCAGTAAACGGATATGGCGTAATAGGCAAAAGGGTAGCTGATGCGGTGACCATGCAGGATGATATGGAACTGGCAGGTGTTTGTGATGTGATTACAGACTGGCGTATTAAAATTGCCGAAGAAAGAAAATATCCTGTTTTTGCCTTTGATGAAACATTTCAAAAAAATATGAAAGATGCAGGTATTAAAATTGAAGGCACTTTAATTCAACTATTAGAAACTGCTGATATTATAGTGGACTGCACACCGAAAAAAATCGCCGCACAAAATATTACACAATACAGGAAGTTGAATAAAAAATTTATTGTGCAGGGTGGAGAAAAACATGAAACAACCGGGCATTCTTTCAGTGCCGAAAATAATTATGAAACAGCTTTAGGGCTCGACAGTACCCGGGTGGTTTCCTGTAATACAACTTCTATTATCAGAACCCTTACGGCGTTAAAAAACGCGGGCTTATTAAAAAAAGCAAGAGGCACTTTGCTTCGCAGGGCAACCGATCCCTGGGAAAGCCACCTGGGTGGAATTATGAATACATTGTTGCCCGAAAAAGATATACCGAGTCACCAGGGGCCGGATGCTCAAAGTGTTGACCCCTCGCTGGATGTGATTACAGCAGCGGTTAAAGTGCCGGAAACCTTAAGCCATCTGCATTACTGGAATGTGACGCTCACAAAAAACGCAACAAAAGAAGAAGTGCTGGACGCATTTGATAAATCCTCACGAATAGCTATGATCAATTATGGGGATGGGTTGCCAGCAAATAATTCCATCAAAGAATTAATGTTGTCGCTTAACCGCCCTTATGGCGACATGTATGAAGTGGCGCTATGGAAAGATATGTTGAAAGTAGTGGGGGATGAATTGTTTTATGCTTATGTGGTAGATAACCAGGCCATCGTAATACCGGAAACCATTGATGCGATAAGGGCATTGACAGGCATTGAAAATGATGCGTTAAAATCAATCCAGAAAACAAATGCCAGTTTAGGAATTAAACAGTCATTTTATTAATGAACTGAAAATTGTAGACTCTAAAAAGAAAGTTGCAAACAAACAATCTGGGCGGGCAACAGTGAAGCTAAAAAAATACATTAAAATAAAATATTACGCAGCATCACAGTAAATCCTTTCACAAATAAAATAAAAGTAAAATGCAAAAAACTACAAATGATCAAGGCAATCCCGATACTGCAAAAAATCAAAATGCGGAAGCTACGAAAACCTACACCTGTTCAATGCATCCGGAAGTGGTTTCAGATAAGCCAGGGAAATGCCCAAAGTGCGGTATGGAATTAATAGAAAAAAATTCTTGAAAATAAAATATTTAAACAGGCGAAAGGAGGGGTTCAGGTATGAGCAATAACACGCAGGACATTGATACATTGGAAAATCTCCAAAAGGAAACTTTTGGTTATTTCCTACATGAAACTAACCCTGCAAATGGATTGGTGATTGACAAGACTGCTCCGGACTGGCCTGCCAGCATTGCCTCAACAGGACTGGCATTGGCCTGTTACCCGGTTGGCGTTAAACGGGGATTTATGTCAAGGGCTAAAGCAGTTGAAAAAACACTTGCTACGTTGCGTTTCTTTTGGAACAGTCCGCAGGGGCCCGAACATGACGCAACAGGCTATAAAGGTTTTTATTATCATTTTCTTGATATGAAGACCGGGCGTCGTTTATGGGATTGCGAATTATCTACAGTAGATACTGCGTTTTTGTTGGCCGGTGCATTAACAGCGGGAATTTATTTCGATGCTGATACAGATGATGAAGCAGAGATCCGCAAGCTTGCTGATGCACTTTGCCAAAGGACCGATTGGCAATGGGCGCAAAACAAGGGAGAAACGCTCACACATGGCTGGAAACCGGAAAGCGGTTTTCTTCCTTACCGTTGGGAGGGATATGACGAAGCACTGCTGTTATACATACTGGCACTCGGTTCGCCAACTTATCCATTGCCGGTAAGTAGTTATAATGCCTGGACTTCCACTTACCGGTGGGAAGAAATTTACGGATATGAATATCTGTATGCCGGGCCATTGTTCATTCACCAGTTATCGCATGTATGGATCGACTTTCGTGGTATTCAGGATGACTTCATGCGTAAAAAAAATAGTGATTATTTTGAGAATAGCCGACGTGCAACTTACGTGCAACAGCAGTATGCAATAAACAATCCACTCAAGTTCAAGGACTATGGCCATTATGCCTGGGGAATTACGGCAAGCGAAGGCCCGGGCCCGGGCAATATTAAAATTAACGGTATCGAACGGGAATTTTTCGATTATGTGGGGCGGGGCGTACCCTACGGACCGGATGATGGAACGCTTTCGCCTTGGGCATTAACAGCATCGTTGCCATTCGCACCCGAAATAGTTATGCCAGCACTAAACCATTGCATTCATCAGGCCAAGATGACGCAGTTTAATTCTTATGGGTTCAAAGCATCTTTCAATCCTTCACATCCCGGAGAACCCGGAAATCCTTATGGATGGTGGGTTTCACCCTGGCATTTCGGAATTAATCAGGGCCCAATTATTCTGATGATTGAAAACTATCGTTCCCATTTTATTTGGAAACTGATGAAGCGGTGTCCTTATCTCGTTAAGGGACTACAAAGGGCAGGGTTTAAGGGCGGATGGTTACATACAGCGATGCTGTGAGAATATGATGCCTCGATGGGAAAGATGATTTTAAAGCTCAAAAATAAACATGGTAAAATGACAAAAAATAATTTTAATAAACGCTGATAATTATCAAGCAGATGAATAATTTGAAACCTATAATTTTTTTAGTTCCGGTTATCGCTCTGATTTTAACGGGCATTTTATATTTCTCTTTTTTAAAAAAAGCGACTGATAAGAATGCGTTCAATAAATTTGTTATCATTATAATTGTTCTGTCTTTTCTGCTGAATTTTGCATGGGAGTTAATTCAAATTCCTCTTTATAAAGATTCATTTTACAGTATTGGGCATATAGCTTTTTGTGCTTTGGCCTCCCTAGCCGATGCGATTATGGTTCTGCTGCTCTACTTTGGCTTTGCGGTTATATTTAGAAATTTGTTTTGGATAGAACATCAAAAATGGAATCGTATCGTAATGGTGATTTTGATAGGTGGAACAGGTGCTGTGTTGGCAGAAATTCGGCATTTATCGATAGGGACATGGGCTTATTCCGGTTCAATGCCCATCATTCCTGTTATTAATGTTGGGATTTCTCCCGTATTGCAATTTATGGTCCTGCCTTTGCTAATCTATTTTCTAAGCTTTTATTACTTAAAAAAATTTGAGAAAAATTAGAGAAACAGTCATTAAGCAATACAGGGATTATATAACAACAATTCAAAATTATAAAACAATGAAAGTTTATGAAAACAAGCAATATTAATATACACGACATGCTATCAGTATGGAGAGTAGAGGAAGTGGAAAAACACATCAGTGAAGTGCCGGGTGTAGAAAGTGTTACTGTGAATTTCGCTGCTGAAAATGCTACTGTACGCTACGATGAAACCCACCTTGATGTTGCAGATATTAAATCAGCTGTACGGCAAAGAAGTTATGAATCTTTTGCCCAAGAACAATCGACCGACAAGCCTGCAAAAGTGAAAGCCGAAGCATCGGCAACTCCGCCTTCTGAAAAACCCCCGGAAGAAAAGGACAAACCTGAAACCAAATCCCCGGTAAAAGCGGAAAACCCTGACATGACTCCGCCGACCGACACGGCAGTAGAACCAGCAAAAAGAAAAGAGGAAGAAAAGTCAGTTGTTGTTGAACCGCAGGATGGAAAGGGCAAAGCTGAAACGAAATCTCCGGCAAACACGGAAAATACTGACGCTACTCCGCCGACCGACACGGCAGTCGAACCAGAGAAAGAAAAAGAAGAAGAAAAGTTAACTGAAGTTAAACCGACGGAGGAAAAAAACAATTCTGAAACCAACCCAACTGCAATTGAGGAGAAGAAAGAGGAAGATAGTTCCGGTATGGATCACAGTAAGATGGATCATTCAAAAATGGACCACTCGAAGATGGAAGACCCAAAATCGGACGACCATAGTAAAATGGACCACTCTAAGATGAGCCACAACGACATGAAACATAGTGATAATCCATCAATGGGCCACGCCGGGCATGACCATCATGCAATGATGATTGCTGATTTTAAAAAGCGTTTTTATATAGTGCTGGGATTAACTATTCCCATCATGCTGTTATCAACCATGATACAGCAGTTTATGGGAGTGGATTGGCAGTTTGCGGGTTCTTCTTATATTTTGTTTGGTTTATCAACCGTAGTGTTTATTTATGGAGGCTGGCCTTTTTTAAAGGGCCTTGTAACTGAATTAAAGGATAAAAATCCCGGCATGATGACCCTGATTGGGTTTGCTATTTCAGTAGCA
>NZ_JACMOO010000307.1 GCF_014377975.1 Ferruginibacter sp.
AGGTCTCCTCATTACACCATTTCTGTTTTCTATACTGCCCTTGTCCATTGAAGTATTACTATAGGCATCAATAGGTGACATATTAATTGATTCGGAATACCAGTCATGATAGGGTTTTGAAATAGGTAATAAGCCATCGTGTGGCCAGGCATATTTTGTGTAGGCATCCCAGGTTCTGAGCGTTTCATTTTTTACCTCTTCTGCAAGCGTATCAGGAAGTTTTTGCACAGTGGCTTTTTTATCAAAATGGCCGGAAGACAAAAATAAACTTGCAAGAAACGAAAGAATGATACGCTTCATAATTGTATTACTTTTTGTATAGTAATCTTAAAGTTTTAAAGTGCCTATCGTTAAAAAAGATGCTATTGTTTGCCGAATTAATAAAAGAAAATTATTCAAACATGTCAAAATTTCCCGCAGGGGTCAGCGGTTATGTAGCCCTATTATAACAAGCCTGTAACAAAGTAAACGGAATTTAATTACTTTATAAATACCTGCTACGCCTCATCTTCAATAAAAAAAATTAAAAGTACAGGCACAAATTATTTCCGCCACTTCGCAAGCACGGCAATATCTGCACCATTAAAATTGTATAAAGATCGATGAGCGTAGGCTATAATTATTTGATCCTCTAATTTTGTTTTTAAACTACAATCAAACTAATTTTTTGTAAGGCTAAAGAAATTTTAAGGATCAATAAAGTACAGCAGGTTTTGTTTTTATTATTTTCTATATTTACGTACACCATATTTTTATACCATTATCGCTTAACGTTATGCGCTTGCAACAGAAATTTTCCGTCGTGGATTTTATGCCCCGCCAAATAGCAATACTATTAGTTTTGTTGCATGTTCTCGCAGCAGGTTTTTGCAATACTACCATCCAGCCCGGTATGCTTACTTGCGAGTATCTTCAAAATCCTTTAGGCATTGATATTGCCAAGCCCAGGCTTAGCTGGAATTTTACTAGTAAGGAAAGAAACCAGTTGCAAACCGCCTATGAAGTAATAGTTAGCAACGATGAAAAAGAAATAAAATTATTGAAGGGAAATAATTGGCAAACAGGTAAAATACTTTCTGCTGATAACATTCATATTATATACTCAGGAAAATTGCTGCAGCCTTTTACCAAATATTTTTGGCGGGTAAAAGTATACGATAAAAACGGCGAGGCATCCCTATGGAGTGCGATATCAACTTTTGAAACTGCCGCTTTACAGGGAAGCGACTGGCAGGCAAAATGGATAGGTGATGGCAGTAAACAATTTGAAAAAGATGAGGGTTTTTATAAAGAGGATGCTATGCCATTGTTTAAAAAGCAAATTATCATCCATAAAAAAATAGTTTCGGCAAGATTATATATTTCCGGGCTTGGTTATTCGGAAGTATATATCAACAACAAAAAAATTGGCGACCATTTGCTGGACCCCGGGTTTACGGCTTATAAAAAAGAAGTGCTGTATGTAACCTATGATGTAACCAATTCATTCAATAATAAATTAGAAAATACTATTTGTATACTGCTGGGAAATGGTTGGTACAATCCACTGCCATTGAGGTTATTTGGGCGTTTTAATTTGAGGGAAGTACAACAAACTGGCCGGCCTTGTGTAAAGGCGCAAGTGTTATTAATATACACAGATGGCACTAACGAAACAATTGCTACCGATGAAAGCTGGCAAACAGCCAAGGGGCCAGTGATTATAAATAATGTATACCTCGGCGAAAAGTATGATGCCCGTTTAGAAAAAAAGTTTACAGATAAAACCGGTTGGAAAAATGCAACAGTAACAGATGGCCCATCAGGTATTTTATCAGCACAAATGCAAGCACCCATCCGGATTACCAAAGTAATACAACCCGTAAGTATGCATGAAAGTGGTAAAGACACTTTTATTGTTGACATGGGGCAAAATTTTGCTGGCGTAGCAAGGATAAAAGTGAGCGGAGCAGCAGGTACAAAAGTAAGTATGCGGTACGCCGAAATATTGCATGCCGATGGATCGTTAAACTGGATGACCACCACTGCAGGGGCTATTAAAGAAGTGTGGAATATAAACGGCGGTCCGGGCGCACCCAAAACCGCCTGGCAGCAGGATGAGTATATTTTAAAAGGTTCTGGGGTAGAAGTGTGGAACCCCCGGTTTACATTTCATGCGTTTAGGTATGTAGAAATAACCGGCTGGCCAAGCAAGCTAACATTGCAAAATATTGAAGGCTTACGCATGAACAGCGATGTAGAAAAGGATGGAGAATTTAGTTGCTCCAATGATATGTTCAACAGTTTGCACTCAACTATAAAGTGGACTTTTTTAAGCAATATTTTTAGTATACAATCTGATTGCCCTGGCAGGGAAAAGATGGGCTATGGCGCAGATATTGTAGCCACAGCCGGAGCTTATTGTTACAATTACAATATGGCCAATTTTTATACAAAAACAATCCAGGATTTTGCCAACGACCAACAACCAGATGGGGGCTTAACAGAAATTGCGCCCTCTACCGGCATTGCAGACCGAGGCTACGGTGGGCAGTCCGGGCCGTTGGGTTGGCAACTGGCTTTTTGTTATTTACAAAAAAAACTCTATGACCAATATGGGGATAAAAGAAATATTGCACAGCAATATCCTGCATTTAAAAAGCAACTGGATTTTCTTCAAAAGAATGCTATACAAGGTTTGTATCATTGGGATATTGGAGACCATGAAGCCTTAGACCCAAAGGCAGAAGCATTTTCTGCGGCGTGTTTTTATTATCACCATGTTTTACTGGCAACTGAATTTGCGGGCATCCTCAATAAAACAGGCGATTCGGTAGAATACGCTCAACTCGCCCAAACTATAAAAAACGCTATTATTGAAAAATACCTGGTACCCACTACTGGCAGGTTTGATAATGCTACACAAGCAGCCCAGGTTTTTGCCTTGTGGTATAATTTATCGCCAGAAAAAGAAAATACTTTCAATGCATTGCTTAAAGAAATTGAACGGCATAATGGGCATTTGTCGACCGGCATTTTTGGTACTATGATGCTATTTGATGTACTGGCCCAAAATGATGATAATGGGTTAGCCTACAGCATTGCCAACCAGAAAACTTTTCCGGGTTGGGGTTATATGCTGGCTAATGAGGCTACCACTTTGTGGGAGTCGTGGGCCAAGCCAGCATCCAGTTCTTACAACCATCCCATGTTTGGTTCGGTAGATGAATGGTTTTATAAATCACTGTTAGGTATAAACGCCGCAATGCCAGGCTTCAAAAAAATTATCATCAAACCACAACCCGCAGAACTTACCTGGGCAAAGGGTACGTATCAATCAATATATGGATTAATAAAAAGCGATTGGAAAAAAGAAGGCAACCGTTTTCAATTACAGGTTACTATACCTGTAAATACTACCGCGGAGATTTGGTTGCCTGCTAAGGAAAATGCAGTTATTACAGAAGGCGGAAAAAGTATTGTTTCATCAAATGAAATTAAATTACTGCGATACATAAAAGGATATGCTGTTGTTGAATTGGGATCGGGAGATTATACATTTGTATCAGATAATAAATAATAGGGTGCCTTACAATAAAAAGAAAAATCAGTATGAGTATTTTCAATTTTTATCAAACATAAATCACCATAGCCTGATAATTTATTAAAATAATTCTGTCAGGTTTTTAATACACCTACGTCCCCAACTTTATGCATCAAAAAAAATACGACATCATCATCATTGGCTGCGGCTCTGGCGGGCTTACTATAGGATTGTTTATGGCAAAGGCAGGTTTTCAGGTGCTGATGGTTTCCAAATCTGATCATTCCATTGGCGGCGATTGCCTTAATGATGGTTGTGTGCCAAGCAAGGCGTTGATTCATGTTGCCAGGATTGCTCACCAGGCAAAAGAAGCAGCAAATTTCGGTCTTAACCTGACCGGCACAATTGACATGCAAAAGGCAATAAGTTATGTGTACGAAAGACAGGAGCTTATAAGGGAACATGAAAATGCTGGCTGGCTTAAAAAACAAGGAGTTGATGTTGCATTGGGAGCAGCGCATTTTACAGGTAAAAATGAAATTGAAGTAGCAGGAGAACAATATATCGGAAAGAAAATTGTTATCGCAACAGGCTCCAGCCCACGCAAACTCCAGGCACAAGGCATTGAAAAAGTACGGTACTTCGACAACGAAAATATCTTTCATCTTTATATATTACCGGGCAGATTATTAGTAGTTGGCGGAGGGCCCATAGGTATTGAGATGGCACAAATCATGAGCAGGTTGGGAAGCAAGGTTACTATAATACATAATGGGGATAGCATTTTAGAACACGACGATAAAGCAATTACCGATATCCTATTAGAAAGATTGAAAAAAGAAGGTATTGACATCTTATTGAATGCCGAAATAGACCAGTTCTTAACTGGAAATGAAGCCACCGTAAGCTTAAAAAACAGGGGCAAAATAAACATACAATTTGATGCTGTATTTGCAGGCGTAGGGAGGCAGTTAAACATAGAAGGTTTGCAATTAGAAAGCGCTAATGTAACAGTGAATGAAAACAAAATAGTTACCAATAAATATTTACAGACCACTAATAAAAACGTTTTTGTTTGCGGTGATGTTGCCGGCGGCCTTCAATTCTCTCATGCTGCGGAAGCGCATGCAAGATTGTTACTCAACAATTTCTTTTCTCCTTTTAAGAAAAAACTGATCAATGATTCTATGTCCTGGGTGACCTTTACTGACCCAGAGGTGGCAACCTTTGGATTA
>NZ_JACMOO010000308.1 GCF_014377975.1 Ferruginibacter sp.
CTAAACCGGGATGATGCCTTTGCATTGGTGACATTAAAAAGTGGAAAACAATACCGGCAGGAATTTTATTATGGCAGTTCCTATCTTTCACAATCCGGGCGGCACATGACCATTGCACCCAATATAAAGTCGGTGACAATTTTTAATAACCTGGGAAACAAAAGACAACTTAACTTTTGAAAATATTTGTTTACTATATTCCTATTGGCAATGGCTGCTGTGCTCACTTACCATTGATACAAATGTTGAGTAAAGAAGAAAATGTAGAAGTGTGCGACGCCAATGAAGTACCACAAGGCTTCTCAGCCGGGCTCAAAAAAAATAGTAGTTTCTTACCAGGATTTATTTTTACAGCAATGCTTTTTTTTTGTACATCCTGCAATCATAAACCCGTTTTATTTGAATCTGTTTCTTCTTCATTAACCGGTATTCATTTCAATAATAAAGTAGCCGAAAATGATAAATACAATGTGCTGGAGTACATGAATATTTATACAGGCGCAGGCGTTGCTGCAGGCGATATTAATAATGATGGGTTGGTTGATTTATATTTTAGCGCCAACCAAACATCCTGCAAATTGTACCTGAATAAAGGCAAATTTAAATTTGAAGATATTACAGAAAAAGCAGGGCTTATCACCAATCGCTGGTGTACCGGCGTTTCTATGGTTGATATTAATGGGGATGGCTTTTTGGATATTTATGTAAACGTTGCTGGCAGTCCAAAGTTTGGGGATATGCATAACCTGTTGTATATAAATAATAAGAACGAAACGTTTACCGAAAGTGCCGAAAAATATGGCATTGCAGAAACAAGACAAACCATGAATGCTTCTTTTTTTGATTATGATAAGGATGGAGATCTTGATCTTTTTTTAATTACAAACCCCGCCAATGAAATGGTTACGGGGGTAAACAGCATCCGGGAAAGAATGGTGAACGGAGAATCGGCAGGCACGGATATTTTATACCGGAATAATGGCCCTTCTCCCGCTTCAATAAAAGAGGGTAGGGGTGAGGTCACTTTTACAGATGTGTCCAAAGCAGCAGGCATATTAATTGAAGGATACAGTTTGGGAGCCGCTGTCAGCGATGTAAATGGCGATGGCTGGCCGGACATTTATATATCGAATGATTTTTTGACCAATGATATTTTATACATCAATAACGGCAATGGAACCTTTAGCGATAAAACGGCCGCATCCCTAAAGCACACCAGCTTTGCATCGATGGGAAATGATATTGCTGATGTTAACAATGATGGCCGCCCTGATATTTATACGCTGGATATGTTGCCCGAAGGGAACTATCGTCGCAAGATGATTATACCTCCGGCAGGTTATGATAAATTTCAGTTGTCATTGCAAAAAGGTTACGAGCCACAGTACACAAGAAATGCATTACAGTTAAATAACGGCCTTTCTCCCGCTCCTTTTGGAGGCGGGCGGGGTGAGGTTTCTTTCAGTGATATAAGTTTTCTTGCAGGCGTTAGCAGTACTGACTGGAGCTGGAGTGCCCTGTGGGCAGATTATGACAATGATGGTGATAAAGACCTGATGGTTACCAATGGTTTTTACCGGGATTTGGGCGACCTGGATTATATCAACTATCAAACAAAATTGCAGAGCCCCATGGGCAAACAGGATGCAAAACGAAATGAAAAACTGAAAGCAATAAAAGAACTTGCCAATGTTCCGCTGCAG
>NZ_JACMOO010000309.1 GCF_014377975.1 Ferruginibacter sp.
AAAAAAATGAAAAAATATCTGACTACGATTATGATCTCCAGCTTTTTATTTGTTAGCGCATATGCACAAGATTTAAAAACAGCCAATGTACCCAAAGTAGTTACCTCTGCATTTTTAGCAAGGTATCCGGCATCAGGTAAACTTAAAGTTGCCTGGGAAAAAGAGAAAGCCAATTATGAAGCAAATTGGGGTGGTAAATCAGGTGAAGACAATTCCGCTTTATTTACACCAACAGGAACCTTTATAGAACTTGTGAAAGCAATTTCTATAAATAAATTACCAGCCAAAGCTTTAGCGTATATCAAAACAAACAGGGCAAATGTGAAAATTATGGAGGCCGGTTTAGTAACTGATGCAAGTGGAACTATTACTTATGAAGCAGAAATGAAAGGAGGAAAAGAATTGATATTTGATAAGGAAGGTAACTTTATTAAAGAAGCATAAGCCATTGAATATTTGAGCTGATTAAAATTATAATAAGTTTGAAAAGTTATATTATGAAGAGAGAATTATTAAATAGAGTTGCCAGTTTAGGTGTGTTATTTTGGGTTGTAAAAATATTTTCAACAACCGTAGGTGAAACAGCAGCTGATTATGTTTCGGTAAATTTAAATTTTGGCTTAACAGTAACTGCCATTGTAATGGGTGTTATTACAATTGGAGTCACTTTTTGGAATTTCAGGCAAAAAAAATATTTTCCACCTTCCTACTGGTTATTAATTGTGATGATGAGCATTGAAGGAACGCTGATAACCGATCTTTTGGTTGAAAAACTACATGTTTCTTTGCTTATACTAGATGTGATTTTCACTATTGCAATGGGATTGTTATTTTATTTTTGGTATAAAAAAGAACATACCCTTTCAATCCATTCCATAAATAATGATGATAGAGAAATTTTTTATTGGTTAATTGTTTTAACCACATTTGCTTTGGGAACAGGTATAGGCGACACGATATCAGAACACCTGAATTTTGGTTATTTAAACTCCTTCATTCTTTTTGGTTCAATTTTTATTCTTTCTGGTATTTTATACTACTATAAAATAATAAACGGAGTATTGGCATTTTGGATAGCATTTATCGTTACCAGACCCATTGGTGCTTCCCTAGGTGATTTATTTATTCAACCACATGCAAATGGTGGATTGGGAATTTCAGTGGCTGTAATAAATATTGTATTTTTTGTTGTAATAATAGCTGCCGTAATTTACCTAACGATCGACTCAGTGAAAAACAGAAATAAAGAAAATTTAGTCGAAATTTAATGCATCCCCAAATGTCAAATTCAGGATCACTGCGCTTATCCTGAGACGGAAATTTAAACATAAAATGAATGGCGGAAGGGAGATCGGCATTGTTGGTATTTTCAACAGGCAACCTAATATCCCATTTCGAGGTAATGGCTCTACAATAGTTACCAATTATATATAATGTAAGCCAAAGAAGCAGCGCTAATTATCATCTCTCCGCCTATATACAAGTATGTTTTGTTTACTTATCAATTCACATTTGCAACAATTATGTTCTGGCGGCAAATATGCTATATACTTATCACAATAAGTAAAATGAACAAGATAATTTTAACAAGCTTATTTGCTTTACCAGGAGTGGTAATTTTTGCACAAACCTTAATCCGCCCCCATTAAAAACAGCTAAAACCCCGGCTCAAAGAAGTAAGATCTTTGGGTATCTCATCACAATTTTAAACATGTATTTTTTAAAACAATTTGTCTTTTAATATTTCATAATAATTAACATGAACAGCAAAAATTTATTTTCAGGATTTATATTTATTTTAATTGTGGTTGTTGGTTTTATGTGGGCAAGCTCCGTATATTCCCCATCAAATATCTCCGAATCCGCTATTATTGCAACCGGGGCTTTTATAATTGCTCTTATTGCATCTTCAGCAATTAAGATTGCTAATCCATGGGATAAAGCCGTTGTGCTGCGGCTTGGCAAATTTCAATCTCTCAGGGGTCCGGGAATATTTTTTATTATTCCTATCATAGATAATATCCCTTACTGGATTGATACACGCGTGATCACCACATCTTTTAAAGCAGAAAAAACACTCACTAAGGATACTGTGCCGGTTGATGTAGATGCCGTTTTGTTTTGGAAAGTGCTTGACCCGCAAAAGGCCGCCCTTGAAGTAGCAGATTATCTAAGTGCCATTAGCTGGGCGTCTCAAACAGCCCTGCGTGATGTGATTGGAAAAACAATGCTTTCAGATATGCTGGAAGGAAGAGATAAAATCAGCCACACATTACAGGCAATTATTGATGAACGTACAGAACCCTGGGGTGTGCATGTTAATTCCGTTGAGGTAAAAGATGTGTTGATACCTCCTGCGTTAGAGAATGCAATGTCTATGCAGGCACAAGCTGAAAGAGAACGGCAGGCAAGGGTAATTTTAGGAGAGTCTGAAAAACAAATCGCAGAAAAATTTGGAGAAGCCGCATTGACTTATGTAAATAACCCTGTGGCTTTACATTTAAGGGCAATGAATATGTTGTATGAAGGATTGAAACAAAATTCAACCATTGTAATTGTACCAAGTTCGGCAGTTGATACCATGCAATTGGGTAGCATGGCGGGGTTAACCGCATTAACCATGGGGATCGGTCAGGAAAAGGCAAATAAAGAAAATAGTACGGTTTTAGAATCTGAGTCATAAAAATAACATCCAAACCTTCACTGAGAATAATTTTAAAGTCAATATTTATAACGATTTAAAACGAAGCAGAAATTATATGCAACGTAATCTACAAAGTTTAATTGGTTGCAGTATAGAAGCTACCGATGGAGAAATAGGAAAAATACAAGCACTGTATTTTGATGATAAAAGTTTTGCTATTCGTTTCCTGGTGGTAAAAACCGGGGGTTGGCTCTCAGGACTTTCGGTACTTATTTCGCCGGTCGCTTTACAAAAAACAGATCGGGATGGAAGCGGAATTCCGGTGAATCTTACAAAGGAGCAGGTTAGCAATAGTCCGCGTATAGATATGCACAAACCTGTTTCCCGCCAGCATGAGATGGAACTATACGAGCACTATAGCTGGCAGCCATATTGGGCAAGTGGTTTTTATGCGGGAGGCTTGTGGGGAGTGATGCCGCCAGCGCCTCTTTTTAATGAAAGAATTATAAAAGACGCAGATAATACAACAAAAACAGAAAATAAAAATGATGACTTGCATTTACGGAGCACAGACCAGGTTACAGGTTATCATATCAAAGCCAGCGACGGAGAAACCGGCCATGTAAACGATTTTATTATTGACGATACCACCTGGCAAATTTTATATTTCGTTATTGATACCCATAATTGGATTGGAGGAAAAAAAGTGTTGGTTGCTGTAGAAAATATTAAAGAAATCATCTGGGAACAATCAAAAATTATCCTTACTATTTCTACCACAGCGGTAAAAGATGGTGCTTCATTTGATGAATCAAATTATAATCATCCTGAAAAAGCGCATTCAACTTCTTAAAACAGCTGAAAAGAAATTTTTGTGAATAAAAGGATAATTTTTATTTTAATTTTTAAATAAAATAATGGAAACAACATCTAAGGTGGACAGGCCCGTAACTGATAAAACGAAAAAGAAAAAAATACTGCACCAGCTTTACATGGAGTTGGTGAACTTGCAAAAAGAAATAATCGCATCCGATTTGAAATTTCTGGTAATATTAGAAGGAAGAGACGCCGCTGGTAAAGACGGAACGATAAAAAGAATTGTCAAACATCTGAGTCCAAGAGACACAAGGGTGGTGGCATTGGGCAAGCCTACCGACTTCCAGGAAAGGGAGTGGTATTTTCAGCGTTATACTGCTCAGCTGCCGGTTTCCGGGCAGTTCGTACTTTTTAACCGCAGCTGGTACAATCGCCTGGGCGTAGAAAAAGTAATGGACTTTTGCACCCACAAACAATACAAATCTTTTTTTTCAGAAGTTGAATCATTTGAGAACGGACTAATTGAGGGTGGCTTTATCATATTGAAGTATTACCTGGATATCAGTAAAGACGAACAGCAAAAAAGGTTGGATGATCGTAAAAAAGATCCGCTCAAGCACTGGAAGATTAGCCCGATAGACGAGGTGGCGCAAAAGCACTGGAAAGACTATTCTGATGCACGGGATGAAATGTTGTTGAAAACAAATTTTAAAAATGCGCCTTGGTTTATTGTAAACGCAGATAATAAAGATGAAACGCATATTGCACTTATTTCGCATCTTTTAAACCGGATGGAGTATCATCACAAAAACAAAAAATTAGTCTCGAAAAATTATGGATTGGTTGATCCGGCAACAGCTGAAATCATATCGAAAAAGCTTTTTTAATGAAGCAAAAAAAATGGATAAGTATTTTATCACTAATCAAAAAAAATTATGAATATGTATAACAATTATGGTTTTTGGGGAATGCATTTTATCTGGTGGATTATCTGGATGGGTTTAATATTCTGGATTTTTTTAACGCCATGGAGTATTCCCGGAGAAAGAAGAAAGAAAGACACACCGCTTGATATTTTGAAAAAGCGTTTTGCATCCGGAGAAATAACAAACGAACAATATAAAGAACAAAAAAAAATTTTAGAAACGGATTAGCTAAAAAAGCTGGCTAATATTTCGGAATATATATTTATCAAAAAACTAAAAATTAAAAAAATGGCAAACAAAACAGATTTAAAAAAAGAGGGTATTGATAAAAGCAAGCCCGCAGAAAAGAAGCAAAAAAAAGCAGTTAAAAAGTCAACTGGTATTGTTCCATCTTCTGTAGGAAGCAGTGCAGTTGATGCCGTAAAAGCCCGTTCTTCCAGAGACGTAAGAGGAAACAGCGGCCTGGCCAACACAGGAACTATTATTTCCTATGATTAATTATTTCATGGCTTTTTTATAAAACATTCCTGTCAACCATCACATAGTATATGAATGTAATCAAAGATGATACTGGAGTAAAAATACAGTGCGGAAAAATAATTTCTGTCAGAGGCAGCGTAGTAGATGTAAATTTTGATAATAATCTTCCGCCGATTTATACTTTGCTTCGCTCAGGAAAAAACAAGCAGGTGTCTATCGAAGTATTATCACAACTGGATGACCACACTGTACGGGGCATAGCATTAAATCCTACGCAGGGATTGGCAAGAGGTATGGTTGTGGAAACAGACGGAAAAGAATTGACCGTACCTGTTGGCAAAAATATACTGGGCAGAATGTTTGACGTTTTTGGTAACACAATAGATCATCTTGATCCATTGCCGGAAGGCGAACGACGTAATATCCATCAGTCTCCGCCACCCTTATCAAAGCGGGCCGTTAAATCAGAAATTTTTGAAACCGGTATTAAAGCCATTGATGTATTGGTACCATTGGAACGTGGTGGAAAAGCAGGATTATTTGGTGGAGCCGGCGTAGGTAAAACAGTGTTGCTTACTGAGATGATCCACAACATGGTGGGTAAAAACAAAGGTGTAAGTATGTTTTGCGGTATTGGTGAACGTAGCCGGGAAGGCAACGAATTGTACAATGCCATGAAAGATGCAGATTTGCTAAAAGACATGGTAATGTTATTTGGACAAATGAATGAACCGCCGGGTGCACGCTTCAGAGTTGGCCATGCGGCACTTACGATGGCTGAATATTTTCGGGATGATGAACACCGCGATGTATTATTATTGATTGATAATATCTTTCGTTTTATACAAGCCGGAATGGAGGTATCCGGATTGATGGGACAAATGCCTTCCCGCCTCGGTTACCAGCCAACCATGGGAACAGAGTTGTCGGAATTGGAAGAACGCATTGCTTATACAGATGCCGGTTCAATAACCTCAATACAGGCGGTTTATGTTCCTGCAGATGATTTAACAGATCCTGCTGCAGTGCATACTTTCTCTCATCTTTCTGCCTCCATTGCACTGTCTAGAAAAAAAGCCAGCGAAGGTTTGTATCCTTCTATCGACTTGTTACAATCCAATTCAAAAATGGCCACGCCTGGAATTATTGGACAAAAACATTATGATCTTGCACAGAAAATACGGGCAACACTTGCACAATATGAAGAATTAAAAGACATCATTTCTATGCTGGGGATGGAACAGTTATCGGTGCAGGATCGAAATGTAGTAAACCGTGCAAGACGCATTGAGCGATTTCTTACACAGCCATTTTTTGCCACCGAACAATTTAGCGGCATTAAAGGAAAACAGGTGAGTTTGAAAGATGCATTGGATGGATGCGAACGCATACTGGCAGATGAATTTAAGGACTATCCCGAAAGTGCTTTTTATATGATTGGGTCGATAGACGAAATAAAGAAAAAAGAAGTGAAGAAGGATGAGAAATCTCCTGTGAAAAAAGAAGCAGAAAATGAAAAGTAAGCTTTTTATGTACCTGGCTGATGAGCCTTGATGTAACATTGTTGCGTCGCACTCTTGTACATTTTTTCCGCTGCTGAACAAAGCGAATTGAACAAGGGGCAGCAAAAGCCGCTATAAAAATATGTGGTACAAGTGAGTGACACAACGATGTTGAGAAATGAAAAAAAAGCTGGTAAAAAATAAAATAAAAAATGGAAAAAACACTGATGAACCTCAAAATCCTGCTTCCGTTTAAAGTGTTTGCAGATATAAAAAATGTAAGCAGCATTGTGTTGGAAACAAGTGAAGGTTCTTATGGTTTATTGCCACAGCGGCTCGATTGCGTGGCAGCATTAGTACCTGGCATATTTACGTATGAAACAGAAGGTACTTCGCATTATGTAGCAGTTGATAATGGAGTAATGGTAAAGGCAGGTGCCCAGGTTTTGGTATCGGTGCGTAATGCGGTTGGTGGTGCAGATCTTGGCAAGCTGGGTGATTTAGTAAAAAAGGATTTTAAATCGGAGGATGAAAATCAAAAACAGGTAACCACTATTATTGCAAAATTGGAAAGGGGATTTATTTACAGCTTTGATAAACTTCGAAGCACTTAACAATGGAACCTACCCCACATAATAAAGACAATAATTTTTTCAGTAATGAAGTTGCCAGGAAAGAAAAGCAAAAATTAAAAGCCCTCCATGAAAACAGCAGCGTATGGTTTGGATTGGGAATGATTGGCATGATTGGCTGGTCAATTGCAGTGCCATCCTTACTTGGTGCGGCACTAGGTATATGGTTAGATAAAACGCATGCGCAGTCGTTTTCCTGGACGCTGAGTTTATTGATTGCCGGCGTGTTAACAGGCAGCATTATTGCATGGTATTGGGTAGATAAAGAAGATAAAGAAATGCATAATAATAAAGAAAAAAACGATGAATGAAATTTCAAATTTGATATGGGCATTTATAGTTGGCTTATTGCTGGGTGTATTATTTTTTGGCGGCCTTTGGATTACAGTAAAAAAAATAATTAATTCAAAAACACCAGGGCTGCTAATGGTTGGCAGTTTTGTTTTGAGGATAACCATTGTATTGGCTGGATTTTATTTTATTGGACTGGGTGATTGGAAAAAATTAATTGCCTGCCTGATCGGCTTTATGGTATCCCGTTTTACTGTTATCTACCTTACAAAATCGGTGGATGAAAAAAATGCGCAAATAAAAAAGGAGGTTGTCCATGAAGCTTAGTCCTGACCAAACTATTTTCTGGCAAAGTGGTTTTGTTACCATCAATCTTACCATTGTAACTACGTGGGCTTTAATGCTCATATTAATTGTAGCCGCAAGATTGGTAACCAGAAAACTAAAAACAGATATTACCATTTCACGCTGGCAATGTGTGCTTGAAATAATTGTAACAGGTATCAACAATCAAATTAAAGAAGTAGGTTTAAAAAATCCCAAAGAATATATTGGTTTTATAGGCACCCTTTTTTTATTTATCGGCACTGCTAACCTCTGTATTATTTTACCGGGTTATACGCCTCCCACAGCATCGCTTTCTACTACAACTGCCATGGCACTTTGTGTGTTTATTGCCGTTCCATTTTTTGGTATTCAAAAAAGTGGTTTGGGCGGCTACCTGAAATCATACCTTAAACCTACGTTTATCATGTTGCCCTTTAATATTATCAGTGAAGTGTCACGCACATTGGCACTGGCCGTAAGGTTGTTTGGAAATATTATGAGCGGTGGCATGATTGTGGCTATTCTTTTAACGATATCTCCATTTATTTTTCCGGTTATAATGAGCGCACTTGGGTTATTAACCGGTATGGTACAGGCTTACATATTCAGCATATTGGCCACAGTGTACATAACCGCGGCAGTGCACAATGC
The DNA here is from genome assembly GCF_014377975.1 of Ferruginibacter sp. Lineage (GTDB taxonomy): Bacteria > Bacteroidota > Bacteroidia > Chitinophagales > Chitinophagaceae > Ferruginibacter. Next base: position 8,270 of record NZ_JACMOO010000309.1, read on the forward strand.
AAAAACAGATAAAGTAAAATTATTAACAACTAAATAAAAATTTACAATGGATAGTGCAACTTATATTGCAATAGCATCAATTATAACTGCAGGGCTTACAACCGGTATCGGTTGCATGATGCCCGCCGTAGGCGAAGGCAGATCAGTAGCCTCCGCATTAAGTTCAATTGCGCAACAACCCGATGCGGCTCCAACAATTACCAGAACATTATTTGTTGGTCTGGCCATGATTGAATCTACCGCAATTTATTGTTTCGTGGTTTCGATGATACTCATTTTCGCCAATCCTTTCTGGAATCACATCATCGCAACTCATAAGTAATGAAATGAGCAATAGGGAATTCTTTTAGGGTGTAAACCTTTATTGCAAGTTCCATCTGGAAAACAATATAAAAAATATCAGATGAAAATAAACTGGTTCACAGTAATAGCACAGGTAATTAATTTCCTCGTATTGGTGTGGTTGCTAAAGAAGTTTTTATATAAACCAATTCTCAGTGCTATTGACGAACGGGAGAAAAAAATTACAGACAAATTAAAGGATGCGGATGCTCAAAAAGCTACGGCACAAAAAGATCAGGATGAATTTAAAAAGCAGCAGGAAGATTTTGACCAGCAAAAAAAAGCATTGATGGATAAAGCCGTTGCAGATGCAAATACTCAAAAGCAGCAATTAATGGATGCAGCAAAAACTGCCGCAGATGGCTTGCGAACCAACATGGAAAAAGCAGCAAAAGAAAAACAGGAGAATGATAACAAAGCGATGTCGGGAAAAATTCAACAACAGGTTTTTGCTATTACAAGAAAAGCGCTGGCTGATATTGCTTCCATAAGTTTAGAAGAGCAATCAGCTAACACATTTAATAAGCACCTGAAAGAACTAAAAGAGGAAGAGAAGAAAAAATTCATTGATGCGTTCAAATCAAACTCAAATTCAATTTTAGTTCAAAGTGCATTTGATCTTCCTGCAAAACAGCAAGGTGAAATAAATGATGCAGTAAATGTGCTGCTTAGTGCAGATACACATTTACAATTTAAAACATCGCCGGAAATAATAAGTGGTATTGAGCTTTCAACCAACGGTTATAAAGTTTCCTGGAGTTTTTCAGAATATTTGAATTCATTGGAAAAAAATATTTCCGAAACCATGAAAGAAAACGCACAGCCGGAACAGGAAAAAAAATAATATGCCAGCAGTTGAGTCAGATAACACAGTAAACAATACATTCAGCCTGTTAGATAAAGGAATAGCGGACTATCATTTTTCGATGAAGCCGCGTGAAGTAGGTTTGGTTACAAGTATATCTACCGGCATAGTCAAAGTTTCCGGGCTTCCGGGCGCAGGCTTTGAAGAGCTGCTGGAATTTCCCAACGGTATTTTTGGTATTGCCTATAATATTGATGCAGATGAAATAGGTGTGATTCTTTTAGGCAAAGATACCTTACTGAAAGCCGGAGATGAGGTAGAACGTACGGGCAGGGTAATGGATATTCCCGTTGGCAATGCATTAATTGGAAGAGTGATTGATCCGCTGGGACAACCTATTGACGACAAAGGCCCGATCAGCGGCAAAGAACGATTGCCGATAGAGCGTCCTGCACATGCCATAATGGATAGAAGTCCGGTTACGGTTCCATTGCAAACAGGTATTAAAGTGATTGATGCATTAATTCCTATTGGCCGCGGTCAGCGGGAATTAATTGTAGGCGATCGCCAGACCGGTAAAACTGCGATTGCCATTGACGCTATTCTTAATCAAAAAGATAAAAACGTTTTATGTGTTTACTGCGCCATCGGACAGCGGGCTTCTGCAGTTGCAAAAGTAATTGCCAACCTAAAGGAAAAAGGAGCCATGGAGTACACTGTTGTTGTAGTGGCAGAAGGAAATAATTCTCCCGGGTTAGAATACATCGCACCTTATGCCGCTACCAGCATTGCTGAATATTTTATGGAACAGGGACGTGATGTATTGATCATTTATGATGACCTTACACATCATGCTCGATCTTACCGTGAACTTTCTTTACTGTTAAGAAGGCCACCCGGACGGGAAGCATTTCCTGGGGATATTTTTTATATCCATTCAAGATTATTGGAAAGATCAACACATTTAAGTGATGCACTAAAAGGTGGATCTTTAACCGCTTTGCCCATTATTGAAACAGAAGCGCAAAATATTTCTGCCTATATTCCTACCAATTTAATTTCTATCACAGACGGGCAGATTTATCTATCACCCAAGCTTTTTGAGCTGGGTATTTTACCTGCAGTGGATGTGGGGAAATCAGTTTCACGTGTGGGCGATAAGGCGCAGTTACCTGCCTATCGTTCCATAGCAAATTTAAAACTGGAGTATGCGCAATTTGAAGAACTGGAAACATTTGCCCGCTTTGGTACAAGGCTGGATGAAAATACAAAAAAGACCATTGAACATGGCAAACGTATACGGGAATGCCTGAAGCAACCAGAGCTGCAGCAGATGCCGGTTTCGGAACAAATTGTGATTTTGCTTGCATTAAAAAACGGTTTGCTGGATATGATACCACTGGAAAAAATTAAGGATGCGCAAGATGCGTTGCTTAAAAACTTCAGCAATTTTCCGGATGAAATAATCAAGCGGTTATCTTCAAATGCAAAGCTAAGCGACGACGATAGCAAGGCTATTTTAAAAGTTGCTACAACACTATTAATTCCGTTCCAGGATAAACCAAAAACAGATCAGGATAAGGGAGAACCGAAACCGGATCAGGATAAGGATAAGCCAAAGACAGATCAGGATAAGGGAGAACCGAAACCGGATCAGGATAAGGATAAGCCAAAGACAGATCAGAATAAGGACAAACCCAAACCAGATCAGGATAAGGAGAAACCGAAATCGGATCAGGACAAGGACAAGGATAAGGAAAAAATCAGATCAGAATAAGGATAAACCAAAACCAGATCAGGATCAAAACGGGGACAAGCTCTAGCGAGACCAAAAGCAGGATAAGCCAACGCCCGGTCAAAATAAAAATAAATGGACACCTTAGAAAATTTAAGAAGCAAAACAGAAGGAGCAAAAGACCTGAAGTCTGTGGTGAGTGCTATGAAGGCGATGGCAGCATCAAACATTGTTCAATACGAAACGGCAGTGAGTTCGCTTGCAGATTATTTTCACACCATTGCTTTGGGAATCATCGCGTATTTTAAAGCAGAAAAAATTGCCGCGATAAATGAGCAGACAACAACAAAAAATAAAGCGGAAGAAGTGATCTGCGCTATCGTGTTTGGAACGGACCAGGGGCTGGTTGCACAGTTCAACGATTCGATGGCAAATTTTGTGTCCTCTTCGCTTAAAGCATTACCAGGAAAAAAAGAAATCTGGGCAGTGGGTGAACGTGTTCAGTTGCTTTTATCAGACGAAGGATTTAATACATCAAAATTATATCCTGTTCCAAATGATATCAATGCTGTTACCCCGCTGGTAACAGAATTGTTGGGTAAGAGTCAGGAGCGTCAGCAAAAAGAAGCAGTTACCTCATTTTATATTTTTCACAATCAGCCAAAACCCGGCTCTGGGTATACACCCATCATGCAGCGTTTTTTACCCCTGGATGAAAAATGGAAAAATTCGTTACAGGAAATTCAATGGCCAACAAAGCTACCCCCGCAAATTGCGGGTGGTGTAAAGCCTACGCTGGTGGCATTAATAAACGGATATCTTTTCGCATCTCTTTATAAAGCCAGCGTGGAATCATTGGCCAGCGAAAATGCAAGTCGCCTTGGTGCGATGCAAAGGGCTGAAAAAAATATAACTGATTTGCTGGAAGATCTTGGCAAAAAATATCATCGCCTGCGCCAGAGTTCCATTGATGAAGAATTGTTTGATGTAGTATCGGGGTTTGAGGCGTTGAATAAACATGCAAAAAAATAAATAAAACGATCATGAACAAAGAAGAATATAACACAAGCTATTTATATAGTTTTTTACCGTCCAATGCAAAAGGAGTGAATGAACTGGCAGAGCTTGCGCTGGATCTGCAATGGTCATGGAACCATGCAGCAGACGAAATCTGGAACCGGCTTGATCCGCAGCTTTGGGAGCTTACACACAACCCCTGGGTTATTTTACAAACAGTATCCCGTGACCGTTTAGAGAAAAATTTAGCTGATCCGGATTTCCTGCAAAAGATAAATACGTTGGTAGAGGAAAAAGAATCAGAATACAAGGCTCCTGCATGGTTTCAGAAAAATCATGATAATTCTTTGCTTACATGTATTGCATATTTCAGTATGGAATTTATGCTGAGCGAAGCACTGCCAATTTATGTTGGCGGATTGGGAAATGTTGCGGGCGATCAGTTAAAATCCGCCAGTGACCTTGGTGTGCCGGTTGTTGCTGTTGGCTTACTTTACCAGCAGGGATATTTCCGGCAGGCAATAGATAAATATGGAAACCAGCAGGCAATGTTTCCATTCAATGATCCGGGCCAGTTACCTGTTACCCCATTGCGTTTACCAAATGGCGAATGGTTGCGTTTAAAAATATGGTTGGGCGGCTACAATGTTTGGCTTCGTACCTGGAAGGTACAGGTAGGCAGAGCAACGCTTTATTTACTGGACAGCAACGATGCAGTTAATTTACCGATGCACCGGGGAATAACAAGCGAAGTGTATGGAGGCGGACCGGATATGCGCATAAAACAGGAAATAGTGTTAGGAATTGGCGGATGGAAATTGTTGGAAGCACTTGGTATTAAACCGGAAGTTTGCCACATGAATGAAGGACATGCCGCCTTTCTTATTTTAGAAAGGGCGAATAGTTTTATGAAAGAAAACGGCGTGTCATTTGAAGTGGCATTAGCTGTTACAAGAGCGGGCAATTTATTTACCACGCACACAGCAGTTGCTGCAGGTTTTGATCATTTCAGCAAGGAGTTAATGGAGGAATATTTTAGTGATTTTGCGAAAGATGAACTTGGAGTGGATTTAAAAAATATTTTGGCGCTGGGTCGTTTAAATCGGGATAATAATTCTGAGCGTTTCAATATGGCCTATCTCGCCATCCGCGGAAGCGGCTCAGTCAACGGCGTAAGTCGTTTACATGGTAAAGTAAGCAGGCATCTTTTTCAAAATCTTTTCCCACGCTGGCCAAAAGAGGAAGTACCCGTAGGCCATGTAACAAATGGGGTACACATGCCAAGCTGGGATGCTGAAATTGCTGATAAAATCTGGACAGAGGCTTGCGGGAAAGACCGATGGAAAGGAGGACTGGAAAATTTGGAAGAGAAGATTAATAAATTGTCAGATGAAACACTCTGGCAATTACGCAATCAATGCCGGAATAACCTGGTGGCTTATACCCGTAAAAGATTGGAAGAGCAAGTGAGTGTTGCAGGCCAACCGCAGGAAATTGTTGATATCGCAAAGCACGTTTTCAATGCCGATACACTAACGCTTGGCTTTGCACGACGATTTGTTCCTTATAAAAGACCCAATCTTTTATTGCATGACAAGGAGAGATTTATCCGCCTCCTTACCAACCGGGAACATCCGGTTCAACTCGTTATTGCAGGCAAAGCCCCTCCATCTGATGAATCGGGCAAGGCATTGATTCGGGAGTGGGTTGAATTTATTCAACAGTATAATTTATATAACCATGTTGTTTTTTTAAGTGATTATGATATGCTGTTAACTGAACACCTGGTGCAGGGCGCGGATGTTTGGGTAAATACTCCAAGGCGGCCATGGGAAGCCTGTGGTACAAGCGGTATGAAGGTGTTGGTGAACGGCGGTATTAATTTATCAGAACTGGATGGCTGGTGGGCGGAAGCGTACACGCCGGAAGTTGGCTGGGCATTGGGTGATGAAGAGGAACATGGTGAAGATCCGGAATGGGATGCTGCGGAAGCGGAATCATTGTACAATATATTGGAAACCCAGATAGTGCCAGAGTTTTATGGACGCAATAATAGCGGAATACCAGAACGCTGGATACAAAGAATGCGAAAAAGTATGGCAACATTAACGCCACAGTTTTCTGCCAACCGCACCGTACGTGAATACACAGAAAATTATTATTTGCCTGCCGCAGCTAACTATTTAAAACGTGCAGCCGGCAAAGGGGCCGTAGGCAAAGAGATAGCTGATGAACAACATGAATTAGAAAATAAATGGAACGAAATAAAAATCGCTGACGTAAAATCTACCAGCGTTGAAAACGGCTATTCATTTACAGCCTCAATTTTTTTGAATGGAATAGACAAAGACAAAATATTAGTTGAGTTATATGCCGCGGCAAAAGATGGCATGAATACTGAACATATAAAAATGAACGAACAGCAATCCAATGGCAATGAACAATTATTTTTTGCAAAAATTACTACAAAGAGAACTGCCACTGATTATACGGTACGTGTTATTCCAAATTATGAAAGTATTTCAGTGCCTTTGGAAAACAACCTGATTCTATGGCAACACTAAATTTTAAAATCAATTATAAAAATGTCTGAAAATAAAATCACCACATTATTCCTGGATATTGGGGGCGTTCTGTTAAGCGATGGATGGGGGCATCAATTCAGACAACAGGCTGCCGATAAATTTAATCTCGATTATGCTGAAATGAATCAGCGGCATAGGCTGCTTTTTGTTGTGTATGAGGAAGGAAGGATCACCCTGGACGAATACCTTGACCGGGTAGTATTTTACCAGGAACGGGGTTTTACGCCAGGCCAGTTTAAAGATTTTATGTTCTCTTTAACTACCGCTGATACAAATATGATTACGCTTATTAGACAGTTAAAAGCAACTTACCAGTTAAAAATATTTGCAGTTAGCAATGAAGCAAAAGAGTTGAATGAATATAGAATCCAAAAATTTCAATTGAACCAACTAATAGATTTTTTTATATCATCCTGCTATGTTCATGTTAGAAAACCCGATGAAGCTATTTTTAAAATTGCGCTCAATGGAGTACAGGTACCGGCAAATGAAATAGTATATATTGACGATGTGCAGATGTTTACAGAAATAGCTACTGGCCTGGGTATCAGAAGTATCTGGCATAAAGATTATTTATCAACAGCTAAGGCGTTCGCTAAACTGGGACTGCCAATTGAGTGAAATATTTTTCAGCAAATAGTTCATAGCGGTTAGGTGATATATACATAATTTAAAAATAAAATAATGAATTGGTTAATCATAATAATAGTGGGCATTTTGGCAATTGCGCTCATTGCTTTTTTGGTAGTCCGTAATCAAAAAGATGAAAAAGAATTTGAAAAAGAATTAAACAATGATTACACTAAACCCAGGAGTGAAGATGGAGATATTGAAATTGATGAGCTCACAGATAACGTTCATTAAAGACAGCAAAGAATATTAATCTCAATAAATACTAAAGAATGATATTAGTTATCAACGGAGGATCGTCCAGCATTAAGTTTGCTTTATTTAAACAGGGCAGTAGTTCGCTGAACCAATTGCTTAGGGGAGAAATAGAAAACATCGGTACTAAAAAAGCAACACTCAATTTCACCGATGAATTTGATCCACAAAAAAATGGTTTAATGATCGAGGCCGCTACTCATGACCAGGCTGCAAATTGTTTGATTGACTGGCTCGAAAAACAGGAAGGTTTTGATTCAGTTACTGCAATAGGCCATCGCATTGTTCATGGTATGAAACATACCGAACCGGAATTGATTACGGATGATTTATTAATGGAATTAAAAAAGATCAGCGCATTTGACCCGGATCATTTGCCTGGAGAAATTACGTTAATAGAAGTATTTAAAAAGCATTATCCGTTGTTAAAACAAATAGCCTGCTTTGATACTTCTTTTCATACTTCTATGCCGGTTGTTGCCAAGCTATTATCTATCCCCCGTAAATATTATACAAAGGGTATCCGTCGCTATGGATTTCATGGTCTTTCTTATGCATACCTCATGGAGGAACTTAAACAGTTGGAGGGAAAGGAAGCAGCAAAGGGAAAAATAGTACTGGCACATCTTGGTAATGGTGCAAGTGTTGCAGCAGTTAAAGATGGTAAAAGTATCGATACCAGCATGGGCTTCACGCCAACATCTGGCTTACCCATGGGTACCCGCACCGGCGATCTTGATCCGGGCGTTGCCTGGTATTTAATGCAGGAGGAAAATCTTACACCAACGAAATTTAATCAGCTGATAAATCATGAATCTGGTTTATTGGGCATTTCAGAAACAAGTGCCGATATGAGAGACCTGGCTAAAATCGAAGACATTGATGACCGTGCTAAAGAGGCCATTGAATTGTTTTGTTATCAAACAAAAAAATGGTTTGGTTCATTTGTTGCAGCACTCGGAGGCCTGGACGTATTGGTTTTTTCAGGAGGTATCGGTCAGCACTCTCCGGAAGTGAGAAGTAAAATTTGCGATGGCCTTGAGTTTTTGGGTATTGAATTGGATGAAATAAAAAATATGAATAATGAAGATATTATTTCTACTGAAACAAGTAAAGTAAAGGTTCGTGTTATTGAAACAAATGAAGAGTTGATGATAGCAAAACTGGTTTGTGGTGTATTGAATAATCTAATTAAAAGTGAGAGCATAATTGTAGGGTGAAATCAAATTAAACATGTATAAATAATATCACTTTTTAGCTGAGGTTGGTGTTGCCACCAACCTCATGATGACGAATAAAAATTCTAAGAAGTGTCCGATGAGGACATAGGCCGCGGCGATTAGACGGGTCTAGTGTCCCCATCAACCTCAGGATGACGCAAAAAGTAACTAGTAACAAAACTACGAATGGCATGAAAGGCATGAATCATTTATTTCATTATTAACTAACACTTAATAGAATTTTAAAAAATATTATTATGATGCACAACAATGAACATTATTATTACTGGGGTATGCACATGGGGTGGTGGTTTTCTATACTTGTTATTTTTATAGTGATAGCAGGGTGGCTGACCTGGTTCAGAAAAAGAAAATAAAATAATTATTTAAAAAAAACAATATGACTATTCAATTAAATACGGACAAAAATTTAAGCGTACATGAAGGATTTGGTACCAAGTTAGATGACCTGCTATCCAAAGAGCTAAGCAGATTTAGTGAACATATAACAAGGTTAGAAGTTCATCTATCTGATGAGAACGGTTCAAAGGAAGGAATAAATGATAAAAGATGTTTGCTTGAAGCCCGCCTTGAAGGAAGGCAGCCAATTGCTGTTTCAGGATTAGCAAATACTTATGAACTTGCTGTTAACAGTGCAATTGATAAATTAAAGGCTTCTCTTGATACAATACTTGGACGGATAAGGAGCCATCACCGGAGTTGAATATGACTGTTGCAATAAATGTAATTCCCGATAATGAATAATCAAAACAAAATAAAATGAACTGGATTAAAAATATTTCTGAAACAGAAAATGAAGCCTTGCTGAAATTTCCTGTATATGTATCACTACTTGCCGCACTTAAAGATAGTAAATTGGATGAGGCAGAAAAAAAATCAGCGATCAAATTTTCTCACATAAAAACATATTCCTGTGATCCGCTGCTCACTTCATTTTATGAAGCCGCTGATAAAGTGTTTGAAAAGAATATGCTGCAACTTGATAAGGATTTACCCGTAAAAAATGAAGAAAGAGTTACTGCTATCAAAAAAGAATTATCGAATCTCGAAAAAATTGTTTTGAAGTTGGGTAAGGATTATACCACGGTAATGCATCGCAGTATGAAGTCATTTAAAGAGCATGTATCAAAAGCACACGACAATGTGTTGGTAGATTTTATTTTTCCTATGCCCATAAAAGGCTTAACCTGGTAGTTTGAATAAATCAATTTTAAAATTATGCAAATGAAAAAAAAATATGAGTTATCAGGAATGAGCTGTGGTGGTTGCGTGAACAGTGTAAGGCAAATATTACTACAAATCCCGGATGTGATAGCAGCTGAAATTCAATTAAATCCGCCCACCGCGGTGCTTACAATGAACAAGGACATTGCATTGGAAAAATTACAGGAACAACTTGCCCAATCAGGGAATTACACCATAAGAGACCTTATTTCAAAAACATAAATCATTCAACATGAAAGAATATCAAATCATCGGTAGTAATGGTTTCATTGATCAATTAATTTAATAGATGAATAAGATAATCACCATAATATTTTTATTACCTTTTTACACCTTAATGTATGCACAGGATATGAAGGGCATGGACATGAATAAAAAGGCTGTTAAGTCATCAGTACAAACTGATACTTACACCTGCCCGATGCATCCGGAAATACATACAGCAAAACCTGGCAATTGCCCCAGGTGTGGTATGAAACTGGTAAAAGAAAAAGCCATGACGGGTGGCAAAAAAATGGATATGCCTGATACGGGTAATCCTAAAAAAAATGGAAATATGGAGGGTATGGACATGAAGACTGATACCTCCAAAGCAAGTAGTATGAAAATGGATGGAATGCAAATGAATATGGCTGCTGAACCTGCTTATACTGCTTTCGACAGAAAATACATTGTAAACAATACGCCACCAAAAACAGTCAGGTACGATTTATACATTGCAGATACGATAGTAACCTATGGCAAAAAAGCTAGAAGGGCCATCGCAGTAAATGGGCAAATCCCTATGCCTACCCTTAGATTTACGGAAGGGGATACCGCAGAAATTTATGTGCATAATAATTTAGATGAAGAGACTGCATTGCATTGGCATGGCCTGATTTTGCCCAACCAATATGATGGCGTTCCCTATCTGAGTCAAATGCCTATAAAGCCGCATACCACTCATATTTACAAGTTCCCGATTGTTCAAAGTGGTACACACTTTTATCACAGCCATTCTATGTTTCAGGAGCAAATAGGTATGTACGGTATGTTTATTATGAATAAAAGAAAAGAATGGGATATACCCACTATACCAGTTACTTTAAGCGAGTGGGCAGATATGAAGCCCGAAGAAATTAATCGCAGGCTGCACAATGCCAATGATTGGTTCGCTATTGAAAAGGGAACAACACAGAATTATGCAGAAGCAATTAAAACAGGGCATTTTAAAACAAAGATTAACAATGAATGGAAACGTATGAATGCAATGGATGTAAGCGATGTGTACTATGATAATTTTTTAATTAATGGTAAAAACCAAAACGAACAGCCACAGTTTAAAGCAGGAGATAAAGTGAGGTTACGTGTTGCCAATGGAGGAGCTTCTGATTATTATTGGCTTACTTATGCTGGAGGCAAAATTACCGTGGTGGCAAGCGATGGAAACGATATAACACCCGTGGAAGTAGATAGATTAATTATTGCAGTTTCAGAAACCTACGATATTGTTGTAACCATTCCTGATAAAAAAAGTTATGAATTTTTAGTAACACCCGAAGACCGCACAAAATCTGCTTCGCTTTGGTTAGGTAGTGGAGAAAAGGTGCCTGCAGCCAAATTACCGAAACTCAAATATTTTGCAGGGATGAAGATGATGACCAACATGATGGACATGAACGGAAATATGGTTGAAATGAATGGTATGAAAATGGAGAATCAGAAAATGGATATGAATACGGTAATGTATCCGGAAATCAATGGCTTTGAAAATCGGGCAGGCACCAAGGAATCATCAAAAATGCAAGGAATGCGGATGGATAATAAAGATTCCATGAACGGCAAACCGATGCAAATGAACAAAGGCAATCATAGTATGGCAGGCATGGATATGGACAATAATGGTTCAGACATCGTAACACTTAATTACGGCATGTTGCGTTCACCTGTAAAATCAACGCTAAGGGAAGGTCCGCTTAAAGAATTAAAATTTGAATTAACCGGAAATATGAGTCGCTATGTTTGGTCATTGGACAATAAAACCCTTTCTGAAAGCGACCGGATATTAATTAAGAAGGGCGAGAATGTGCGGCTTATCATTTACAACAATAGTATGATGCGCCACCCGATGCACCTGCATGGGCATGATTTTAGAATTTTAAACGGACAGGGTGAATATGCCCCTTTAAAGAATGTAATCGACATCATGCCAATGGAAAGAGACACCATTGAGTTTGCAGCCAATACCAGTGGCGATTGGTTTTTTCATTGTCATGTTTTATACCACATGATGAGCGGTATGGCCCGGGTTTTCAGGTATGAAAATTCACCACCAAATCCTGAAATACCCAATCCGGCTCTTGCTTATCGCAAATTAAAAGCCACTGACAGAAAGTATTATTTTATGGCAAATGCAGGCTTTCAAACAAATAACAGCGAGGGTGACGCAACGTTTGCAAATACCAGGTGGAAAGTAAGTACACTTTGGCATTTGGGTTATCATGATAATCGTGGTTACGAAAGCGAAACAATGTTTGGGCGCTACCTGGGTCGTATGCAATGGTTGTATCCTTATGTGGGATTTGATTATCATTATAAGGTAGCAGGTGGTCCTAAAAATATATTTGGCAAAGAGACTAAAAACTGGTTTGGGCAGACGAGTAATAAAAATAACCGTCATACCATTGTTGCAGGTATTGCATACACATTGCCGATGTTATTAATAGCCGACTTTAGAGTGGATGGCGATGGTAAATTCCGTTTTCAGTTTAGCCGTACAGATATTCCCGTTACAAGCAGGTTACGGCTTAGCATGATGATAAATACTGATAAGGAGTACACGGTGGCACTCAGGTACATCACTACAAAATATATTTCACTAGGTACTCATTATGATAGTGATATGGGTATTGGAGCTGGCATTATATTTACATATTAATTGTTCAAAAAAAATTAGCAAAAAATAAATGTTAATGTAAAACATAAAATAATGGACAACAAAGAAAATATGAAGGAAATGCAAAAAATGAGTTATCCGAAATTTTCATTGATGCTGCTGGTTTCTTTTGTGATAATGTATGCTATTATGTTTTTAAATGTAGATGAAGTCAGTCATATTTATATCAGTATAACAAGAGCCTATATGGCACTGCTGATGGTATCTTCAATGGCAATAGTGATGATAGGGATGATGGGTAAAATGTATCCTGACAAAAAACTAAATACTGGTATATTGTTAGGCAGTGTTGTTTTATTCGGCTTGGTATTAACTGGTTTAAGAACGCAAACACCCATTGGAGATGTGCAGTACATGAAGGCAATGATACCACACCATTCCTCAGCTATTATGGTAAGCAAAAATGCAAGCCTGAAAGATCCGGAAGTAATAAAACTTTCGGAAGGTATTATTGCTTCCCAACAAAAAGAGATTGCAGAAATGAAAGCCATTTTAGCAAGGATGGAAAAATAAATTGAGTCAGGAATCTGCCAGGAAAAAGCAATTTCGAAATCAAGATGGTTTAAATTATTTTGAAGAGTGCAGACCGGAAGTATAGCTTTTGCCTGGTGGATCTTTGTTTAAAAGGTAATGCCCGATTGGCAGGAATTAAAATGTGACTTACAATATAAATTCGCACTTATTGATGCTGCAGCGGAGAGTAACATGCATCATCATACATTATAATGAAGAATTTTTTCCGTAGTTTTTAACTAAAGTAACATGAAATATTATATAAAAAATAGATTTTCTACGCTGCATTTCGCCCCTGACGCAGATTTTGAAAGGTAACAACTTACCCATAAAATATATAAACCTGGGCGAAGTGGATTGGGAGTAAAATGCGACTTCCAGGCATCTAAAAATATTTACGTAGGCGCTTATTGAAAAGTGGTTTAAACTGTTAGACAATTAAAAAATGTAATTATTTCGGCAGGTTAAAAACCTGCTGAGGTTTAAAGTGGCAAAGCACAAAAACATTTCAGCCCTACAAATTTTATTGGCGAAAAATATTTAAAAAATACGCTGCTATCAGCAAGCTGTTCTTCGAACTTAAAGGCATCCCGTTAGAACAATTTTTTAATATCCAAATAAAAGAAAAAGTAAACGAATTGCAGATATACAATGAACAGTCGTTAACACCGGTTGGATTTAACCTTGGCTAAAGCAGCACCC
>NZ_JACMOO010000310.1 GCF_014377975.1 Ferruginibacter sp.
ATTATAGATGGAGGATCTACAGACGAAAGTGTAGCTATAATTAAAAAATATGAAACTAAAATTACCTATTGGGTATCTGAAAAAGACAATGGAATTTATGACGCTATTAATAAAGGAATAAGGGTGGCAACTGGTAACTATATCGTATTTTTAAATAGCGGAGACTATTTTTTATCAGCCGATATAATTGAATATGCAGTTGAAATTATTAGTAAAGAAAGTCTGGATATTTATTATGGCAATGTAGTGATGGAGCCAGGTAACAAAGAAAAATATGTTCAAAAATATCCGGCAGTGCTTAATTTAAATTTTTGGCAAAGAAGGACTATTAATCACCAGGCTTCGTTTATCAAATCTTCTTTGTTTTTAGAATTAGGTTTGTATGAATCTAAATATACTATGGCTGCAGATTATGCTTTTTTTTTAAAAGCTTACATACGGGGAAAGCAATATTTTTATATGGACCGGGAGTTAGTTCATTACCCGTTAGATGGTTTTAGCAGCAAAAATCTTGACAAGTATATTTTGCAAATGAAAGGTGCATGGAAAAATATTGTTCCACAATACGTTCAGCTTTTACACAAAGAAAATAATGAATACAAATTATTAATGAAACACATTATTATGGGTAAAGCAAAAAGTATAAATAAAATATTTCAGAAAGTGATATGCCTTTTCCGTTAAAGAAATTTATTTAAGTTATGTTTAATATCCCCATTCTTTACCTTGTATTTAACCGGCCAGATGAAACCAGCAAATCTTTTGAAGTTTTTAAAAAATTAAAACCAGCTAAATTATACATTTCAGCAGACGGCCCAAGAAAAAACAGGGCGGATGATATTGCTAATACAGAGAAGGTAAAAAATATAGTGAGCCAGGTTGATTGGGTCTGTGAGGTAAAGACACTGTTTCATGATACCAACCGCGGCTGCAGGGGTGCAGTAGAGCGTGCATTGGAATGGTTTTTTGAAAATGAAGAAGAAGGAATTATTATTGAGGATGATATTATTGCCAACAACGCATTTTTTGAATTTTGTAAAATAATGCTTAACCGCTACCGGGATGATGCTGCCATTTTTTCTATAAATGGTTGCAGTATAGGGTATCAAGACTTTAATAAACCTTATGGCTTAACAAGGTATTTTAACATGTGGGGCTGGGCAACCTGGAAAACAACTTACCAGTTGGTGCAGGCAACCTGGAAAGATTTTAACCCGGAAGTTCCATTGAAAAATTATACAACTATAAAAAATGCAGTGCATTTACCGATACCTTTTGATGGCAATAAAAAATGGTTGCTGCACTGGCAAAAAAACTTTAATGAAACTTATAACGGCACAATAGATACGTGGGATTTTCAATGGGTGTACACCGCTTTTAAAACAAATAAATACTGCATCTTTCCCTCGCAAAATTATATTGTAAATATTGGTTTTGGTGAAACAGCCACCCATCATAAGTTTACCCAAAGCCCGATATGTAATTTAAAATATACAGCAGATACCTACCACGATAAATTAAATTTTAATCCCAAAGCAGATGCTGCTTTTGAAATAAATTATGTGGCTAAAACGGTAAACGCAATTGATTTAAAAAGCTGGCGGGATGTGTTTTCAACGCTTGTACCAGCGGCTGTAAAAAAAGTTTTAAAAAAGATAAAATAATGCCGGTTAATAAAGCCGTATTATTTAACTCTCTGGTTAATATTCTAATAGAATTCAATGGCAGAAATACTCGTCTCCATCATAGTAGCAACCTATAACTCCTCCCAGTTTGTAATAGAAACATTGGAAAGTACAAGGGCTCAAACCTGGCAAAATATTGAACTGATTGTTTCAGACGATTGCTCAACTGATACTACCGTTGAATTATGCAGCAACTGGTTAGCGGTAAATAAAGATCGTTTTACAAAAACTACTCTTATAACGGTTCCTGAAAACACGGGTGTTTCTGCCAATTGCAACAGGAGTATTAATGCAGCCCAATCTGACTGGATAAAATTTATTGCCGGCGATGATATATTGTTGCCCAACTGCCTGGCAGCAAACATGAAATTTATTACGGAAAATCCGCAGGCAAAAGCCATCTTTTCCGAAGTATTATTGTATAAAAATGATTTCAGCGAAGAAAATTTTTTGCATATTATTCCGGGCACCTTTCCCATGAACATTATGAACCCTGCTTTTACGGCAATGGAACAATACCAGCTTTTATTGCTTTCAGACAGGATTACTTTTACCCCATCTGTTTTTCTTAACCGGAATGCACTGCTTGCAACAGGTGGCTATGATGAAACCAACAGGCTTATTGAAGATTATCCCATGTGGCTGAAACTAACAAAGGCCGGCAATAAATTATATTTTTTTAAAACCCCCACAGTTGGTTACCGCAGGCACCAGGGTGCTGCCAGTAATGTAAGCGAGTATGAGTTATTTAAACCGCTGTTTTTAAAATCAGTAGCCATCAGAAAAAAAGAAGTGTATCCATACCTGCCCTGGGATATTGTCGGTAGTGAAAAGCATATTCTATGGGTGTCAAAAATTTTTCAAAAAACGGGCATGAATAAAAAAAAATCCTTTTATGCTTACCTGTATAAAATAAGCACCATTTATTTAAACCCTTTCCGCTACATTGTTTTTATTAAGAAAAAAGTATTGAGATTGGGTGAAACCAATGTCTTTTATTCGGACAGGTAAACAGCTTATAATATGACTTTACACAATAATCAACAGTAAACGAGTCAGTAATAATGAGAACAACAATCATCGCAGGTGCCCGTCCCAATTTTATAAAAGTGGCCCCGGTTATACATGCGATCAGAAAGGCACAACTGGCAGGATCGGATATTTACTTCCGCTTGGTGCACACCGGCCAGCATTACGATCCGAAAATGAGTGCTACGTTCTTTACCGAATTGAACATTCCTTCGCCGGATATTAACCTGGAATGCGGCGGCGGTACACAAGCTGAGCAGACTGCAGCTATTATGATCGCCTTCGAAAAAGAGTTGAAAGCTAACCCCACTGATCTTGTGATAGTAGTGGGCGATGTTACCAGCTCGATGGCCTGTAGTATTGTTGCAAAAAAACTAAACACAAAAGTTGCGCATATA
>NZ_JACMOO010000311.1 GCF_014377975.1 Ferruginibacter sp.
AGCAATAATTCGTTGAAGGGCTGGCCGGTGAAGGGGGCAATATTAAAGCCCCAATCCCTGATAGGGCTTGCGCCATCATCGTATACCCAGTTACCCAATGCTGTTTTGCTTGCCACTGTAAAAACCAGTTGCAGTCTGCCTTGCAGGTATTTTACAATGGCCATGCCACTCGCATTGGTTATAATAATTTCATCTATTCCATCATTGTCAATATCGCCGGTGCATTGAATGGTGTTGGTGTTTTTATTAAATACCCAACCATCAATATTGCTGTTATCAGGTATGGCAAACTCGCAAACAAGTGACCCTTTTAATGAAAGTAGCCCCAATGTATTGTCAACTTCTTCGGTGCAGCAAACAAACGGTACTTCTGTTAGTGGTGATGTCCGCAGGATTCGGTATTTGCCCAGGTTATCAGAAAGCGGACGAGCGATAGGTTTTTGGGTTACCCGGTTAAATGCTTCCTGGGCCAACCCTTTTTCTGGCATATCAACGCCGTACTCAATTTTAAGCTGGCTGGCCAGTTCTACGTAATTGTTTTCTGAATTTACCAGCACATTATTTTTGATAATGCGGCGGCTATTTATTAGCCTTGCTACATTTGGCTCATCAGGTACCCGCTCGGTAGTTTCTACAAATTCCAGTTTATTTATCTGCTCCTTAATATTGGTTATTTGCCCAAACACTTCTACACAAACAACACTCAAAGAATTGCCGGCAGGTAAACCATACAACTGCAATGCCTGATTAATGAGTGTATTATTCCAGTTACCATTTGCCTGCCGGATAATTTTTTGTTTTTCCAGTGTATATTGAGCGGCTATTTCAAGTACCAGCGTACCTAAGTCATACGGTACAATGGCAAGGCCATCTTCGTATTCAATTATTTTTTGTTGTTCTATTTCCCCTATCTTTTCAAAAATAAATTGCCTGAACAATTCATTTTCCGGTATTACCGGGTTGGGTGTTAACTCTAATTCGGTCAATAAAATATTACGGTGGTCTTTGCCATCTGCCTGTTTTACCTGGGCATATAATAAGGCCCACATTGCGGTACGTGGTGGGTTGCTGGTTACATCCTGCCCATTAAAAACGGCTTGCGCATAAGGTGCGGAAATGGATACTTCTTTTTCGTTGCGGTTAAGTAAACAGGTAAGGATGGGAGCCGGATGCTGTAAACCGGCAATGCGCAAAGGTTGTCCAAAACGGGCCTGAGCTGTACTCCATATTTTATCGGAGTGGCCAAAGCGAAACTCCTGTGTAAAAAAACCAAACAGTTCAGCGCTTTCGGTATGAAGCCCCGGCGGTAATGGCAGCAAATAAAAATGCCGGGTAGCATCTTTCGATTTTATCATGCGTTGCATGGCTTTTAATCCATTTTGATCGGTACCCATTCCCGGCGTTATCACTCTTATATATTCAGGGTCAAGATTAATGGGTGTATCTTCTGAAAGGTGCCATAAAGAAGGATTGTTGTTGCTTAATAACTGGTCGGGGGCATATCCCAGCATTCTAGTAAACAATGCATCGTTGGGGTCTTGCGGAGCCGCATCAAACTCAAGCCAAAGAAAGCGTTTGCGTGCTTCCGAGGAAGAATAATTGGCAGTACGGATATAGGGTGAAAGTGCAATACCCGACCCAATTAATTTAGGAGATTGATGGGGATTAATGGTGACAGGTAATTGCAATACAGCGGTTTCAAAAGGTTTATCAGCAACAGGAACATGTGCAGGGCGAAACTTTGTGATGATGTTGTACCGCACTTCCGTGATATCAGGAAAATCACCATTCACCGGTGTTGCATCTACCACATCAATAAAAATAATTTTCGAAAAGTTCCGGTGTATCAATCCATCAGCACCAGCCTGTATGGCCTGAAAGGAAGCGGTCTTTTTAAATTCCATATCACCAACTTTTTGGTACTCTTTTTCTTCAATGGTTTTGGCATCGGCACCAAATCTAAACTTACGTTGTATTTCAAAACTAAGCGGATCAAGGCTATCCCACGCCCAGTCGCGGTTTAAGGTAAGTGAAGTACAAACCAGCCAGTGATGTTGCAATTCATTTTTATTAGCAAAAGTAAGGCTGCTGTTATCCGGCGCCATGTTATGGCGGATGCGGCTGCTACACCAAAACTGTATGCGCTCACCATTGGCTGCTGTTAGCGATTTATCTTTTGTTTCCACATTTAGCTGTTGTGCCAGGCGTTGCACAATATCAGGCAGCTTGTTGGACTCAGTGCCATTCAGGTTTTTTTTTCCGGTAGCAGAAGCTTTAATTTCTACAGGGTCTGGCTGTAAATAAATGCCTCGTAATAATTGCGGATTACTGATGCCGGTAAACATGTTTTCTTCATTCAAAGATTCCTGCCTTACTGTAATCATTTTCGGTTTTCCCATGCTTGGATCCACCAAAATATCATTCGCATCAACACCCCAGTAGGCATCTTTTTTTTCACCTTCCGCCCTTAACGTAATGCGGATATTTCTTGCGGTAGGCAGCACAATTTCACCGGCAGTTGCCGCAATGCATGCATTGTTTTCAACCGTCGTAAAGGGTGTAAATTTGTTGGAAAGATCAAGTACCGGTTCGTCTGAAAACCGCACAGGTACGGTAATAATTTCATCTGCATTGTTTTCATCAAAGGCATTAAAATTTCGGTTGGTAGTGTATAGGGTGATATAATTTTGTTTGCCATCATCACTCGCCAGGTTGTCCATCTGCAAAGTTTCTACTTCTACTTTTATCCGGATGCTTACTACATCAGGATCGGCGATGCCAAAAGCCCGGCCACCTGATTTACCTGCCGGATCATTTTTTTGCTCATCAAGAATGGCCTGCGATGCATCAATCAATCGCTGTACAGGATCAATGTATTTGCCTGTGTACAAAACGCCGGGATACCCCATGATGGGCCTTGCCAGTTGAAGGCTTGCGCCGTTAAAATTATGATCATCGGTATTGGGTGTTATCACATCCGCTTCATGGATGATCCGTACCATATCCGGTGCCACATAGCGTTTAAAGGCTACTTTGGTATGATGGCTTTCTGATAACAAGGCAAAAGATGGTGTGGAAACAGCAGGACCGCCGCCGCTTATGTCAGAAAGCCTTACCCTAAACTGGAAGCTTTTTCCATATTGTAATTTGGTACCGCTGATAACAGGTAAATAAGGATTGTTATTGCTTACAGGATGGATTTTATCTGATTCATTTTTATAAATACGGGATGCGTTATCGTCAGGGATAACAATGGAGCTGTTATTCCAGTTGGCAAAATACATGGGCAGCCAAAAGTTAGTGTCTGCAGTGGTACTTATTTTTGTGGGATAAACCTGGTAAGGGAGCTCGCCGTTAAATGTCCCCAGGTTGATGCCTTCCAACTGCATATCACCTTTACTGCTAACCTGATTAAGGCTTTCCCACGGGTTTACAACTTCATCTTCTTCACCAGCAATTCTTACATCAATATTGTACCCCATTACGCACAATGGTGCATCAATCCTTTCGGTTTTTCCTGCTTCTACAGCCATTTGCCGCAGGTACCAAATTAAAATCTGTTCATCCTCCCAGCCAAGCCGGATACCAATTTCTTTTTGTGGCAGCAAGCCATCATGTTCTTCCTTTAATAAATTCTGGCTGTGTGGCTGGTCGGCATGTACAATGGTTGCAAAGCCATGATTGTAGTGTGCGGCCTCTATAAATAATTCATCAAAAGCACCTTCGGGGTCTTCACTGGGGTTCATTACAGGAAAAGAAATGGCAGTAAAAAGCGACCTTGCCCCGGCGGCTTTTAAAGGAGGTATTTTAGCTGCATAACGTTTTATAAATGGCGATAACCCTGGAAAATTAACTGCATCAAAAGAGGTAATTAATTCAGTACGATAATCACTATCGTCTTTTAAATCTACATACAACCATCCCCCCTTTTCAAAATCGCCAGACGCTAATTGTACGGTGGTTTTATAAAGCAGTCCACCTGCCATTGCCAAAAAAGGTTGGCGCAATAAATGGGCATACACTTTACCCCAGCTAACTTTATTATCTATCGGTTGTTTAACAATGGGACTCTGGTCACGCATGGCACAATGATAACTGTCATCGGTGACGGCATTCTTAATCCGGGGACTGGTAAAGTTAAATGCCTGCCGGTAACTGTTGGGTAAATATTTTCTGATGGCGTTGTCTCTTTCCGTTATTGCTTTTGGCGCAACATGTTTTTCGCTGCCCGGCTTACCGGTACTGCGGCTTTCATCTATGTCGAAATATTTTGGCAGCCCCTTATCATTAACAGCATCTTTAAGGGTACGGTACATATTTTCAATCTGCGCAGCATATTCCAATACCCCGGTATCAAGTACCTTTTCAGGCAAAGCATCCTTACCCGGAAATGTAGTGGAAGTATTGATAACCTTTACCGTGAATGCGGGCCGGGCATTAATAAAAGGTATGCCACCGGCTGGATTATAAATGGTTTCTACATTTTCCAGCGGACTAATGTTACGTGGAATAAAAAGGATATGCAATTGTAGCAGGCCATTTACATCAATGCTTTGAGGCAAGGCTATCAGTGTAAATCTTGATTGATCAAACGACATAAAAATATTTTTTGTATTTGATTGATAAAAAGTCAATCAGGCTATCTGCCTGCTTTCGCTCCAGCTTTCGCTAAAGTGAATATTGATAATTAGAAATATAGAAACATCAATGGCAAAAGTTACCTGCACCTCGCAGTTGGCAGGCATGTCAGGTCCTGCCTTTTCTACGGTACCACGGGCTTCTATCATAATACAGATGCAAACTAAGCCGGCCAATAATTCTGCCTGCCCTTTAAACATCATAAATGCAGTAATGGCAATTTTTCCATTTGAAGAAACGGCTACTTCAACCCCCACCATAAATGTTACGGTAGCAGTACCCACTACCGGCAGGCCAACGCCTATCTGGGCTCCAAAACCAAAATGTAAAATCACATTTATCTGTGGGCTGGTATCGGCTTCCAGGCGAATACCTGCCTCGCCAATGGCAAACACGCTGCCTCCGCCAACGCTTACACACATCACCATCAACCGGCCACGGAAGGCGAAGAAGGCACCTGCAGTAGGCAACAGCTGCTTGGGCTCGGTGGTAACTTTTAAAGCAGCATTTACGTTAAACCCTATCTGCAGGCTGCACTCTAATTTTAACGGCGTTTGCGGTGACTCATAAGCAGGGCCTGGCGGAAAGCGTACCAACGGAATTTCTTTGGAAGCTTCAAATTTATACTCCCATATATCGCCGCTATTGCTCATCGCTACCTTCAATCCTTTTTTTAATGCGGCACCATAATCGCCGGTACTTAATGACGCCAGTATTTCCAATATGCGGATAACCGGTTCTACCTCCTTGCTAAATTCTATTTCCGGCGTTGGCAGGCTAAGTCCTCCACCCTCGCTGTTGCTGCCAAGGTCAAGGTCTTTTCCTTTTTGCGAATTGAAATTTCCTTTAACCGTCATCAGTTCTTTCATTGGCCCAATGGAAACTACGACGGCCATATTATTAAGCTTGCCCTTCCAGTTTTCGGTAGCATCGGCCGCTAATGAATTAACATCAAAATCGCATTTGCCTGCGTAATTTTTTTTAGGTTCATCTTTAGGTTTGCTGCTGGTTTTGTAGCGAATAGCCACCACTAATTTATCGGGCAGGTTTACGAGGTTGTAATCGCCATTTGGCAAATCAAATTTTAGTGCTTTATCAATCACACCATCCACCCCTTTTTTCGCCAGTTCGTACCCCTGTTCCAAAAATTTCTCACCTTCTTTTTTAAGATTTAAATCCAGCAGTTCATACACATCTTTGCCAAGATCCTGAACGCCTGATTTTAAAAATGCTTCTGCTGATGCGGCATTCCCCGCAGCGGCTTTTAAAAGTGAAATGGCTTGTCCAAAATTGGTATTGGCATCGCCAATATTAGGAAAGATGGCGCTACCATTTAGCAGGCGAAAAGAATCAGCCAGCAAGGGCGGCGTTTTACTTAGCAATTTAGCAGTACCTGTTTTAAACGACGGGGTAAGAAACAATACTTTTTGACTACCCATATTTTGAAGAAAACCATAGTTGCTTGCAGTGGTATCTGTTACCAATAAATTGGCCGGGTCAGCAATGCGGTGCAAGGCTGCAGGGGCAATGTCTTTAAATGGGTCGTACAGGTCTTTTTCGGTTACAATATCAAAGCCTGGGCGCATTCCTTCTTTAATAAGTGGCACACTAAATTGTGCAGCAAGCGGCGTTACATTGCCATTGCCAATTTTATGTTGTACCAAACTCCAGCTTCCATCTTTAGGTAAAAAAACAGAGCCTCTGGCAGATGATACAAAGATGGATTTGCCAGCCCCGTCTACAGAAGCTGATACGTCAAACCGGTTCAGTTTCATGTGCTGATCTGTACCCGCAATTTTAATAACACAGTTAATGCTGCCACCAATACTACCACCTTCGGATTTTAATAGTTCTGTAAAACTACTTACGTTAATAGGTTGCCCTGGTGGCGATAATTGTATGTAGCCAAGGATACCTGTTGAAGGGACTATTTTCGAGCTGGCATTTAATAGCAGTTCTTTGCCCCCTTCAGTAATATTTTCCAGTAAAATATCAGCGTCGTAAGTAATGGCTTGTAATACGTCGCTCCCTTTTGTAAATGGAGGTTTATCAACTTCCTTAATATTCCTGATATTAAATATACCCTTCACAATACCTGGATGAAAGAAAAATTGACTTGGTATTTTTTTCCTGGTTGTATCATCTAAAAAAGAAAAATCGTACAATCCGGGACTTTGCGCTTTCCAGCCGCTGTCAATTCTGGCAACATAACCATTGCTCATTCTAAAGATGGTGATAGTTCGTACGAACTTTGCACCAAAGGGATATTCTTTACTTACTACCTGCACCAGCTCGTGGCTGGTACGACCTGTGTACACATTAAACTCTGCCTTACTTACCTGTGCAAAAACCGCTTCATCATTGGCCCATTTACTTGCCATACTGCTGCCATAGCCGCTAATGCCAATCGTAGTAACAGGCACGCCCGGCCTGTTTTTCAGGTCAATGTTAGGTCCAACTTCCGGCTGATATCCACCCGTTAAAAATTCCTGGTTAAATATGGCGGTGGGTGTTTTGCCCAACGTACTTTTAGCAGCACTGCCCAACTGATCGTATAAATTAACCAGTTGAAAAGTATAGCCTTCAAAAAGACCCTGCCCATTATCATTATCAAAAGACGAGCCTGCAACAAGTTCTAACTGTATGCCGCCCACGACGGCGTTTTCAAATTGCGGCAATACATTTTCTATGGAAGGTTTTGTTGTTTGGGTAACATTGTTCTGGTTAAGAATGGCAAATGCAACCATGCCAAAAGGCATATTAAACAGGGCATACGTTTTTCCATCTTTGTTACTTTTAAAAGTATCTACCAGGTGTTGTGACAGAGGTATGGGTGCCAGCACAACCTGTTCGTTACTAAGGTTGCCCATCAATGTAGGCACGCCATCATTGGGGAAATAATTAAAGCCGGGCAAAGGATCAACAGCGGTAGTAAAGGATAAATTCAGCAATGGCTCCCAGGCAATACCAGGCAATGTAAATGCCTGCGCATTTTTACTTTCGGTTATTACAGAGGTGCCTTGTATTTGTAATGGAAAACTATTGTCATTAGCATCCAGCTGGATGCCATTGTTTGCCAACTGCTGTATGTAGGCTTTTTTATGACTAAAAGCCACCCCCATCTGGTTGGCGTTGGAACTAACATCCAGCAAAGCAAAATCTGTAAACACAGGGTTTACATCTTCCGTATAATTTGGTAAGCCCGGCTGGCTATCCTTACTTTTATTAATAAATTGTTGTGTAAAGTCAAACCCTTTGTCGGGGTGTGGTTCATTTAATTGTATTGGCGGTGTGAACAGTAATTTCTTTGCGTCGGTATCTATCCTGTTGGGCAGTGTAAATGGCAGCCGGTAGCCAGTTACAATTTTACTTTGAAAAAAATCAAGCAGTTCAAAAGAAGTATTTAAAGAATTAGTTTCATTCAGCCAGTCAACTTTTGCTATAACCCACATCCATACATCTGTGCCTGCTACCCGGCTGTTTGCTACCAATGGTGTATCCACTGTTCTTTCAAATTGCCTTTTCATAGATGCCAGGTTTGCCACATAAGGATCGGGCAGCGTTGGCAGGTAAGCATACAATCCAAATGACACTTCCATTAATCCCTGGATAAAGGTTTTAAAATCGTCGCTCACAAAAGCTAGTAAACTAACCGCAGCCGGAAGGCTGGTGGTGAGCAAGGCATTGCTTAATGCCAGGGCTATTTTTTGCGGGGTGGGCAACACATCATTGGGGCCTGCATTTTTATTAATAAGCAGTTCAAAATCAGCAATGCTGATGAGGGTGTTTTTTTGATTTGCGCTTATTAGTATGCCGCCCTTGTCTGACCTTAATGCCACCGCTTCGCCTTTAATATTTACCGGCCTGTCTGCATTAATTTTAAAGGCAACAAAACTGTTCAATGCTTCCTGCCCCTGCGATAGGATATTGTAAATAAAAGGTACATCTTTTAAAAACCTGATAGTGGTTTCTGTAACAAATTTTTTATCTTCTTTCCACATTAAAAAACTATGGGCCTTTCCTACTCCATTGCTGCTGGTATCAGTCATATTTATCCTGCCGGGTTCCAACAAAAACTGGGGACTGTTTATGGTGATGACATTGTTATCAGTAGCTTTTAAATTGGCAGATAAACCAGCGGCGCACTCAACCAGTAAAGCGCCATTGCCCTCGGCTTCCAATGGCTGCATCAGTTGCACCTGCGCCAGGGGTAAGGCCCACCAAATATTATTAATAACAGCCTGCCCGTTTATATCTAGCAATGGCGATTGGGTTTGCGATACATTTAAAACCGGGGCTTCATTTAGCTTAAGCATAATACCCAACCGGTTTTGTTGCACAAAATATTTTGTATTGGGATG
>NZ_JACMOO010000312.1 GCF_014377975.1 Ferruginibacter sp.
ACAGTCCCAAAAACTGCCGGTAGCTTCCATGGTCATAATATAAACAGTGCAGGCAATGATACAGATTATCCATCCTGAAATGTTATTAACACGTTTAAAGTTCATATAGAAGTGGGTTATAAGTGGGCAAATATAAAACTATCAACCCATTGATAAGCTGGGATAACAATTTTTTATGAATTAATAATCAGGCATCAATTACCGTTTTTTAAGGTTCAATCATTTTGCAATCAGGTATAAAGGGTAACAATTATGCTACAGAAGGTTTGCAAACCACACTTTTTTTTTAAATCTTTGTAAAAAAATAAACGTATGAAACAAGTAGCATTATTTGCTTTTACAGTTTTGATAATGAGCGCCTGCCGCCAGGTACAGGGAAGTGGTAATATCGTTACCGAAAATAGAACCACCGCTGATTTTACCGGTATTTCTGCAGGTGGCGCCTTTGAGGTGGAAATAAAAAATGGATCTTCAACAGAAGTAAGGGTAGAAGCGGATGACAATGTTATAAAAAATATTGAAACAACTGTATCCGGCCATACCTTAAACATCCGCACCAGGGATGGTGTTAATTTTAATAACGGTCATTTTAAAGTATATATTATTGCACCAGATATCACAAAGATCAACAGTTCAGGGGCAGCCAGTATAGACATAAAAAATATTTTAAAAAGTAGTAATAAGATAACACTGGAAGCTTCCGGTGCAGCGGGTATTAACGGGGAAGTAGATGCTCCTGAAATAGCTATCGAAGCCAGCGGTGCGGCTAACATAAAGGTAAGTGGAAGAACAAGAGTGTATCATGCAGAAGCCTCGGGCAGCGGCACAATTAAAACCAGTGATTTAATGAGCGAAAAAACTACTGTACATGCCTCGGGAGCAGCTTCCGCTCATGTTTATGCCAGCGTACAATTAGATGCTGACGCAGATGGCGCAGCCACTATTTATTATACAGGCGCAGCGGGTGTTTCTCAAAAAACAAGTGGTGCTGCCAATATTAAAAAAGATGATTGACCGGTAAGCCAGCGTAAATGAGTTTTTTCCTTGTCATCTTGTCACTTTCTAATGTTTGGTATTTTCTTTGACAAGTAGTTCAAAAATCTTCAGCCATGCAAAAAGGAAATATACGGGTACAAACAGAAAACATTTTCCCGATCATTAAAAAGTTTTTATACAGTGAACATGATATTTTTATAAGGGAGCTGGTAAGTAACGCGGTGGATGCCACTCAAAAAATGAAAACGCTTTCCTCTATCGGCGAAGCAAAAGGAGAGTTGGGTGAACTGAAAATTGAAATAAAAATTGACGCAGAAAAAAAAACAGTCACTATTTCTGATAGAGGAATAGGGATGACTGGTGAAGAAGTTGATAAGTATCTTAACCAGGTAGCTTTTAGTGGTGCGGAAGAATTTCTGGATAAATACAAAGGTCAGAATGAAAATAATATTATTGGGCATTTCGGGTTAGGATTTTACTCTTCTTTTATGGTGAGTGAAAAAGTGGAAGTAATTACCAGGTCATTTAAAGAAGATGCAGTTGCCGTAAGGTGGGAATGCGACGGCAGTCCTGAATTTACGTTAGAAGATACGGAGAAAGAAACCAGGGGAACAGATATCGTAATGTACCTGAATGAAGAAAGCCAGGAATTTTTAGAACCACATAGAATTCAAACAGTACTGGAGAAATTCTGCCGGTTTTTACCGGTGCCCATTTTCTTTGAAGATAAACAGATCAACAATCCAACGCCGGCCTGGACAAAAAAACCTTCGGAACTTACAACCGAAGACTACCAGAATTTTTATAAAGAATTATATCCATTTAATGAAGCTCCTTTATTCTGGATTCATTTAAATGTAGACTATCCTTTTAACCTTACCGGTATTTTATATTTTCCAAAAATCAAGCAATCTTACGAAATACAAAAGGATAAAATTCAATTGTATAGTAACCAGGTTTTTGTAACAGATGAGGTTAAAGAAATTGTTCCGGAATTTTTGATGTTGCTGCAGGGTGTGTTAGATTCTCCGGATATTCCATTGAATGTTAGCAGAAGTTATTTACAGGGTGATCCAAATGTGCGAAAAATAAATGCACATATCACTAAAAAAGTTGCTGATAAATTAGAAGAAATATTTAAAACCGATCGTACCGCTTTTGAAGAAAAATGGGAAAGCCTTGGCTTATTTGTAAAGTATGGTATGATGACCGATGATAAGTTTGTAGAGAAGGCAAATAAATTTTTAATATTACAGGATACCGAGGGCAAATTTTTTACTTTAGATGAATATAAAATAGCGACTGAAACTTTGCAAAAAAACAAAGATGGCAAACAGGTTATTTTGTACACCACTGATCCGGTACAACAGGATGCATTTATACAACAGGCTGTGGCAAAGGGTTACAAGGTTGTAAAGCTTGAAACAATCATTGACAATGGTTTTGTTAACCAGATGGAAATGAAATGGGAGAATGTTCAGTTTGTACGGGTTGATAGTGATATCACAGACAATTTAATTGATAAACAGGAAGGTGGCGAAAGCGTATTAAGCAAAGACGATGAAGCAAAATTGAAGGAGTTGTTTGGTGTAAAAATTCCTGAATTAAATGTAACAGTTGAAGTGAAAGGATTAAGCGTTGATGCTCCACCGGTAGTAGCTACCAGGCCCGAGTTTATGCGCCGTATGAAAGACATGGCTTCTATGCAGGGTGGTATGGGCGCCTTTTATGCCAGCATGCCTGATGAAGTTACCTTAACGGTAAATGGCAATCATCCCTTATTTAAAAATATTTTGGCTGAAACAGAAAAAGATAAGCAGGAAAAACAAGTACATAATTTAGCAGATCTTGCATTATTGTCACAAGGATTATTAAAGGGAAATACCCTTACCAATTTCATTAATAGAAGTGTAGATTTAATGGGAGCTAAATAAAGAAAATCAGCTACAGTGATCGTAAATAAAAACTTCCGGCGTTATAGTAATGCCGGAAGTTTTAGTATAGCGGCTTCCAGGTATTTCATTTCTTTGGTATGAAAAATTTCTGTGAAACCTTCTTCCAGAAATAATTCTTCGTACAGCGGGTTGGCATAAGCAACTATAATTTCGCGGGGGTACATTCTTGCGCTTTCCAAAATATTATACACTACCGCACTCATGATAACCACATCAAAGGGATTGAATAAAAATATACAATCAACTGTTGCTGGTATTTCATAATTCATTGCATCCACTGTAGTTACATGGTAGTTTATTGCAGGAAATTTCCTTTGAGTATGTTTCAGATTATTCGTGGCATCTTCACAAAATTGTTTGGAGAAATCTATGCCCGTAATGTTTTTATATCCATTATAAGCAGCAACACACATTGCTCTTCCCTTTCCACAGCCAATATCCAAAAAATGTTTTTTTGTTGCAAATGATAACTGCCTGAATATTTCTTCGAGCAATAAATAACTGATGGGCATGTACATGGTGGCGTGCGAAATATCAATGCCTTGTTTATAAAGTTTTTTCAATTCATCTGCTCCGGTTGTATCGATGGTATATTTTTTTTCGCCTTTTATTTCCTGGTTTATGATAGTAATGGCAATGCGAAAGTTCCAGTTAAAACCAACGTAAAAAAAGTAGTGCAGGTAAGTAAATATTTTCAAAGATTTTTTAATAGAAGTAGATATTTTATGAGCTGGATAATTTTAGATCAATTATTTTAAGTTGCAGATTGGTTTCGCCATTCCACTCATTTTCATCCAAAGTAAAAACAAGGTCAAAAGGTTTTTTTGTTTCAAGTACTGAAAATTTATCAGCGAGGTTAAAACCGATGCCGGTAAAGGTTTTATCATGTTGCTTAATAACAAAACGTACATGCAGTTCTTTCACAATTTTTGAATTCCCTGTATCCATCACATTTTTTGCCACAAAAACCGGTCGCATATTTTCAGGGCCAAATGGTTCCATCTGGCAGATGATATTGTATAAAGAATCATTGATTTCATTAAAAGAAATATCCGCATCAATTACAATTTCAGGTACTAGTAAATGTGCTTCAATGGAAGCAGCAACCACTGCTTCAAATTTATCTGCAAAGGCTGTTACATTTTCTGGTAACATGGAAAGGCCTGCGGCAGCAAAATGGCCGCCGTAGCCCAATAAATGTTCCCTGCAGGCATGTACGGCTTCATACAAATTATAACCAACCACACTTCTTGCGCTGCCCGCAACTATGTCCCCGTTACGGGTTAATACTATGGTTGGCCTGTAATATTTTTCGGTTAATCTGCTGGCAACAATTCCTATCACACCCTTATGCCAATGCTCCTGGTAAACAACCGTTGATTTTCGGTTAATCAGTTCAATATTATTGTCAATTAATGCTAGCGCTTCAGCTGTAATGGTACTGTCAGTCTCTTTGCGTTCGTTGTTATCGCTGTGCAGTAATTTAGCTAATTCCAGTGCCCTGTCTGTATTTTTTTCAATAAATAACTGAACCGCTTTTTTTGCATCATCCATTCGTCCGGCTGCATTAATCCTGGGTGCAATTACAAAAACAACATTGGTAATGGATAATTTTTTTTGAATGCCACCCAATTGTATCAGGGCTTTAATACCTGCGCAGGGATTGGTGTTTATTTGCTGGAGGCCAAAGTAAGCCAATATTCTGTTCTCCCCTGTCATGGGAACAATATCGGCTGCAATCGCTGTTGCTACCAGGTCGAGATAACAAAAGTAGTGAGCTTCATCAATGCCATAATATTGAGCCAGCGCCGTCATTAATTTAAAGCCAACGCCGCAGCCACACAATTCTTTGTAAGGGTAATGGCAATCTTTTTGTTTGGCATTTAAAATAGCAACGGCATCTGGTAAAACATCATCCGGTAAATGATGATCGCAAACAATAAAATCAATGCCAAGTGTTTTTGCATAGGCAATTAAATCAATAGATTTAATCCCGCAATCCAAAGAAATGATCAACGCAAAATTATTTTCGGCTGCATAGTCAATGCCTGCTTTACTAATACCATAGCCTTCTCTGTAGCGGTGTGGAATATAAAATTCTACAAAGCTGCCATCATAAATTTTGCAAATAAACTGGTACATAGAAGCAACAGAAGTAGTACCATCCACATCATAATCTCCAAATACCAAAATCTTTTCGTTTGCTTCAATGGCGGATGTAATTCTTTTTACCGCTTTTTGCATATCCTTCATTAAATACGGATCATGCAGTTCTGTAAGGGAGGGGCGAAAGTAGTCCTTGGCTTTTTCAAAACTATCAACACCGCGGTTAACCAATATGCTGCACAAACTGGCGTTTACCTTTAGCGATTCCTGCAATGCAGCAGTAGCACTTTTGTTAACCTTCAGTATGTTCCATCTTTTCTGCATATTTAATAAAAAACTTTTACAGGCTGGTATAAATTGAGGAGATTAATATTTTCTATCCGTAGTGAAGCGTACCAATTCTTCGAGTGCTTTTCTAACTTCATTGTCCTCAAATTCGTGTAATACTTCCAGTGCTTCGTCCCTGTAATTATTCATTTTTTCTACAGCGTATTCAATGCCGCCCGAAGCCACAACGGCATCTATTACATACCGTACTTTCTCAGTATTTTTATTTTCATTTTTAATGATATAAATAAGTTCCCGCTTTTTTTCGGAGCTGATTTTATTTAGAGTATAGATGAGGGGAAGGGTTAATTTTTTTTCTTTAATGTCATTACCGGTTGGCTTTCCGATATCTTCATTTCCATAATCAAATAGATCATCTTTTATTTGAAAAGCAATACCAATTTTTTCACCAAAAAGTTTCATTTTATTACTGATAGCTTCATCTTTACTGGTACTCCAGGCTCCAACAGCACAGGCGGAAGAAAGTAAAGAAGCAGTTTTATTCCGGATAATTTCAAAATAAATATCTTCATTCAAATTAAGATTACGCGATTTTTCTATTTGCAGTAATTCACCTTCACTCATTTGTTTTACTGCTTGCGATAAAATTTGCAGGTGTTCAAAATCTTTGTTATCCGTTGATAAAAGCAACCCTTTTGATAGAAGATAATCGCCTACTAATACCGCAATTTTATTTTTCCAGATGGCATTCACAGAAAAAAAGCCCCGCCTCTCCAATGATTCGTCCACCACATCATCATGCACTAATGTTGCAGTGTGTAATAATTCAACCAATGCGGCTGCACGATAAGTGCTTTCATTTATTGGCCCGTGTAATTTGGCACTTAAAAACACAAACATGGGGCGCAATTGTTTACCCTTGCGCTTAATGATGTATTTCATAATCCTGTCAAGCAACGGTGTTTGACTTTTGACAGATTCAGCAAACTTTTTTTCAAAAGTATTCAGCTCTTCACCTATGATGTTTTTTATAAATTCCATTTTCAAAAAATACGGCAATATAGTGCAGTAAGCAACGGCTTCAAAGTAATTATTTTTCAGGAGCAGAATATTGTTTTATTTAAAATCCTGAATTA
>NZ_JACMOO010000053.1 GCF_014377975.1 Ferruginibacter sp.
CCATCCGTACCTGGAGCCTCATGGAAAGTATTGTTTCTATCGTGGGTATTATCGCCATTTTTATTCTCAATTATTTTATTGCTTAAACTGGTTGAGTTAATTATTTTTGATACCAGCATTACTTCTTTGTGGCATCATCGTTGTGTCACTCACTTGTACTGCATACCTTTTTTGAACTTTAATTATGTAACAGGCTCTAACATTAACAGAATAAGCCTTTGCGGCTTAAACTAATTATTCTAATATTTGAATTAACTCAAACTTTTTTTATTTTAAATTATTTTTTATGACGCCAGATGAACAATTTGAACAACTGAATCTTACACTGCCACCGGCACCAACACCCCTGGGTGTGTACAAACCTTTTTTAATTGTAGACAATCTTTGTTACGTTTCAGGCCATGGTCCGTTGCTAAATGATAAAACGCTTATTAAAGGCCGCATTGGGGCAGACATGAATATGGAAGAGGGAAAGAAGGCCGCAGAGCAGGTAGGCTTAGCCATCCTTGCCACCTTAAAACAAAACCTGGGTTCGTTTAACAAAATAAAAAGGGTGGTCAAAGTATTGGGTATGGTTAGTTGTACCAGTGATTTTGAGAGGCATCCTTATGTTATAAACGGGTGCAGCGAATTGTTTGCAAAAATATGGGGCGAAGACAATGGCGTGGGCGTAAGAAGTGCTGTGGGCATGGGTTCGCTGCCGGATAATATTCCTGTTGAGATTGAAGCCTTGTTTGAACTGGCCTGATTTTTATAAACTATGCCTGTCTTTTTTTAAGGGTGTTTGAATAATTTATTTACTTTAACTGAATAAATATGGACTGGTTTACAATTAAAAATATTGATGCGATAGATTCGCCTGCGCTGGTTATTTATAAAGACCGGGTAATCGAAAATATACAGCTCCTGAAAGGAATGGTAGAGGGCAAAGTGGAGCAGCTTCGTCCCCATGTAAAAACAAATAAAATAGCCGAGGTATGCAGCATGATGCTGGATGGAGGCATCACCAAATTTAAATGCGCTACCATTGCAGAAGCAGAAATGCTGGCCATGATAAAAGCGCCGGATGTATTATTATCCTACCAGCCTGTTGGCCCTAAAGCAAAACGTTTGGCTGCCCTGGTTGAAAAATATCCGGCAACAAAATTCTCAACTGTAATTGATAATATTCACGCAGCAGAATACCTATCACAGGTATTTTCCGAAAAAAAATTATTTATCAACCTGTTCATTGATCTCAATACCGGCATGAACAGAACCGGGATTATTCCTGAACATGCCACACAGTTATTTGAAGCCGTTCAATTATTACCATCTATTAAAATTATTGGCCTGCATGCTTATGACGGGCAAATCAGGGATACCGATCTTACACTTCGCAAACACAATGTAGACAAGGCTTTCAGCAAAGTGTTGATTCTTGCTGCAACTATTGAAGCGCTTTCTAAAGAGCCGCTTACAATTGTTGCAGGAGGTTCACCCACGTTTCCGGTATATGCTGACAGAAAGGAGGTGGAATGCAGTCCGGGTACATTTATATTTTGGGACTGGGGCTACAAACAAACCATGCCTGATGAACCGTTTAACTATGCGGCATTGGTAATAACAAGGGTTATCAGTATTGTGGATGAACACACCATTACAACCGACCTCGGTCATAAATCTGTAGCAGCCGAAAACCCTTTTCCAAGAGTACATTTTTTAAATGCCCCGGAAGCCACACCCATCTCACAAAGCGAAGAGCACCTGGTGGCGAAAGTTCCCGATGCGTCTTTATTTAAAACCGGCGATGTGTTGTACGGTGTACCCGTCCATATTTGTCCTACGGTTGCTTTGTATGAAAGGGCGATTGTAATTGAAAATAATACGGCCGTACAAGAATGGAAAGTGATTGCCAGAGATAGGAAAATTACGGTGTAATTAAGCAAAGGGTGAATTTTATAACGGCTGAAAAGGAGGATTTTTAGAAATACCCTGTAGTTTATTTTTCGCTACAGCATCTGGTGAGTATTTAAATTTCTACTCTAAAAAAATATACTAAGCATGTTTACAATTGATGCTCATTTAGACCTTAGCATGAATGCAATGGAATGGAACCGCAACCTGCGTTCCTCCATTACAGATATCCGGGAAAGAGAAAAAAACCATTTCGATAAGCCGGACCGTGGTATGGGTACAGTTAATTTTGCCGAACTGCGAAAAGGGGATATTGGATTGGTAGTTGCCACCCAGATTGCCCGGTATGTGGCACCTGAAAACAAATTGCCTGGCTGGCATTCAGCAGAGCAGGCCTGGGCGCATACGCAGGGGCAACTGGCCTGGTACAAGGCCATGGAAACCGCTGGCGAACTGGTTATGATTAAAGATAAAATTGGTTTGGAAAAACAGCTTGCCTTGTGGAATAATGGCGAATCCAATGATACAAAACCGATCGGGTATATGCTTAGTCTGGAAGGAGCCGATTCATTGGTTACACTGGATAATTTACATACTGCTTATGAGTATGGTTTGCGTGCTGTTGGTCCTGCGCATTATGGCCCGGGACGCTATGCAAATGGTACAGATGCAACCGGGCATTTAAATGAGCAGGGGAAAAATCTGTTAAGGGAAATGGACAAACTTAACATGATACTCGATTGCACACATTTATGCGATGATGCATTTTGGGATGCGTTGGAAATTTTTACAGGCCCGGTTTGGGCAAGTCATAATAACTGCCGGGCACTGGTAAATCACAACCGGCAGTTTAGTGACGACATGATAAAAGCCTTGATTGAACGCGGCGCAGTAATTGGCGGCGCCTTTGATGCCTGGATGATTGTGCCGGGCTGGGTGCGGGGAAAATCCTTACCACAACAAATGGATTGTACCATGGAAAAAGTAATTGATCACCTGGATCATATTTGCCAGCTGGCAGGCAATGCAAATCACGTTGGCCTGGGAACTGATCTGGATGGAGGATATGGTAAAGAACAATCTCCATACGATTTGGATACCATTGCCGACTTGCAAAAAATCCCTGCCATGCTTTTAAAAAGAGGCTATTCAAAAGAAGCAATTGAAAATATCATGCATGGCAATTGGCTGCGGTTGATAAAGAATACGTTTAGTGAATAGCCCAGGCTTCAGCCTGTGAATAGCCCCAGGCTTCAGCCTGGGATAAGATTATTTTGGTAACGCATGTATCAATTCTAAACCGGTGGCAGTGCGTGGCTTAAATCCGGTCCAGCTCTTTTCGTTTGAATGTTCCGGTACATCTAAATATTTCCCATACTCTTTTTGCTTCAAATAAATTCCTACAAAGGCGGTTACAAAATGCTGGTTGATATTGTTAATGCGGTATTCGTTCCAGGAAGGTTCGGCGTAATGGTAATATTCATTAAAAGAAACACCGGCTTTTAAACTTGCAGCCGGCGGTGGATTGGGTGCCACATTGTGTCTTCCATTTTCGTAAGTTAAAAGGTAACGGTTGGCATTTACTGCGCCTTTATAAATGGCTTTGGTTCCATCTTCATAACCTGATACATCATCCAGATTGCCGGCTACAAATAAGGTGGGAACTTTTAAGCCCTGTAAACCTTCCGCATCCCATACACCACGCTGCATGCCCCAGGGCGCAAAAGCAACCACTGCTTTAATTCTTGAATCGTAAGAAGCTTTAAATTCATCGTTATTGGTGGTGCGTACTTTTATGGCGTTACTTCCCCCCGTCATTTGCGAAAAACTGGTGTCAAACTTATTGCTGTATCCGGCACCTGCTGCATTTAAAACTCCGTAACCGCCCATAGAATAACCTATCAGCGCCGTATTATCAGCATCGGCCAAACCAGTTAAAAAGTTTTTACTGCCAGGCTTTGCCAGATCGGCTAATTCGTTTAAAACAAACAAGATATCTTTTGCCCGGTTAAGCAATGTACTTTGAAAAGGAGAGCGGTCGCTATAAGTAGATTCAGTATGGTCAATCGCCACCACCACATAACCTTTTGATGCCAGGTTTTCGGTAAGATAGGTTAGCAACAATCTTGAACCGGGGTAGCCATGTGACACAATGATTAAAGGAAATTTTCCTGCTGAAAGATCAGGTGTGGCATCACGCAAAGCCCTGCCGTTAAAAGAAAATGGAATCAATGGCCTTGCAGAATCTTTCCATAAACCTAACGTGCTGTTGTAAGAAACCAATGCTGTTTTTCCGGGTGGAATAATGGCCGGGTACCATACCTCTATTTTTAAGTGCCGGTTGTACAATGGTGCTGTGCCTCCTTTTGACTGCAGGATATCCACCTGGTTTTTATGTATCAGTTCCAGTGTTCTTACGCCAACTTTATAATCTCCCCTAACAGATAATTCGGGGG
This sequence comes from Ferruginibacter sp., assembly GCF_014377975.1. Lineage (GTDB taxonomy): Bacteria > Bacteroidota > Bacteroidia > Chitinophagales > Chitinophagaceae > Ferruginibacter. The sequence goes on from NZ_JACMOO010000053.1 coordinate 4,353, forward strand.
CATCGGGAAGTGCATCCCCAATAATAAATGAAGGATCGTTCACCTGGGCAAAACTGCAGGTGGTAATTAGAGCTAACACAAGTATCGTTAACAGTTCTTTGGAGAAAAATAATTTCATGGCTGATATTTAAAATTAAATGTTGCAATCGTTGTTAATCTGTACAAATTATAAAGATTGAAAATACTCATTCATTTTCATTTGGTGCATAAAAAAGTTTATATAAACCAGGGCAGGTATTCTTTGCCTATTCACAGGTTCTGTATCCCTGATGTTAAATAGTGCTTACCACTTGTTGCCGCAACTTTTACTTTTTGTTCTTTATTTGTGTTCGTGAAGCTGATCGGTGACTGCCGAATTTTAATCAGAGCAATAACCACTTCATAAAATGGTTACAATAATATCTTATTATGAAAGCATACTGGTTAATCTGTAAAAAATCTGTCATCTTACATTAATGCTAATTGGCTGGTTTCTTTAAAAGGGTAATTTTTCTTTCCTTTTTTGGATTCATTATTTCTGACAGTTTATCAAAATCTTTTCGATAAGATAAGTTAACACCGGTTTTATTTCTTTGGCCAATAAAATCGTAATTGGTACGGTTAAATGCAACCACCCGGATACTACCATCTTTATTGATAATAAATTCTGCGGTTATATCAGGGGTTACCAGCACATTATTATTGGTGCGATTAAAATTTATGTAAGGGTTATTATAATCTACATTCACACCTGCAGAAATGATAATCCTTCCTTTTAGTAAGGTAAAAATAAAACCACTTTTGGCAGCCGCCTGCAACTGTGCAACGTTGGCTTGTAAGTCGATTGCAGATGAACCGTAGCTGGTATTTAAATCAAAATACAGCGAGGTATTCTTAATATATTTTTGCAAAAATTTATTAAAAAATCCCGACAGTGCGCTGGATACCATCCCACCAATGGTGCTGTATAAAATATTGGTACCGCTGCTGGCAGTAATAAATCCCTGCGTACTGCTAACGAATGTATTAAACAGCAATAAAGAAGTAACCTGTTTGTTCAGCTCATTCTTATCATCCTTAAATTGCTGCAGCCTTTTACTTATAAAAAAGTCACTTCTTAACTGGCTGTTTTCGGGTAATTGAAATTCAAAATCAATAGCAGGTTTCAAAAGACTTTCTGTTAAATGTGCCAATACCCGTACGTCGCTTTTTAAATTAAAGGAACTGCTATTACTACTACCTGTACTGGTAATGTTATTGGTGGATAAACTGCTGAAATCGACATTGCTGGCAAGATATTCTGCAATGATATCTATCTGTGCATTTACAGGATCACCGCTCCAGGTAATACTTCCGCTGTTTACTGTAAAATATTTTTTCAGGTAGGTCTGAAAATTAAAAGTGTATTCACCTTTTGTAATTTCATACCTGCCATTGATGGAGAGTGGCTCTTTATTGCCCACCCTTATCTTCAGCAAGCCATTGCCTTCTCCTTTAATAATATCGCCGGTAGATTCATCCAATATCACATCAATTTTACAGGAAGGATTTGCAGTAAGGGCCATGTTAACTACAATGTTGCTGGATAACCTTCCTTTGTAGGTATTTTCCATCTGGCTACCAAACTGTATAAAATCTATGTAGTCTACTATGCCACTTTCTACACTGGCGCCGCTTAATAAATAGATATGGCTGCTATCTGTTCTGGAAGGTTCACCGCTGATGTCCATGGTAATATCTTCTGCACTGCCACTAAGCAAAAGGGTTGCTTTGCCAATTACTTTACCGTAAAAAGTGTTATTATCTTTTTTGGTGGTATTAAGTACCAGCAGTTTTTTAGTTTCCAGCCGGATATTATCAAAGCCAATATTATCAAAAAACCGATGGTATATTTTTCCGCTTAGTGTGGCAGAATTGTTTAAAGTATCCGTTAAGTTAATGGTGCCAAAATCTATTTCATCCGGATTAAAAATTACCGTTTCATTCTTAAAGGCATATTTACATTGTGTGTAAATAACCCTGAGCGATCCTTCTGTAATATTTGCAGTTCCCGTTACAGACAAATGTTTTGAATTACCAAAAACCCGGAGGTTGCTTGTGTTGGCTGTTCCTTTAATATCGCTAAAAATACCGTTCAGGTAGTTATTTAAAATCTTAAGGTCTAATTTTTCCGATACGAGCGCTATGTACACCTGTTTATCTGTAGAATCTTTTGTATTGTAACTGCCTTCAATATTAAAATGATTAAGCGGATCTTCTGCACCTGTTTTAAATTTTGCAATTCCGGTAACCGTGGAGTAACTGGCAATGGCATTTACCACACCAATAGAATCTCCGTCAATACTAAATTTATCTAATTGGGTATCTGCCTCAATAAAAAGGTTACCCAAAGGATCAGCTATTCGAACGGTACCGGTAACCTGTCCTTCCAGCCGGGGATTTTTTAGTACCAGTGGCAGCAGGTCGTCAATGCTTACTTTTTTAAGTTTAACAACAATGTCGTTTGAGTTCCCTGTTCCTGATGGTTCTGTGGAAATTTTGATTTCCTGATCGCCCTGTAAAAAATTTACTTCGCTGGCACTTACCTGTGTTTTACTTAACACAAGTTCTCCATCTTTTTCCAGTTGCCATTTTTTGTCATTTATTATAAACGAGCTGGGTGAAAAATGAATTTTTACACCATCCTTCATCGTTTGTACCTGGGCATTAATGTCAGCACTGCTCAGATTTTTACTGGCACTGGTATTAAGGCTTATATCCGTTAAATCTTCGTGTGACCTGAATACAAGTTTGGTAGCAGGCAGGTGTAAACTATCGTTGATCTGCACATCGTCCAAATCAATTTTTGCAACTAAAGTATCAAAATTACCCGTTCCGTTTAAACGGATATTATTGAATATTTTTCCATCATAACTAAAATCGGGTATGGCAGCAGTTACATTAAACTGGTTATCATTCAGCTTTAGGTTGCCTTCAATCATCGTGTTATCAAAACCTTTTAATTTATGGTTCAGCAATTGCATGTAGCCGTCTACTTCTTTTGTTTTTATACTAAAAGAAAAATCCTGGTCGCTTACAGTATACTTAGGTTTATCGATATAAGAAGGAAAGTAGCGGCTTAAAAAAACCTTGAAAGCATCGGGTAATTCCTTGATGGTAAATTTGCCATCCACTTCTGCTTCTACATTATTGCTGGTAAGGGTTAAAACTTTCGAATCGTTCAGAACAGAGGAATGCAATATCAGCGAATCGAAACTTAAGGGAGTATTGTTATGTAGCAAAACGGCATTGTAGATTTTTGCCGTACCCAAAAAGTTATCAATATTGCTGCCGGTAAAATCCAGGTTGAAATGACCATTCAGGATAAAGTCATCCTGGGTTATTTTTAATTTTTTAAAATCCGCTTTTGCAAGATCAGCGTCAAAATTAAATTGTGGTTCTTTGCCGGTGAAATCTATGCTGCCTTTAAGATCATTTAGTATTAAATTGGAATCGTTAATACTGGCCGAGCCATTAAATAATTTTTTACCAAAATCGGCTTTGATAGCAATGTTCTGGTAAGTATATCCGGCAAATTCTACACTCCCGATATTGCCATCAAAATTGGCAGCAACTTCTTGTGAAGAAAATCCCACACCATTTAATTTACCGTTGAATACAATCTTACCCAAATCTGCAGTATTAATAAATTCACCCAGTTGAAATCCTTCGGTTGAAATTTTCCCCAGATAAATGGCGGATTTATTGCCGGGAATTTTCATATTTACATCTCCGGTAACCACGCCCAGGTTGGTTTTGATGGTACCAAAAGCAACAAAATCTTTTATAAAACCAGTAAAATTTCCTTTATAACTGATATTGCCCAATTTGGCAAGATTAGGTTGTGTTACTGTTTTTAACGAAGGAAGAAGCGTAGAAAGATCAGCAACTGTTGTCTTTAATTCATTGGCTCCAAAATCAATAAAAGTGTTTTCAATATCCGGAAGTCCTCTTAACGTAATATCACCATCAACAAAACTGTTGGCGCTTTTAATCAACATTTTATTTACACTCAGGTTATCAACAGTTCCTTTGGCAATTCCTTTTAATTGAAATATTCTTTTCCAGTCTTTTGTTTCGGGGGCAAAAAAAGCAAGATCATCACTGTTTAATTCACCGTTTACAAAATTGGCATTCATTTTTACACTATGTAAAAAATCGCCCATGTCTTTATTAAAGCCACGGTAATGCATGGCAAAATAATTGCCCAGCCTGCTTTTGTTTGTAACCAGTTCCAGTTGTTTGTATTCCATTATCTCCGGTGTAAACTTCAGCAAAGCCTTTAATTTTTTTACTTCAAATCCACTGCGTTCTTTTGTGGAAAGATTAAAATCGGTAGTGAGCGTATCTTTCTCAAAATGAATATTTTTAAAATCACCTGTGATGTTGGCAAAGCGCAGGTGCGCACCATCAAACTGGTCGGAAAAAGGCGCTCTTGCTGTTTGCTGACCGCTGCTAAAAACACCATTACTGATGCGTACATTTTTTACATTCATAACCCAGCCGGCATTGTTCCAGCGATAGGCGGTAGTGCTTGCATCTGGCCGGGTCGTATCTTTCGGAATGTGCATTTTCTCTCTGTTACCTGGATAGTCAAACATCGAAAATTCGGGACCATCAAATGTTAGTGTATTGAGGTTGATTTGTTTTTTATCAAGGTTGATATCATCGGCCAGTAAGTCGAGTTTTTTTATCCCAATGGTCATATCATGCCCAGCCCATTTATCTAACTGGTTAAACCTGATATTATGCAACTCAAGAATTTTTATATCAAATTCTATCCCGCCTTTTTTAGTGGATGATTTTTTAGGAGAAGCAAAGTAGTCAAGCAGAAACTGGTAATTCCAAACCGAATCGGTGCGCTGCATGTTTACCACCGTATTGGTAAGCGATACATATTGTAAGGTGGCTTTATTTTTTAAAAAGAACCAATCGGTAATATTGATTTTAGCACTGCCGGCATACAGAAGCGTATCTTTTTGGCGGTCTTCTACCAGCAGGCCACGCAAGTCCATCTTATCAAAAAAACTATAGTCAATTCTTTGTATCCTTACTTTGACTTTCAGGTTATCCGATAACTTTTCAGATACGGCTGATACGATTGTATTTTGTACAAACGTAAGTTGAAGCGTAAACCAGATAAACATCACCATGCCCAGCAGCCATAAAAAAAACCAGGTTTTATGTCTTGCTTTTTCAAAAGTATAAAACCACAAACCCAGCCACGCAGCAATGGTAAAACCAAATGCCCAGTTTCCATACACGGGTTTTATGTAAACCAGCAGCATAGCAAGAACCAACCAAAAAATCAGTGCAAGAGAGAACCATTTTATTATGTTGAGAAAAGTACGCAGAGAAATGAATGAATTTATACAAAAATAGCGTTTCGTCACCTATGGGCAAATTCAGCACCAAATATAATTTGTTTTATAAAGTTAAATTGTTTGAAACAGCAGGGCAGACAGGATTATTTTTTTGCAAAAAGCAGGTGGTTGTATTGTTGCGATGCATCGTTTGCAATAGAGAGTGTTCGCCAATCGCCGTCTTTAATAATTTTAGCGAGGTAAATAATTTGTCCAACATGGCAGGGATAATGCGCCAGTTGCCGGTTAATGGCATCCATAACAAGCATACTTTCCTGGCGGATGTAAATGGTTTTTAATAAATCGGCAGGAGTAAGTTGTTGCAGGGTATTTAAAAAGCAAGCCCAGCCTTTTTTCCAAAGGTCAGTTAGTTGTGGTTGGGTTAATGGTTGTGCGTCAAATTCTTTGTCCCGGTTGCGCCAATCCTTTTCGCCATCAGTGGTTAAAAAATCGGTCCAGCGGCTCAGCATATTTCCGGCCATGTGTTTAATAATTACAGTGATGGAATTACTCTTTTATTGGGTGCAAAATGAAAATCAGCTGTGCTGAGTTGCCCAAATATTTTATCGCCGGGTTCTTTGTAGTAAGTAACTTTTTTAATGACTGATTGAAGATAGGTAGTGGCTAAGTCCATGGGGTTTGTTTTGCAAAGTTTAGTTTAATTCTTCAGTTTTAATTGTATTACCATCCAATGATTTCATTAGAGGAATAGCAATCTTATTTAGCTGTGTTGGTCTTTCACTTTACTATACTTGCTGGAGAATTAATTCTGTTCGCAGCAACATCCTCGCTGGCCTGTGTGTTAGCCAGGGAACTTGCTACGAATGTACAGTAGTAGTGACTCCCAATAAATGCTACAAAACCACCTAAAGGCCGGTGTCGCTGAACAGCGTAAAGCCCCCGTCACTGCTGACCGGGGCTCATACCTTTTGCGTTTTATGTTGGGCCTTTTTAAATCCGGGGGCTTTCAGCTATACGACTTAATATTACCGGCAGGGCTATTATGCGTTTTGCATTTTCG
>NZ_JACMOO010000313.1 GCF_014377975.1 Ferruginibacter sp.
ACCGCCCTCACTTCCTCCTCACTCAATCCATACAGTGCATACACTTTTTTATTGATGGCAGCATCTGTATAAACTATGCGTTGCTCCAATTGCTGCAACTCGTTGGGTAAATGACTGCTTTGCTTTTGTTGTTGCAGTTGCAGCATGATGGTGGGGTAGCGGAATTAAAGATTAAGCTAAGGCATCTTCAACCAGTTGTCTTTTAACTCAATCCCTTTTTTTTATTTTCTTTTAATGCTTTGGCGTTTAAGTTAGTTACTATTTTTTTTCCAGTTTTAACTTCAATGGCTTTTCGTGTATTGCCGGCAATAGTGCCTCCCTGACGGGCTATTTTTTTATTATCATCAAAAGTTGCCGGTTTTTTCTCTTTACTTATTTCGGTAGTGGTAGCTTCGGCCAGCATATTTAGTACCAGTTCCAGATTGGTCATGTTGTCCCGCAGGTTTTCTTTTTTTAAGCCTTTGTGGTGCTTATAATTTTTTACAGTTTTACCACTCCATGCTTGCGTAATAATGTCTGTTAATGTTGCATACTCTTGCCCTTTTTTTACCCCTCGTTCATCCCATTCATCTGTAAGTTCTTTTCTTACCTCGATGCTCTTTAAGCGTTGGTTTATCCAATCTTTACTATAACCCAATTGCAAATAATTCTCCATGGCTCTGTCTATACTTTTTTCCGGATCCTGTATTTCTTCTATTCGTTCGTAACCGGTTTTGGCAAGCCATACTTTAAACGGTTCTGCCTTTGGTGATGGAATAGATTGAATGAGCCGCAGTAAATTTTCTGTACTCAGGCAATCGGTAGCATACTGCTTGCCATCGGATGCTTCAAACTTGAGTTGTACGATTTTTTCGTACAACTGACTTCCCTCTTTTTGTAATTTCTTTTTTAAATCACTCCAATAACGCTTAGGAATGCTACTACCGGTTAACACTTCAATAATATCAATAACAGAGAAATACCAAATCTCTTCTGTTGCCACATAACGAGTTCGTATTTTTTGGTCCTCAAATAGTTTTATACTTGTCATAAGCATTCATTTTTATGATCTATGTTTGTTTTGCTGCCCAGTGGTTACACCACTCTAACTCACACCCCCTCCACCAACTTCACCTCATCTTCCGTTAACCCATACAGTGCATACACTTTTTTATTGATGGCAGCATCTGTATAAACAATGCGTTGCTCCAATAGCTGTAACTCGTTGGGTAAATGACTGCTTTGCTTTTGTTGTTGCAGTTGCAGCATGGTTTCTACTAATTGAACGATTTCGTCGTGGAGGGATTTTTCGGATTTGTTGGTGAAGTCGATTTGTTTGATGGGTAATTGAGAGAAATATTGTTTTGTACAAGTGATCCAACCACCTCTGAAAACATTGCTGATATTTTTTAGCACCCAAAAAAGTAAATTAGAATTTAAAAGACCCAATAAAAAATGCTTATCAATATTTTCATTTATTATTGAAATTGAAAATCCACCACCAGCCATTAAAGTGTATTGAGCTTTATTGAAAGGTAATTCAGTAAAAAGTCCTTTATCTGCAAGTAAAGGAATTAGGATATCAGCCTTTGAATGTAGCAATAAACTTCTTGGTGCACTATAAGAATACCATTGCTGATATTGCGCTCTTTCTTCAAGTTTTAGTTTCTGAGATTTTAAATAAGAATAAGCTAATGGATATAAATTTTTTAATTCCAATTCATCAATTATAGAAGCTTTATTATCTAGTCGATAAGGGAATATTAAATACTCATTAGTGTCTTTTCGTAAATTATATCTTGTATAGTTTGTTGCAAAAATTGGTTTTCTTAAAACTTGCTTTTCAAGGTTTATAATATTACCTGCTGCTGTTGTATAAGTTCCGTCTCTATTTTCTTGTACAATAAAAACGCTATCATTTCCAGTACTAGATCCCCTTGATATTTCACAAGGCAAATCGATCAATTTGACGGATTGCACATTTAATTTCAAAAGTATTTTATTTTCATTTTCCCCTTGAAAATTCCATACATCATTTGAGTATTCACTCTTAGACAAGTTTATAAAATTATGTTCAGCAGAAAGAACATCAGGATTTACTTTTAAATAGTTGAAAGTGTTTTTCTCAATTGTATTTAAAAAGAGAAGACAGCAGTATGTTGTAGCATTTTCAAATACTTGATTGCTACCAAAGTCTACAATTTTATCCAAGGCTTTTTCATCATTAATAAAACCTCTCAGTCCTCTGCCGTAATCTGTATTGAAAAATTTATTAGGCAAAATGAAACCCAATAAGCCTTTCTTACCAAGCAATGAAAAGCCTTTCTCCACAAAAGCGACATACAAATCGTAGTTTCCATATTCAGCAGATTTATATTTGAACTTGTAGTAGTTTACAGAGTCTTTAGAAATCTCTTTCATTGTTTGGATTTTCACATACGGCGGGTTCCCAATCACCACATCAAATCCTCCTTGCTTAAATACTGCTGCAAATCCCTGCTCCCAGCTAAAGGGTTTTACTTTCTTTTCCAATGCCGGTTCAAAGTCTATTTGCCCATTATAAAAATCCATGTCAATTAAACTATTGCCGCTTTTTATATTGCTATCCAGCGTAGGCAGTACCCTTTCGCCAAAGCGCATTTCGGCATTAATACTGCTGCCGGTTTCGCCTTCCATACATTTTAGCAGCAGGCTTAGTTTGGTTACTTCCACAGCCTGTGTATCTATATCTACCCCATAAATATTGTTGAGCAAAATTTGCTTTTTTAAAGCTGTGGTTAAATTGCCGGTGGGTGTTAGTGGCAGTTTGTTGCGTTCTTTAATGGCTTCGTTTCTTTCCTTTTCTGTATAGTCTTTGCTGTTTTGTGCAATGGCGGTAAGCTTTTCAAACTCAGGCATAAAAAATTCTACATGCCAGTTTAATAAATACTGGTAAGCTCCCAGCAAAAAACTACCACTGCCACAGGCGGGGTCCACTATTTTTAATTTGGCTACCTCCGCAGGGGTAATCCCTTTCTCCCCTTTAGGGGATGGGGGCATAGGGGCCAGTTTACCCACCGTATTTTCTACAATGTATTCCACTATGTATTGAGGTGTATAATATACCCCACCGGCCTTGCGTACTTCGGGCTTTTCTTCAATAACAGCCCGGTGGCCGGGTGTAAGTTTTATTTGTTTACCCAAAAACTGTTCGTACGCACTGCCCAGTATTTCTACACTCAGCACACTAAACTCATAAGGGCTAATGGGGTAATACAGTTCGTTGATAATGCCTTTAATGGTTTTGTTATCTACCAGCGTTTTGTGGCTGATGCTGTCCTTTTTAAAATCAAACAAGCCACTGTTGTACTTGCTATCGGCTTCTTTAAAATAGGTAAACAGGTTTTGGTAACAAGCACCCTCAGGGCTTCCTCCTTTTGGGGAGGTGACAAAGGTTTTTAGCCTGCCATATTCTTCTACGCCACGGTCTTCGGCAATGCGTAAAAATATCAGGCGGTCGAGGCTTTGTTGTACCACAAAGTTTAGTTCCTCTTCTGTATGTGCTTCGTTTCGCAGAGCAATATTCAGGGCCAGTTGCTTGCGCCATTCATCCAGGCTGGTTAAAAATTCTTTGTCAACTGTGGTGGTTCCTTTTTTGTTTTTATCAGCGGCAATAAATTTATCGAAGCTGCCCCTTAGTACACTTCCTTTAGAGAAAGTATCCCATAAAAAATCAAACTCCTTCAGGTATTCTCTAAAGGTGAGGTACTTTATTCTGCCTACACTTGGTTTATCGGTGGCATTGGGTTTTTTATTACAATCGTAAATGGCAAACTCTTCAAAATCTGTAAGAATACTAATAGGTAGTTTGGCGCTCCAGGCATAGCGGCGTATTTGGTAGGCCGGCATTATTTCATCCTTTACCGCCACGCTGGGCTTTTTGGCTTCCACAAAAAAAAGGCGTTTG
>NZ_JACMOO010000314.1 GCF_014377975.1 Ferruginibacter sp.
GGTAAAACTGGAAGCAAAGGAAATGCGGAGCAGTGTATTACTAAACAACAGAAATGGCACGTTCACGCTAAAGCCGTTGCCAACCGAAGCCCAGTTTAGTACAGTAAGCGGCATAGCGGTAAGTGATTATGATGGCGATGGTAAACAGGATATCTTACTGGGCGGAAATTTTTACCAGAGCAAACCGGAGGTAGGTATCTACGATGCCAGTTATGGTTTACTACTTAAAGGCGATGGTAAAGGGAACTTTAAAGCAGTTAATGAAAAGCAAAGTGGGATATTGGTAAAAGGACAAGTACGCAATATTACCAACATTAAAGCGGGTAAAAAATCACTTACTATTTTTTCAATGAATAATGAAGCCCCAAAAATTTTTGATACAAACAAATAGATAAGGGGTAAATTCACAGTAAAGCATCTTGCATATGAAAAAAGGAATAACCGGTTGTCTTTTATTAGCGTGTTTTTTTGTACAGGCGCAAAAGCAAACCAAAAATTTAAAGCCATTGTTCAATGGTAAAAATCTTAATGGCTGGTATAGTTTTCTTACCTCAAAAGGAAAGAACAGCGATCCCGAAAAGGTCTTCAATATTGAAAATGGGTTACTGCATATCTCTGGTAAAGAGTTCGGTTATATCTGTACAGAAAAAGTATACAATAATTTTCACCTGGTGGTAGAATTTAAATGGGGTACAAAAAAATATCCTCCCAGAGATGCAGATACCACGAGGAGAGATAACGGCATCTTATACTTTGTGCCCCAGAATGCAACAGATTTTGTTTGGCCAAAATCCATTGAATGCCAGATCCAGGAAGGCGATGTAGGTGATTTCTGGATGGTAGATAGTACAACCATTGTTGTAGACGGTGTAAGAACAATACCTAAAGATTTCAACAGGGCTCAAAAGAAAGCAGATGGAGAAAAACCAACCGGCGAATGGAATCGTGTGGAAGTAATTGCAAATAATGGAAACCTCACACACATTGTAAATGGGATAACTGTAAATAAGGCTACAGGTGCAAGTTTAAGTAAGGGTAAAATAATTATTCAATCAGAAGGCGCCGAAATTTATTACCGTAAAATAGAAATTGCTGTATTGAAATGATGACGTTTTTTTAGTTATTGAAATCCTTTTTTAATACAAAAAATGTTTAAAAAGAAAAGAAAACTTTACTTTGAAAAGTATTCGCTGCCTTATTATTAGGTGGCAAAAAAGTAAAAAATAAATGTAAGCAACGATTAAAAATAAAGCTATGCCTGGTGATTCAACAAATGTCAATAACAAAGCAACCAATCAAAATACATATGATGCCATTGTAATTGGCTCTGGTATTAGTGGCGGTTGGGCTGCAAAAGAGCTAACAGAAAAAGGGTTAAAAGTATTAATGCTGGAACGTGGCCGTCCACATGAGCACATAAAAGATTATGTTTCTGCCGGTAAAGATCCATGGGATTTTCCTCACCGTGGCAAAGCGCCATTGCAATATAAAAAAAACAATCCTGTAATATCAAGGGACTGGGCAATGTACGGCACAGCAGCGCAGGAAGCCATTTTGGATAGCTGGGTAAATGAAAAAGATTGCCCTTATGTGCAGGAAAAACCATTTGCGTGGTGGCGCAGCTACCAAATGGGAGGGCGCTCACTTTTATGGGGCAGACAAAGTTACCGACTAAGCGATATTGATTTTGAAGCCAACGCAAAAGATGGCATTGCGATTGACTGGCCCATCCGTTATAAAGAAATGGCACCCTGGTACGATTATGTTGAAAAATTTGCCGGCATCAGTGGTTCAATGGAGGGTCTGGCACATTTGCCCGATGGACATTTTTTACCACCAATGGATTTGAATGTGGTAGAAAAAGACGTAGCAGCAAGAATTAAAAAGCAATACAAAGACCGCCACATGATCATTGGCCGTGTGGCTAATTTAACGGCGCCCTTGCAGGCGAGAATACAATGCCAGTACAGAAACCGTTGCTGGGAAGGTTGTCCTTTTGGAGGCTATTTCAGTACGCAATCTTCAACATTACCCGCCGCAACTGCCACCGGAAATTTAACGGTGCGTCCTTGGAGTATTGTTACAAAGATTATCTATAATAAAGATACCAAAAAGGCTACCGGTGTAGAAGTGTTGGATGCAGAATCAAATAAGACCTATGAGTTTCATTCAAAAATTGTTTTCTTAAATGCTTCCGCTTTAAACAGCGCATGGGTGCTGATGAATTCAGCAACTGATGTATGGGCTGATGGGCTTGGCAGCAGCAGTGGCGAATTGGGTCATAATATTATGGATCATCATTACATGCTGGGTGCACAGGGAACAATCGATGGCTATGAAGATAAGACCACTTACGGCCGCAGGGCGAATGGTTTTTATATCACCCGGTTTGCCAATTTATATGGCGACAAAAGAGATTTTCTTCGTGGGTATGGATACCAGGGAAGTGCCAGCCGATCAGGCTGGAGCCGTGAAGTGGCAGAACTGAATATTGGCGGCGACTTTAAAGAAGCATTAACAGAACCCGGAGCCTGGAGTATTGGTGCTACTGGCTTTGGTGAAATATTGCCTTATCATGATAATAAAATTTCGCTGAACAAAAACATTAAAGATAAATGGGGCTTACCCGTTTTATCTATGGATGCAGGATTAAAGGAGAACGAATTAAAAATGCGCAAAGACATCATCAAAGAACTGGTGGCTATGTTTGAAGCATCAGGTGTAAAAAATGTTACCACCTGGGATAAGGATTATAACATCGGTCAGGGCATTCACGAAATGGGTACTGCCCGTATGGGAAATGATCCAAAAACATCAGTACTTAATTCGCACAATCAGGTATGGGATGCCTTAAATGTGTTTGTAACTGATGGGGCAGCGATGACTTCCTCTGCCTGTCAGAACCCTTCGCTTACTTACATGGCATTAACAGCCAGGGCAGCGGAATATGCAGTAAGTGAATTGAAAAAGGGAAATATTTAAGTATAATTTTTAAAGAGAAGAACTTCTAACAAACCCGATATAAAATCAATATTTAACAACAATCAACCATTAAAAAAAATGAAACAGAACCTATTATTTAGCGCAATCCTGATGGGTAGTTTTTTAAGCACCAACGCTCAAACTGCAAAACCAGAAGATACAGAATATTATACACCTATACCCAAAGTTATTACTCCCGGCAGCGTGTACGGTGTGCCACCAAGTGATGCAATCGTTTTGTTTGGTGGAAAGAATCTTGACCAATGGGTACCAACAAAAGACTCTACCTCTAACAAAAAATGGACGGTTGCAAATAATTGTATGACTGTAAATAAAGCCAACGGCGATCTGCAGACAAAGCGTTCGTTTTTGGATTTTCAATTGCACATCGAATACCGCATTCCTTCTAATATTACCGGTACAGGGCAAGCCCGTGGTAACAGCGGCATTTTTTTAGCGGCACTTCCATGGGGAGCTGGTGGTTATGAATTACAGGTGTTGGACAATTATAAAAATACAACTTATGTAAATGGACAGGTAGGTAGTTTATACAAACAAACACCTCCATTAGCAAACGCCTGCCGCAAACCCGGCCAATGGCAGACATACGATGTTATTTGGACGGCACCCCGTTTTAATGAAGACGGTACTGTAAAATCGCCTGCCCGTGCAACTGTTTTGCACAATGGCGTTTTGGTACAAAATAATACAGTTTTAACTGGAGACACTCCTTATATCGGTCAGCCTTCCTACAAACAACATGGTCCTGAACCCATCAAATTACAAGCCCATGGAGATAAGAGCGAACCAATCAGTTACCGTAATATCTGGTTAAGGGAACTATAATTATCAATGAATTTTAAACACTTATTATACTGGTTATGTACGGGCATTATTTTTTGCGGATGTAAAAGTAAAATAGAGCCGCTGTTTTCAATGATATCTGCAACACAGACTGGTATTGATTTTGAAAATAGAATTACCGATACTGATTCGCTGAATATTTTAGATTACCTGTATTATTATAACGGCGGTGGCGTAGCCATCGCCGATTTTAATAATGATGGGCTACCCGATATTTATTTTACCAGCAACCAGGGCAGCAATAAATTATATCTCAATAAAGGCAATTTTAAATTTGAAGATATTACGGATAAAGCAGGCGTGCAGGGAAAGGGCAACTGGAAAACAGGCGTAACCGTAGCCGACGTAAATGGCGATGGTTTGCTTGATATTTATGTTTGCGAAGTTGGCGGCTATAAAAGCTTTAAAGGCCGTAACGAACTGTTTATAAACAACGGTATTACTTCACCCTCTTCTACAGGAGAGGGCCGGGGTGAAATTACGTTCACCGAAAGTGCACATGCTTATGGACTTGATATCCAGGGTCTCAACACACAAGCCGTATTTTTTGATTACGACCATGACGGTGACCTGGATATGTTTTTGGTTAACCATTCCGTACACTCCAATCAAAGCTATGGCGACTCGTCTATGCGGCGTATAAAGGATGAAGCTTCAGGCGACAAATTATTTAGGAATGATAGCACTGCTACAGGTAGAAAATTTGTTGAAGTAACTACAGAAGCCGGTATCTACAGCAGTGTGGTAGGCTATGGTTTAAATGTAGCAGTGGCTGATATTAACAACGATGGCTGGGATGATATTTATGTTAGTAATGATTTTCATGAAAATGATTATTACTACCTCAACAACCATAATGGCCATTTTTCAGAAATAAACCGGGATGCGTTCGGGCATGAAAGCCGCTTCTCCATGGGCAGTGCTATTGCGGATATGAACAACGATGGCTGGCAGGATATTATCACCCTTGATATGTTACCTTCTGATGAGAAAACGCTCAAATCTTCTGCCGGGGATGACCCTTTGGATATTTACAATTTTAAATTCAGCTTTGGATATTACCACCAGTATTCCCGCAATTGTTTGCAAATAAATGCAGGCGGTGGCAAAAAATTCAGTGACATTGCTTTGTATGCCGGTGTTGCAGCAACCGACTGGAGCTGGAGCCCGCTGGCGGCAGATTTTGATAACGACGGCATAAAGGATCTGTTCATTTCCAATGGTATTTTAAGGAGGCCTAATGACCTTGATTTTGTAAAATTTTATAGCACCAGGAGCACTAAAGATACAGGCCGTTCTGCAGATGTTGCTGCCATTAAAAAGATGCCGGAAGGTAAAGTAAACAACTACATTTTTAAAGGAACAGACAGCCTCAAATTTATTGATAATACCATCGCCTGGGGAATGGATCATCCTGGCTTTTCAAATGGAGCGGCTTATGCAGATTTGGATAATGATGGCGACCTTGACATAATTATCAATAACATTAATGAGCCTGCAACTATTTACAGAAACAATGCAATACAGCAACTGAACAATCATTTTATAGAAATAGAATTAAAAGGGGCAGGGCAAAATAAGTTTGCTATTGGAGCAAAAGTGGTGATTCAACAAAAAAATAAGATACAGGTCGGCTATGTAAATGCTACCAAGGGTTTTGAAAGTGCGGCTCTTCAATATATTCATTTTGGTACAGGGGTGGATTCTGTTATTGATAAAATGGAAGTGTTGTGGCCCGATGGACAATCACAAATATTTACCGGTGTAAAAGCAGACCAGCGTATAACTGTTTTATACAAAAATGCGGGCAACGATATTACCACGTTATTACCAATCAGCATTACCACTAAAAAATTATTTACTGATATCACAGATTCGGTTCAACTGCCATACAAACATCAGGAAAATAGTTTCAATGATTTTAATGTACAGTCATTTATTCCACACATGATTTCAACCCAGGGGCCCAAGCTGGCAGTAGCCGACGTCAATGGCGACGGATTGGATGACTTTTTTGTTTGTGGAGCTGCAGGTCAGGCTGGCACTTTGTTTCAGCAAACAGCAGCCGGAAAATTTATTTCCACCAATCAAAAACTTTTTGCTGCAGATGCTGCATGTGAAGATGTAAACTCTATATTTTTTGATGCAGATAATGATGGCGATTTGGATTTGTATGTGGTAAGCGGCGGCAATGAAACTGAAGCTAAAATACCTTCTTTGCTAGATCGTTTATACATCAATGATGGCAAAGGAAATTTCAGCAAATCAACATCACTGCCAAACCTCTATGGAAATAAATCTGTAGCTGTTGCGGCAGACATTGATCATGATGGGGATATGGATTTATTTGTTGGTGGAAGAGTAATAGCAGGCAAGTATGGAGATACGCCCAATTCTTATTTATTGATCAATGATGGCAAAGGAAATTTTAGGATTGCTGATGATGAAAAAGCTAAGGGCCTTAATAAAATTGGAATGGTCACAGATGCAGTATGGACTGATATTGATAAAGATGGATGGAAAGATCTGGTTGTAGTGGGAGAATGGATGCCTGTTACTATTTATAAAAATCAGCAGGGAAAATTAACGAATTATACATCGGCCGCAGGCTTACAAAATACGACGGGGTTATGGACGACCATTCATGCTGCAGACCTGAACAATGATGGAACAGATGAATTGCTGGTTGGTAATTGGGGAGAAAATTCAAAACTTCATGCCAGTGAGCAGTACCCATTAAAATTATTTACCGGGGATTTAGATAACAACGGTGCAATGGACCAGGTGATTGCTATTGAAAAAAATGGTAAGTATTATACCTTTCTTGGTAAAGAAGAAATTGAAAAAGAATTACCTGCTTTAATGCGTAAAAAATACTTGTATTATTCCAGCTTTGCAGGACAAACCATTGAAGAAATATTTGGCGAAAAACTAAATCTTACAAAAAAGTATTCTGCCAATATATTATCATCTGTTATGCTTGTAAACAATGGTGCAGGAAAATTTACGCTGAGCAAATTGCCTGCTTCCCTGCAATGGTCGCCGGTGTTTTCTTTTTTAACCGAGGATGTAAATAGAGATGGCAAAACAGATATTATTTCAGCAGGTAATTTTTATGGGGTGTTACCTTATGAAGGCCGCTACGATGCAGGGTTTGGAACGATTTTATTGAATGCCGGATCCAATCATTTTACTGCTTTATCTCCTTACCAATCCGGTTTTTTAGCCAGCGGCGAAGTAAGGGATATAAAGAAAATAAAATTAGCCAACGGCAGCAGGTGTTTTCTTGTAGCACGCAATAATAATACCCTTCTTATTTTTAAAGAATAATTTTACCCGATTAAAACCTGCGTGGTTTATTTCATTGCTTCCAGCAAACAAAAAGAATAAGGTTCAATAATAAGGTAGTTGTTGTTATTTTCCATGATGTATTCTTTCTTGTTCCAGTGATCAAATAATATAATAGGCGGATTGCCTTTTTCTTTTACCGCCTGCCAATCCACATATGCTACTTCATTTTTAAAATTAAATAAACAAAATAACCGACTGTCTTGCACTTGCCGTAAAAATCCTGCTACATGAATATTGTAAGGAGATAGCCAGGTAAGATTACTGTGATCTGCCACCATAGACAGCTTTTTTCGGAGGTGGATCAATTGTTGTGTGGCTTTAAAAATACGCTGTTCCACAGAGCCTTCTTCTTCGATCTTATTATTTTTATCCCAGTCAATAACAGGGCGATGCATCCACCTGTTATCATAACTTTTTGCCGGGTTGTCGAGGTAACTATAATCGTTGGTGTAGCCTACCTCATCGCCATAAAATAACATAGGTAAACCTCCAATAAAAAAACTGCATGCCTGCATTACAATGATCCTGTTGATGGCCGTGGTAATCTCATTTTCGTTATTGTTGCTGATGGCTTTCTCCAGTCCGCAAAGCGAAGCCAGCGTGCCACTGATTCTTGCATCCTGTGTTTTGGGATTTACAGAAAACAGTGCTCCGGTGGCAGTTGAACCAGGGGCATTGCCCGAGTAAAAATCTTTTAAATATTTGCGGTGAAAATAGGGATTGAAAGATGCCTGCTCAATCATGTAATCATCATAGCCCAAACCAATATCATCGTGGCATCGGGTATAAGTTAACCAGGAAGTGCCGTAAGGTTTTTTCAAAATTTCATGTTGTGCAGCCAGCATTACCCTGGTATCGCCGGTAGCCAAAGCATCCCATTGCAATGCCATCTGGGTAGCATTATAAGCGAAGTCACATTCTTTGGCAATAAAGTTACCGGTACCAAAATAATACATAATCTCTTTGGGTGCTACAATAGCTTCGCCCAGCAAAGCCATCCCCGGCGAAGCTACCTGAACACATTGTTTTATTAACCGCAAAATAGTGTGTGCCTTGGGCAAATTCTGGCAGGTAGTACCGGGCTCTTTCCAGATAAAAGCAGGCGCATCTATCCGCAAAACATCTACCCCAAGATTAGCATAAAACAGTATGATGTCGAGCATTTCTACAAACACGGCCGGGTTGCTAAAATTAAGGTCCCACTGGTAATTATGAAAAACCGTCATCACCCATTTCTGACATTCCGGTATATAGCTAAAATTACCGGCAGCAGTTTCAGGAAAAATTTCAGGCATGGTCTGCTCAAAAATATCAGGCATAGTGCGGTCATCAAACATGTAAAAATAATCCTGGTAGTGCTTGTCACCTTCCTTTGCTTTTAGGGCCCATTCCTGCAAACGTGAAGTGTGGTTAAGCACAATATCGATCATCAGGTACATGCCTGTCGCACTCATTTTTTGTTGTAACGCAACCAGATCATTCAGCGTGCCAAACCGCGTATTTATTTTTCTAAAATCAGATACTGCATAACCGCCATCGCTTTCATCGGCCGGGCTTTTAAACAAGGGCATGAGGTGTAAAAAATTTACCCCCAATTTATCAAAATACCCAAGCTTATCACCGAGATTGGTAAGGCTGCCGCAGAATTGGTCGACATACAAACTCATACCAGTTATTTCACTGTTTAAAAACCAATGACCTTTTTCTGCTTTTATTACATCTGCTTTTTTTAAAGCCGGAGATCTTTTATTATGGGCGGCTGTAAGCGTTTCTAACAACAGGTCAAACTGTGGTTCTGCATTGGGATGATGCTGGTACAGCTCATCATACAATGATTTTATAACAGATGCATTGGCAAGTAAGCGGCTGTAAAATGAAAGGTCATCTTCCTCTTTACCAATCCTATACTTTAACAGGGCCGTTTTAATCTTTTGGTGTAATAGGTAATTGTACATAGGTTTAATTTTGCCTCATCTCCACTAAGGCAGAGAATTTAAATATAACGGGTTTACATGTTTGATAATAGACGCTAGTTAAATATATCCGTTGTCAGGTGTTTAAATGCTTCCATTGCACCCATGTATTCACAGGTTCGGGCTCCGGCTTTATTGGCATTTGTTACTATCTTACTCCAATCACTTTCAGAAAGTAATTTTATTTGCTCTAAAGATCTATCACTCAACTGGTATAGTACAGCACCAACAAAAGCATCTCCTGCGCCGGTTGTATCTACCGTTTTAACAGCAATGCTGGGTACAATCATTGTTTTACCATTTAGCCCCAGCATAGTACCATCTTTACCCAGTGTAATGGCAAAAATAGCATTGGTTTTTTTTAATAGTACGGCAACTGCATCAGCTAGTGTGGTAGCTCCTGTTATCAGCATAGCTTCTTCATCACTCACTTTAAAAAAATGGCAACAGTCTATAAAATTCCAGGATTGATTAATAAAAGTTTGGGTATCATTTTTAAAAAGCAACTGCCTGTAGTTAGGATCAAAGCTGATAAATATATCTTTCATAAGAGCCTTTTGCAACAATCCCTTGTAAGCAGCCTGCAAAGGGCCCGGTAAAAAACCGGTGGCAGAGCCAAAGTGGATGATGGAGAATTCGTTGAGATCAATATCTTCTACTTCCTGGCTGCTTAATTGTCCGTCTGCACCACGGTTAAAATAAAAATCCCGTTCTCCGTTTTCCATTAATGAAACGAAGGCAAATGTGGTAAAGTAGTTTTCGTCCTGCAACATCCATTTGGTGGAAACACCAAAATCCTGCATCACTTCAATGAGGTGTTTTCCAAAAGGATCAACACCTACTTTGGCAGCCAGTTCCACATTGCCACCTAATGCCGCAATGGCTGCTGCCACATTTGTTGGGGCACCGCCCGCTTTTTTTAAAAAATTATTCCCGTCAGAAAGTGACTTGCCTTTATCCGTGCAGATCATATCTATTAAAGCTTCACCGATGCAGAGTATTTTACCCATAAAAAAATAGTATTGTTTGTTGTTTTGCTGTTTTTATTCCTTTTATTTTCAGATTTTGAGCAGGATCACAATGCTCAATATTATCACAATCCAATCACAGCCGTTTCGTATAGTCTTTGTGTTTTACTTGCTGATACAATTGCATATTTACAAGAGCTTCATAACAATACTGCCGTTAATAAAAAACTGTGTTATGTAGTACTTGTTTTTACATAATAGGTACTTTGATGTATTTTATCAAACCTGCTTTGATCTCACCCTCCTTCTTCTTCTTCAGGATAGGGAGTGGTGCATTTAATATATCCCGGCATTTTATCGCCCACTTCATTATTTGTTCTTTACTCAACAATTATTGTAGCGCCCCGCTACTCAAAAAGCTATTTTAATTTTTGAGCTCTTCACTTCTTA
>NZ_JACMOO010000315.1 GCF_014377975.1 Ferruginibacter sp.
GGTAAAACTGGAAGCAAAGGAAATGCGGAGCAGTGTATTACTAAACAACAGAAATGGCACGTTCACGCTAAAGCCGTTGCCAACCGAAGCCCAGTTTAGTACAGTAAGCGGCATAGCGGTAAGTGATTATGATGGCGATGGCAAACAGGATATCTTACTGGGCGGAAATTTTTACCAGAGCAAACCGGAGGTAGGTATCTACGATGCCAGTTATGGTTTACTGCTTAAAGGCGATGGTAAAGGTAATTTTAAAGCAATGCACGCTAACAAATCAGGCTTCTTTTTAAAGGGAGCAGTTAGAGATATCATTACCATAAAAAGTAAAAAGAAAGACCTGGTAATTGTAGCAAGAAATAATGATCAACCAAAAATATTTCAATAAGATATGAACAGGATTAATAAAAAGTATTTGATTTATTTATCTGCAATAGCAGTAATTTTTATTTATAGTTGCACAACAACAGGCGAAGAAAAATACCATAAACTTGTAAAGCAGGAACTGGCAAAAGGAACAAAAGTTGACAGCCTCTTTTTAGGGATCAGCTTTGGCATGACGAGTAAAACTTTTTTCGGTTATTGCTGGGAGTTAAATAAAAAAGGAATTATTTCAGATGGGTCTAACAATACAATGGTATTGTATAAAGTTGATTCCGGATTGAAGTATCCTGCCAGTATGAATTTTTACCCTGATTTTATAGACAATAAGATTTCTAATATGAGGGTAACTTTTCAATACAATGCCTGGGCTCCGTGGAATAAAGCACAGTTTGCAGATTCCTTGTTACCCGATTTGCTACACCTATATAAAAAATGGTATCCTGCCGGTAATGATTTTATTGCGCTTACAAATAAAGAAAGAAAAACTATCTACGTAAAGGTTGATGGTAACCGCAGAATAACTTTGGGCAAATATGATGATATGATTGTGAAGGTTGATTTTACTGACCTGTTAATTGAAGAAAAGATAAAAAATCAACATGGGATCAAGTGAGTTTATAAATAATAATTCAGTGAAAAGTAGTAATAAATATTTGCTGTATTTGCTATCAATACTGTTTTTTTTTACAGCCTGCAAACACACAGAAAAGGCAGTACCCAAATTGTTTGATCAGCTCCCTGCTGATTCAACCGGTATTAATTTTACCAATCAATTACCAGTTGATGATCAGTTTAATATTTTCACCTATCGTAACTTTTACAACGGCTGCGGAGTTGCGTTAGGCGACATCAACAATGATGGTTTGATTGATATTTTTTTTACGGCCAATGTGCTGCCTAACCGCCTTTTTTTAAACAAAGGCAATTTTAAATTTGAAGACATTACCGCAAAATCAGGGATTCAAAAAAAATCAAAATGGTCCACCGGTGTAAGCATGGTTGATGTAAACGGCGATGGCTTTTTAGATATCTATGTTTGTAACAGCGGAGATATAAAAGGCGACAATAAACAAAACGAATTGTACATCAATAATGGCAATAGTACATTTACTGAAAGAGCAGAAGAATATGGGCTGGCAGTCAAAGGATTTTCTACCCATGCTGCTTTCTTTGATTATGATCATGATGGGGATTTGGATATGTTCCTGTTAAGCAATTCTTTTAAACCGATCGGTAGTTTTAATCTACAGCAAAACGAACGCAATATAAGAGATTCAATGGGTGGCCATAAACTATTTCGCAATGATGGTGGACATTTTACAGATGTTAGCGCAGCAGCAGGTATTTATGGAAGCGTTATTGGATTTGGATTGGGGGTTACAGTTGGTGATGTAAACAATGATGGTTGGCAGGACATTTACGTATCCAACGATTTTTTTGAAAGGGATTATTTATACATCAATAACAAAAACGGAACATTTAAAGAAGTACTGGAAAACCAGATGCACAGCATTAGTAATGCCTCTATGGGTGCCGATATGGGAGATATCAATAACGATGGCCATCCTGATATTTTTGTTACCGAAATGTTGCCGGAGCTGGAGTCCCGTATTAAAGTAAATACCACTTTTGAAAACTGGGATAAATACACCCTTGATCTGAAGTATGACTACTGGAACCAATTTACCAGAAATACCTTACAGTTAAACAATGGTAACAACACTTTTAGTGAGATAGGTCGCCTTGCAGGGGTGCATGCCACAGACTGGAGTTGGGGTGCATTAATAACTGATTTGAATAATGATGGGTACAAAGATATTTTTATTGCCAACGGTATCTACAAAGATCTTACCAACGAAGATTACATACAATACATTTCCAACTATGAAGTAATGAATGGCATAATGTCAAGTAAGGATAAAGATAAAAGTGCTTTTAAGAAGTTAATAGATTTAATGCCTTCGAACCCACTATCCAACTATGCATATAGCAACAATGGGGACTTAACGTTTACAAACAAAGCCAAAGAGTGGGGCTTAGACGCACCCGGGTTCAGCAATGGTTCGGCTTATGCCGATCTTGACAATGATGGGGATCTTGATTTGGTAGTAAACAACGTAAAC
>NZ_JACMOO010000006.1 GCF_014377975.1 Ferruginibacter sp.
AAGCACCAACCTGCTTTAAAGCCGCCAAACACAGGCTTATTAAAGTGCATTAGCAGATGGCAAATGATATCAACAGGCATAGCAGCCTAAAAAATAGGGACTGGCAGATTGCCTGTAATGAAATTAAAAACAAGTTGCAGGGCGAAAAAAATTTTTTTAAACCGCAATTTTTAGTTTTTGCACAGTCTGTCGTTGCTGCCATGGAAAACAAATGCCCGTAACAAAAAAATTAAAAAATATGCCAGTAATTCTTCCGGTAAAAGGTGTGATGCCCCTGATGGGCGACAATTGTTTTATTGCTCCCAACGCTACTATTGTTGGTGATGTTATAATGGGTAACGACTGCAGTGTGTGGTTTAATGCCGTGATACGTGGCGACGTTAACAGCATTCGCATGGGCAACAGAGTAAACGTACAGGATGGTGCTGTAATTCACTGTACATACCAGAAAACGAAAGCCATCATTGGAAATAATGTTAGCATTGGACACAATGCAATTGTACATGGATGCGTTATAGCTGATAATGTGCTGGTTGGCATGGGTGCTATTGTCATGGACAATGTTCAGGTAGGAAGCAATTGTATTATTGCTGCAGGGGCAGTAGTGCTTGAAAATACCATCATAGAACCAGGATGTATTTATGCAGGCATACCTGCAAAAAAAGTAAAAATGATCAGCGAAGAATTAATTAACGGAGAGATAAATAGGATTGCAGAAAATTACTTAATGTATAGCGGTTGGTTTAAAAATCCGGATGCCGCAGATATTAATGTTTAACTAATTAGATTATGAGAAAATTTTTATTTGCGGTAATAGTTTTTTCATTTTTATCCGGTGTAACTGGATGTTCGATATTTAAAAAAACAGAAAAATATGGTTGCCCAGGTAGCCCTCAACCGGGAGAATTGAGCAATGATCAAAAAATTGCCAAAGGCGAAAAAGTTAAGAAGTCGAATTATAAAGGTGGTAGAAAAATTTATTAACTCATTTTAAATAACCGATGCTTATTATTAGTAACCCAATATGTTTTTTATATTAATTTAACCCCAAACCCTAAACCCTCTACCCACATGTGTTATCATTTAAAAACTAAATTTGGCAATACCGAAGCCGTTATTGACGATAACTGCGGCATCTCCAAATTTTATGCTATCGCAGAAACTTTAGCCGCCGACCTGCAGATTAATTTTTTAAACCAGGTAGACGATAGTGAAACACTCGACTGGGATTTTCATTATAAAAATCATTTACTAACCCTGCATTACAATATTTTTAACGGAGTATCTATTTTTCCGCAACACATAAAAAGTGTACAGCAGGAAAATAATGCAGTGTTGGAAATTGCTCATTTTTTAGAGCACAAGGCGTACTGATTTTTAATGAAGTAGATTTTACTAATTATACGAATTTTACTATTTGAAATAATTATTATAATCCGTTTAAATCAGCGTGATCAATACGATTTTTCTTCCGTTTTATCAAGGATGGTGCAATAGCTAATGTATCGGTCTATGTGAATAATACCTGCTTCCACAGCGGCTTTTACAGCACAGCCAGGTTCATTGGTATGAATACAATTGTTGAACTGGCAATCGTTGATCAGTTGACGCATTTCAGGAAAATAGTGAGACAGTTCCTGCTTTGGAATATCAACCAGGCCTAATTCCCGTATGCCAGGTGTATCAATTACACGACCACCAAAAGGCAGGTTAAACATTTCTGCAAAAGTGGTGGTATGCAGGCCTTTGCCGCTCCAGCCGCTTACATCCTGCGTTTTTAATTGCAGCTCCGGAAAAATGGTATTGATGAAAGAAGATTTACCCACACCGCTGTGGCCGCTAAGCAAAGTCGTTTTGTCTTTCAATAAATCTTTTACGGCATCTACCCCTATATTTTTTTCAATACTCATGCCCATTACCTTGTAACCGATTGCTTCGTAAATTGATTTTACTTCCACAAATTTTTCCTGTTCCTTTTCTTTGTACAGGTCACTTTTATTAAACACTATTATAGAAGGAATGCGGTAGGCTTCCGAGGTAATTAAAAACCGATCGATAAAACCCTGCGAAGTTTTGGGATCTTTTAAAGTAGCAAATAAAAGCGACTGATCAATGTTGGATGCAATGATATGGTGCTTGTGTTTATTGGCAGGAGAAGTTCTTGTAATATAATTTCTGCGGTCATCAATTTCAGTAATAGTTACAGAACCTTCCAGTTCATTTTCTGCTGCGATGGTTACTACATCCCCCACCGCAATGGGGTTGGTGCTGGTTAACCCATCTATTTTAAACTTACCCAAAATACGGGCATTTAAAACGGCTCCTTCCTCGTTTTGCACTACATACCAACTGCCGGTACTTTTGTAAACTATTGCCTTCATTGTACACGAATTTCATCAATAAAAATGAATTAAAAAATTGTTTGCGTTCCGGCCTGAAAGCTAAAATTGAAGGTGGGAGCTTAACAGAGTTAAAAGTGGTACGTTGTAAAATTTTAACTGCTTGATTCAAAATATATATTTACTGTTCTGAAACTTATAAAAATTTGCCGGGATACAAAAATTTATTCCAGCGGATACCATTATCTTACCGCTTATCAATTTTTTATAAGCCGTTATTGATCCCATCAATAACGGCTTATATTTGTCTTTCAATTAAAACAAATATGAAAAAACAAATATTTTATTTTTTACTGATGACAACTACCATTTCGGCTACAGCCCAAAAAGTGGCCTACACCGAATATGATTTAAAAAACGGCTTGCATGTTATTTTACACCAGGATAAAACAGCCCCCGTGGTGGCAGTATCGGTGATGTATCATGTAGGCAGTAAGGATGAGCAACAGAATCGTACGGGGTTTGCTCATTTTTTTGAACATTTGCTTTTTGAAGGCAGCGACAATATTAAAAAGGGGGAGTTTATGAAAATTGTTAGCAGCAACGGCGGTCAAAACAATGCCAATACCTCACAGGACCGGACTTTTTATTACGAAGTGTTTCCCTCTAACCAATTGGCTACCGGAATATGGCTCGAAAGCGAGCGTATGATGCACCCGGTGATAAATGAAATAGGTGTAAAAACACAAAATGAAGTAGTTAAGGAAGAGAAAAGATTGCGGGTGGATAACCAGCCATATGGTAATTTTTTAAGTGAAATAATGAAACGCTTATTTACAAAGCATCCTTACAATTGGGTGCCCATTGGCAGTATGGCCGATTTAGATGCCGCTACGCTGGATGAATTTAAGGCTTTTAATAAAAAATATTATACCCCTAATAATGCGGTGCTGGTTATTGCCGGCGATATTGATATTGCAAAAACAAAAACGTTGATAGAAAATTATTTTGGTGATATTCCTGCTGGTGTTGCCATTACAAGAACTACCGCAAAAGAAGATCCGATAACCACTGAAATAATTGATACTGCTTATGATAACAATATACAGATACCAGCTATTTTAGCTGCGTACAGGGTGCCGGGCGAAACAGACAAAGATTCAAAAGTACTTGAAATGGCCAGTGCTGTATTAAGCCAGGGCAACAGCAGCCGCATGTTTAAAAAAATGGTAGATGACAAAAAGAATTCCCTGCAGGTAGGCTCCTTTAATTACTCGCTGGAAGACTATGGCGCTTATATTATTTATGCATTGCCTAACAACGAAACGCCGTTGGATACCCTGTTAAAAGATATGGATGAAGAAGTGGCAAAGCTTCAAAACGACCTCATCAGCGAAGCTGAATTTACCAAATTGCAAAACCAGTTTGAAAACGATTTTATCAGCAAAAATACCAGGATGCTTGGTGTGGCAGAAAACCTGGCCAGTGGATATACTTTTTATAAAAACACCAATAATATTAATACCGAGCTGGAGGATATAAGAAAAATAACCCGCCAGGATATCCGGGATGTTGCTAAAAAATACCTCAATAAAAATCAGCGGGTGGTGTTGTATTATTTACCTAAACAAAACCCCACAGTAACTGCTCCTCCTGCAAAATAAATTGAATACACACAGTAAAAATTATTTCATGAAAAAAGTAATCATAGTTGCATTAAGTATTGTTTTATTACAACACGGTTTTGCACAAATAAAAGTTGACAGATCAAAAAAACCAGCAGCAGGGCCAGCTCCTGCAATATCCATCAAAGATCCGGTAATATTTACCCTGCCCAACGGCATGACTGTTTTGGTGGTGGAAAACCATAAATTTCCAAAAGTCTCTGCATCATTAAATATTGATGCAGGCCCGATACTGGAGGGAAAAAGAACAGGTCTGGTAAATTTGATGGGACAGATGCTGGGAGAAGGAACCACCAATATGCCCAAAGATAAATTTGATGAAGCAGTGGATATCATTGGAGCTGAAGTGAGCCTCTATGCTTCTGGTGGCTCAGCCAGCGCCCTGACAAGGTATTTTGAAAAAGCATTTAATTTAATGGCTGATGGCTTAAAAAATCCTGCGTTTCCCCAGGCATCTTTTGATAAGTTAAAATCGCTTACCATTACTGGTTTAAAATCAAATGAAAAAAGTGCGCCTGCGATTGCGGCAAGAGTTAATGCCGCGTTAAGCTATGGTAAACAAACTGCCATGGGCGAGTTTACCACCGAAGAAACAGTAAAAGGTCTTATCTTAAAAGATGTAAAAGATGCCTATAAAAATTACATCACTCCATCCCGCTCTTACTTAACTTTTGTTGGAGACATTACACCCGCTGCTGCAAAAGAACTAACTACCAAAGCGTTTGGCAGATGGTCAGGAAAAAAACTTAGCCTGCCTGTTATTCCATTGGTAAAAAACCCAGCTAAAACAGAAATTGATTTTGTTGATGTGCCTACCGCTGTACAGGGAGAATTAAACGTTGGCAATCTGGTAAGTAACCCAATGAACAATAAGGATTACCATGCGTTGCTGGTAGCCAATCAAATATTGGGTGGCGGGGCAGAAAGTAAATTATTTATGAACCTGCGGGAAAAGCATGGTTTTACTTATGGCAGTTATTCCAGAATAGGCAGTGGTCGTTTTCAAAGCCTGTTTACGGCAAGTGCCGCTGTAAGGTCTGATAAAGTGGATAGTGCCACCGCTGAAATTTTTAGTGAAATTTTAAACATGAGGGATGGAAAAATTACCCAGGAAGAACTGGATATTGCCAAGGCAAAATACAATGGCTCCTTTGCACTTGGTATGGAAGACCCTTCCCGTACTGCTACCTATGCATCCAATATTCTTATTAATAATTTACCCAAAGATTTTTACAAAACTTTCCTGCAAAAGATAAACAGTGTTTCTTTAAATGATTTAAAAAGAGTGTCAGGTATCTATTTTAATGAAAACCATTCCAGGATTGTAATTGCCGGAAACGGCTCCGTTATTTTACCCAAATTGATGAGGTTGGGTTATCCGGTTAAAAAATTCGACCGCTATGCAAACCCCGTAATTGATAAAGCGGCAGATGTAAAAGGAATAGAAACAGCTAAAAATACCAATAGTATTTCCGCATCAGAAATTATTGAAACTTATTTAAAAGCCATTGGTGGTAAAGATGAAGTTAAAAAAGTAACCAGCATGTCTTCGGTTATTGGTCTTGATATGATGGGCCGTTCATTTGAAGGCGTGGAAAAGAAAATGAACCCCGGCATGCAGATGCTGGAACTAAAAATGGGCACCATGACGGTGATGAAAATGGTCTTCAATGGTACCTCTGGCTTTCAGCAACAAGGACCACAAAAGAAAGATTTATCCGAAAAAGAAATCAAGGAAGCCCAGGATGATAAAGGAGTGATTCCACAATTGTATTACATTACCGATGGCGCTTATAAAACCGATTATCTGGGAACAGGTAAAGTGGATGATGAAGATACCTATCGTTTAAAAGTAGTAATGCCAAGCGGCAGAACCTCTATCCAGGAATATTCTGTAAAAACCGGGTTGCTGTTAAAAGAAGAAACAACTTCAATACAGGAAGGCGCGGATATACCCATGACCATTGAGTATAAAAATTATAAAAAAACCGGTGCCTTGTTATTGCCAACAGAAATAACCAGGAATGCAGGTGGTCAGGAAATTCCTTTTAAGTACAAAGAAATAAAATTAAATGAAGGCGTAACTGACGCTGACTTTAAATAAAACTACCCCACGATTTTAAAAAATTCATTCCGTAAAAAGAATGGATTTTTTTTTATTTTTTAATTTTAGTTTTTTCAACACCAGCCATTGCTGCAATTAACCATAGGTATACATTACTACCTTTAACAAAAAAATAGGCATTATATTCGCTACATCAATTTTGAATTAATTTTATTTGCCATTAAACTTTAAATCATGGAAACAGCAAAACCCCAAATATTATTGTGTGAAGACGATACCAACCTTGGTATGGTTTTAAAAAATTACCTTGAACTGAATGATTACGAAGTGGTATTGGAAAGAGACGGCCGTCTTGGTCTGGCCGCGTTTCAGCGGGAAAAATTCGATATTTGTTTATTGGATGTAATGATGCCCAATATGGATGGGTTTACTTTGGCAGAAGAAATACGCGATATCAATCCTGATGTTCCGTTGTTTTTCTTATCGGCCAAAACCATGAAGGAGGACATTATACAAGGGTATAAATTAGGGGCAGATGATTACATTACGAAGCCATTTGACAGTGAAGTTTTACTGTTAAAAATAAAAGCAATTTTAAAGAGGAATGAAGAAATGCACCGGGAAGAAGTGAATGCAGAATTTGATATGGGTAAGTATCATTTTAACCCGCGTTTACGTGAACTGATTTATGAAGGCAAAGTGCAAACATTGTCACCAAAAGAAAATGAGTTATTAAAAATGTTATGCGAATATAAAAATGACCTGTTGCAAAGAGAGATTGCGTTAAAGAAAATATGGGGCAGCGATACGTATTTTAATGGCCGCAGCATGGATGTGTACATTGCAAAACTGCGTAAATATTTAAAGGAAGACAGTACCATCGAAATAGTAAATATTCATGGTAACGGGTTTAGGTTGGTAGCAGCGTAAAACGTATCATATTGACTTTATCAACTTTGCCAAAGTTTTAAACTTTGGCAAAGTTGTTTTTAAATCTTCTTAAAATAACGAACCGGCAATACCGCTATTGGGCAACACTCTTCCAAGATGCTGATATGCCTTAGCGGTCGCTTCCCGTCCTCTTGCAGTGCGCTGTAAAAAACCCTCCTGTATCAAAAAAGGTTCATACACTTCTTCCAGTGTGCCCGGCTCTTCGCCAACGGCTGTTGCAATGGTAGTTATACCCACCGGCCCGCCTTTAAATTTGTCGATGATGGCACTTAAAATACGGTTGTCCATTTCATCCAATCCATGCTCATCTACATTCAATGCTTTTAGGGAATGCTGCGTAATACCAATATCAATGATGTCATCATTCAGCACCTGTGCAAAATCCCTTACTCTTCTTAAAAGTCCATTGGCAATACGCGGCGTTCCCCGGCTGCGACGTGCAATTTCATCTGCGGCAGCGGCGGAAATACTGGTATTTAATATGCCGGCAGAACGAAGTATAATTTTCTGCAACGTGGCAGCATTGTAATACTCCAGTCTTGATTTAATACCAAAGCGTGACAGCAGCGGCGCTGTTAATAAACCACTGCGGGTAGTGGCGCCAATCAGAGTAAAAGGATTTAAATTGATTTGTACGCTCCTTGCATTGGGACCGCTGTCAATCATAATGTCAATCCGGTAATCTTCCATGGCCGCATACAAATATTCCTCTACCACATTGCTCAGGCGATGTATTTCATCAATAAATAATACATCGTTGGGCTCCAGATTGGTTAACAGTCCTGCCAGGTCACCGGGCTTTTCAATTACGGGGCCACTGGTTTCTTTAATAGCTACCCCCAACTCGTTGGCTACTATTCTGCTGAGAGTTGTTTTACCCAAACCGGGCGGTCCGTGAAATAAAATATGATCCAGGGCCTCCCCTCTTATTTTTGCTGCCTTTATAAATATCCGCAGATTTTCAATGGTTTGGGGCTGACCGCTAAAATCGGCCATTTCGCTGGGCCGGATATTATTTTCAAATTCTTTTTCCGCAGGGCTCAATGCTTCGCCATCCTTATTTAAATTGGAGTTTGCCATGTTGTAAAAATAATCAATTAACCAATGAAGAAAGATGGTAATTTTCACTTCCGGTTTTTAGTGAACCTATGCACATCAACTCCTAAAGCGCTAAAAATATTGACCATATAAATTCGTTCTGTTTTAAAATAACCCGAGGTGTTTGTCAGTGTATATTTTTTTATTTTAATTTTATAGTCATCTCTACCTTATGTCCATCACCCTTCCTTCGGTTGTTGCATTATCGATACCTGAAAAGTGCGGGTCATCTTCTTTTGCACCGGTGATTACTTTTGCACCTGCAGGCATTTTTTTAAGTGGGATACAAATGCACGCTGACTTTTTTTAAGAAAGAGCTATTTTTACTACAACATCTCCAATTGTATCTGTATAACTGCTCAACTTGAAACTGACTGCCGAAAAAGCTTTGCAGATAGCAATAACATTTTTAACTATTTTGAAACTGCGGTATCAATCTTTGAACTGTTGGATACAAAACCAATACGGGTGAATTGAAACCAATTGCGTTTAACAGTATCAATTGTTACCGCAGTGTTTTATAAAAAATTTGAACAGTGTGTTTTCTATCAAATTTGCTGTTAATATAACCGTACCGTTTGGCAAATCAAAACAACCATTTTGCACAGGTCATAAACATAATTACCACTGTTATCCACCTTGCCGGTAACTGCCGGCAAGGTTACTTCTACCGTTTTCTCTTTTGTTATTGTTTTCGAAGTCCGTATTGTTATTTTATTTGCCGTGTACCGCTTCTGTCTCCAGATAAATACCGGGCAGCAGCGGCGGATAATACCAGTAACAATATTGGTAAAAACCATTTTTAACCATTACTTTTTGGTTCCACAGCTTCTTCAATTATAGTAGATAACGTAATTTTTACTTTTTATTTTTGAACTGATTTAACCTGGTTTTATATTTAACTTTATGAACAAGGTTACGAACCGTTTTTAAAAAAACCAGCAGGCATGCTTAATTTAATAGTAGTTGTTAGCCTTTTACATCATCATATCGCCATTAATAAAAAAACTGCGTTAGTGGCACAAAAGGAATTGGTAAGTTTGTATTGTTATGCTAAATAAAATTCCTAAATATTGGATTTGTCAGATTGCCGGGTGGGGAACCAGCCTTGCCGTATCCACCTTCTTTTATTTAACTTTATCAGTAAGAAAGGTTGATCATTTTTTACTGCTTATTACCATCAGTGTGCTGCTGGGAATTATCGTTACCCACCTGATGCGGATGGTTATCAGGGAATACAATGTGTTAAATAAAACGCTGCAAACACAAATCATTTCTTTTGTTATTTTAACGCTGTTATTTGCTGTAGTGTATGCCTGTGCTGATGTAGCGATAGAAAATGTTTTTAATTTGAGAGATATGGGTGGGCCCAAAATTTCTTTGTCCAATGAAATAGCACGTACTGCCATCAACAATTTTTTCCTGCTTTTTATTTGGAATCTTATTTATTTTACTTATCACTATGTAGAACGCAACCGGCGCCACGAAGTAGATACTTTAAAACTACAATCAGTAGTAAAAGAGCTGGAACTTAAAACAATTAAATCGCACATCAATCCGCATTTTATTTTTAATGCCTTAAACAGCATACGTGCACTGGTAGATGAAAACCCTACCCGTGCAAGAACCGCCATTACAGAACTGAGCAATATTTTACGCAGCAGCATGCAGGCCGAAAAATTAGAAACGGTGCCGCTGGAAAGAGAACTGAACATTGTAAAAGATTACCTGGCATTGGAAAAAATGCGTTTTGAAGAAAGGCTTACTATTGAAATGGAAATTGATGAAGATACGCTGGGCCAGCCTGTACCACCAATGATGTTGCAGACACTTGTAGAAAATGCTATTAAACATGGCATCAGTAAAAAAATAAGTGGTGGAACTATTAAGGTAATTTCTGATTTTGTAAACGACCATCATGAATTGGTTGTACAAAATTCCGGTCAGTTAAATAGTTCTATTAACGAAGATGGTTTTGGAGTCAAAAGTACTCAATATAGGCTTAATTTGTTGTACCAGGGCAAAGCAACTTTTGAAATTAAAAATATAAATTCTGATATGGTAGAATCCAGGATCACTATGCCTGTAGCTGCTATTGTGAATATAAACTAATAAAACCATTTTATGCACAGAGCAATTATTATTGACGATGAACGATTGGCAAGAAATGAATTAAAAAAATTATTGCTTGAATTTCCGGATGTGGAAGTAATTGATGAAGCTGCAAACGCAGCTGAAGGTATTGAAAAAATTGATGCCCTTAGTCCCGACCTAATTTTTTTAGATATACAAATGCCAGGCAAAACCGGTTTTGATATGTTGACAGAACTGGACAAAGCACCGCATGTAATTTTTACAACGGCTTATGATGAGTATGCGCTGAAAGCATTTGAGGTAAATGCACTGGATTATTTAATGAAACCTATTGAGCCAAAAAGACTTGCTGAAGCTATACAAAAATTACAACAGGCAGAAGAAAAAGAACTGGCCGCTAACCAGGCATTTAACCGTGGAATGCTTACAGAAAACGACCAGGTATTTGTAAAAGATGGCGAACGTTGCTGGTTTGTAAAATTATCGGAAGTACGTTTGTTTGAAAGTGTGGGCAATTACGCCAAAGTTTTTTTTGCAGGCAACAAACCGCTGATTTTAAAATCGCTGAATGCGCTGGAAGAAAGGCTGGATGAAAAAATATTTTTTAGAGCCAACCGCAAACACATCGTAAACATGCGGATGATAGAAAAAATTGAACCCTATTTTAACGGCGGTTTATTGTTGGAATTGAGAGGGGGCGAAAAAGTAGAAGTAAGCAGAAGGCAGGCCGTAAAGTTTAAAGAAATGATGAGTTTATAAAATATCTAAACAGGTAAAAATCATATAACAGTTATTCCTGCGCTGTGCACGGCTGCGGCCATTTCTTTTATCAGTGAAACATCTTTTTCAATGGCATTGCCAACTACAATGATATCAGCACCTGCCCTGCAGTTAAGATAAACTTTTTCGGGTTCGGTAATGCCGCCGCCAATAATCAAAGGAACCTCAATCGACCGGGCCACTTTTTCTATCATGCTCTCGCTGATGGGGCGCATGGCTCCGCTGCCTGCATCCATATAAATTAGTTTCATGCCCAGCATTTCGCCGGCCATAGCAGTACACATGGCTATTTCATTTTTATCTGCCGGCAAAGGGCTTGCGTTGGAAATGTAAGAAACCGTTGTTGGCGCCCCCCCATCAACCACCATGTAACCGGTCGACATAATTTCGAGTCCGCTCTTTTTTACAACGGGAGCAGATACTACATGCTGGCCAATCAATAACTCAGGATTGCGTCCGCTTATTAAAGAAAGATACAATAAGGCATCTGCATACTTACTAATTTGCGCCGTGCTGCCGGGAAACAAAATGGCAGGAATTGTACAATTTTTTTTAATCAACAGAAGGCATTCATCCAGGTAATTAGAAATCACCAGACTGCCACCTACCAAAAAATAATCTACTTTGGCAGATACTGCCAATGCAATCAATTGTTCCAGATTTTCTTCATTAATCTTATCAGGATCAATTAAAACAGCAAATGATTTTTTGCCCAGCCGCTTGCGCTCCGTAAATGAATGATATATACCTTTTAGCATCAACTCTTTATTCGTTACCCTGCAAATGTAAAAATTTTTAGTCTTAATAAAATAAAGATTACAAATGAATGTTTTAACACCGCACTATTTGCATAAATAGGGTAAATTTGATAATGGATATTGCCGTAGAAATAAAATTTAAAACCGCCCGCAGTGGCGGTAAAGGCGGCCAAAATGTAAACAAGGTAGAAACTATGGTGGAGGGTTACTGGAACATGGCAGTTTCTGCCTTACTAAACGATGATCAAAAAGAATTACTTGCATTTAAACTGGTAAATAAGATAAATGCGGATGGCAACCTGCTGGTTAAAAGCCAGAAAGAACGCAGCCAGTTGGGCAATAAACTGCTGGTAATTGAAAAAATGAATGTACTTGTTACAAAAGCATTGATCGTTGCAAAAAAAAGAAAACCAACTAAACCGAATAAAGCTGCAAAGGAAAAAAGAATCAGTACCAAAAAGAAAGCAGGCGAGATAAAACAAACCCGGATGAAAGTTAAATTGTAAGCTATGAAAACAGGTTTACGTTTTTTTGTTTTGTGTTTTGTGTTATTAGATTTACTGACAGGTTCTGCTAAAAGCCAGTCTCAGCAAAAAAAAGGCAATGTAAAAATTACTTTTATCAATTGCATGGGCAATCAAACCATGTCATTGGATTCTACTTATACCAATTGCTGGAACGAAAGTTTTACAATTTCTCAGTTAAAATATTATATCAGCAATATTGCTTTGCAAACAAGTGATCATAGAGTGACAGGGGAACAGAACAGTTATCACCTGGTAAATGAAGCTGAAAATTTTTCAAAAAGTTTTTCTTTTTATCTCTCCCCTGATAAGTATACTTCCATTTCTTTTTTAATTGGTGTTGATAGCCTTAAAAATGTAAGCGGTGCACAAACGGATGCGTTGGATCCATTAAACGGAATGTTCTGGACTTGGAACAGCGGTTATATCATGTTTAAAATGGAAGGTAACTCGCCACAATCCTCCGCTATAAATAATAAAATAGAATATCATATTGGCGGTTTTGCCTGGGCTGATAATACAGTTAAAAAGATGGTAATTAATTTTCCTGGTGCCCCGGTTTCCTTAAACAAGAAAAATATTACCGAAATAATCATCCGCACCAATCTGGACAAATTTTGGAACGCAACCAATAAACTTAAAATTACCCAAACACCTGTTTGTACCACACCGGGCGTATTGGCTGCCCATATTGCGTCAAACTATGCACAAGCGTTTGAAATAGTAAAAATTATTCAGCAATAAAGATAGCGGCAACCTATGTTGAAGATAAAAATTATAATATCCATGTTGCTGACGGTTTTTATTGCCAGCGCTTTTATATACCATCAACCGCCACATAAACTTACCTATTTACAACTGGTAATGCCCAAAGGCTGGCCAAAACCACCCACCAATATTTTTGCTTCCAATCCATTGACTGAAGAAGGTTTTCAACTGGGCCGTAAATTATTTTATGATACCGGATTAAGTAAGGATAGCAATTTTTCCTGTGCCGGTTGTCACCAGCAGTTTGCTGCTTTTGCCACGTACGATCATGATTTCAGCCATGGTTTTAACAACAGCTTTACCAACAGAAATGCACCAGGCCTTTTTAATCTTGCGTGGCAAAAAGAGCTGCATTGGGATGGTGGTATTAACCATATTGAAGTGCAGCCCTTATCACCACTTACTGCGGTCAACGAAATGGCGGCTTCGATTCCGGAAATATTGAGGAAGCTAAAAGCTGACACTGCTTATATCCGCCTTTTTAAAAATGCTTTTGCAGATGGTATCATCAACAGCCAGCGTTTACTGAAAGCACTGGCGCAATTTACGGGCAGCATACAATCTTACAACAGCAAATACGACAAAGTAAAACGCGGTGAAGCTGTTTTAACGATCAGTGAAGCAGCTGGCTATCAAACATTTTTAAGAAGCTGCAACAGTTGCCACAAAGAGCCCCTGTTTACCGATAATTCATTTCGCAATAACGGACTTTCATTAAATGTGAAACTGATGGATAAGGGCAGAATGGGCATAACCGGCAATCCTGGGGATTCATTAAAATTTAAAGTGCCCAGCCTGAGAAATGTTTCTCTCACATTTCCCTACATGCACGATGGCAGGTTTGTGAGCATGGGTAAAGTAATTGACCATTACCGCAATGGTATTGATACTACCCAACCTTTATTGGATAAGCTGCTTAAAAAGAGGATTCTAATTTCTAACCAGGAAAAGGTTGATCTGATTGCTTTTTTGTTAACCTTAAAAGATGATGTAATGACCCATGATGCCAGATTTAAGCAACCAGATTAACGGTTAGGATCTCCTTTATACCAGCGGAAGATAAACCATGCAAAAGAAAAAAAAGCGGGAATTCCCAATAAGGAAGGGACCGCTTTCATAAAATCGGTCATTTTAATTTTAGCATCAGTAACAGCCCGGTCTATAAAAACATTATTGAGTGCAAATCCAAATAACGCCGTTGTCCAGCTTAGCAATAAAACAGGAAAAAGAATGCCGGCGTCCACCTTGTCTTTACTCCATATAAATACCTTAAAGCTAGCAGGCAATAAAAAAACAATACACAACAAAGTGCAGGAAATTACACTTAGCCACAAAGAATATCTCCAGAATTTCATAAGATTAAACGGAATAATTAATTAAAATATACCTGCAATTCTTGTATTGCATATATACAACGAATTACATAAAAAATTATTGCTTTCGTTTATCCTTCAGCGTTTGTAATATAAGCTGCTGTTTGTCCGATTCCGTTTTTTGTGCTGCCTGCTTTTTTAAATTATCAGCTATATCATTTTCAAGTTTTGCCTTTTTCTTCAGCAAATCGTCACCGGTTCCTGTCAGGTTTGTCAAACTTTTTGCTGACTTTTTTACTGCCGCATCCTGGTCTGCAATTTGTTGGTCAAGATCATAAGCTGCAACCCTGCCGGTAAGGCCCTCCAGGTAAGTTTTTCCATTGTTGATTAAAGTTGAATTGGTAGTATCCCCAATAAAATGATCGTAACCAGAAGACATAAGCATGGTAACTGTTGTGGCATCTTTTTCCTTCTTGTTTTTTCTACCAGTTTTAAAATACAAGTCATAAGTATCGGCACCAAGTTCTGGTAAACGTACCCCTTTAAAAATCAGGTACCCTTTTGTATCTTTTCCTTTATACCCCAGTTTTTGAAAGTATTCATCAATTGATTTACTCACAGTTTTTTCGGGAAACGGAACATCATATTCAATGGCTGGTTGTTGGGTTTTTTGATACTCGGCGGTAACAAGCCTTGATTGAGAAATACCATATGCAAACAGCACTATTGCAATTCCTGAGAGGAAAATTTTTTTCATAAACAGTTTAAATTTTTATAAAGATACAACTCTAAAAAAAATTATACGTTCCCTCGGAAATAAAAAAGCCTCGCTAAATTGCTATCTGTTTTTAGAAATTTACAGTATGAATATTTAAGCTGAAAAATATACAATAGCCCGTTAATTAAAATTTATACAAGTAAATTTGTTGCTAAACAATTTGTAATTGAGTAATATTAAAAAATTAGCATCGCAAACAATGTGGTATGGGCTTAGTTCTATCGCAGCCCGGTTTATCAATAACCTGCTTACACCCTATCTTACTTATGCAGATAATATTACAACGGCCGATTATGGTATCCAGGCCCTGGTATACTCGGCCATTCCTTTACTAAACATTATATTTACTTACGGTTTTGAAACTACCTATTTTCGTTTTTCTTCCAAAGAAGAAAATAAAACAACTATTTACAGCACCTCGTTTCTCTCACTGTTTTTTTCTACCATGCTGTTTACATCCCTGCTTTGGCTTAGCCGGGATATGTTTGGCAAAATAATAGGTATGGGCAACTATCCTGAAATAATTAAGCTGGCCATTTTAATTATAGCTGTAGATGCATTAAGCAGGATACCATTGGCCAGGTTAAGACAGGAAGGAAGACCGAAAAAATATGCTTTTGTAATGATTGCAGGTATTTGCTTTAATATTTTTTTTACCTGGTTTTTTGTAGGTTATTGCTCACATGCTGTAAAACAAAACCCTGATAGCTGGGTAAGTCTTTTTTATAACTCAAAAACAAATCCTATTTACTATGTCGTACTCTCAAACCTGATACAGTCCGTAGTTACACTATTATTACTCTCCTCCGAAATAGCACAGGTTCGTTTAAAATTTGATGGCAGGTTATGGAAGCAAATGATGATCTATTCGCTGCCATTGATCATTGTAGGTATGGGTGGTATGGTAAACGAAACCTTTGACAGGTTAATGCTAAAATGGTGGTTACCCGGAGATGCGTTGACTAAAAATACCCAGGTGGGTATTTACAGTGCCTGTTATAAAATATCTATCCTCATCACTTTGTTTATCAATGCTTTTCGCATGGGTGCTGAGCCCTTTTTTTTTAAACAGGCCGAAGGTGAAAACCCACAGCGTGTTTTTGCACGGGTGATGAAATTTTTTGTGATCATCATTTGCATGATGTTTCTGGCAGTAAGTTTATACATGCCCGTTTGGAAACATTTTATCGGGCCCCGTTACTGGGCTGGTTTAAGCGTTGTACCCATCCTGCTGCTGGCCAATATGTTTATTGGAATTTATTACAACTTAAGTGTATGGTATAAACTAAGCAACAAAACTTCTGCCGGTGCATGGATCACGGTTGGCGGTGCGCTTATCACCACCACTATTAATTTTTTATTTATACCACGGTTTGGTTATATGGCATGTGCATGGGCTACCTTTTTTTGCTATGGCAGTATGATGGCTGCCTCTTTTTTATGGGGACAAAAAGAATACCGCATACCCTATGCCTGGAAAAAACTAACTGCCTACATGTTAATTGTAGTAGTACTTTTTTTTATACACCAAGGCATTACAGCCATCTGGCCCAACATGGTTTTTAGTTTAACCATTGCTACAATTTTAACCGGTTTTTATTGCTGGTTTATTGGCAATGTAGAAAAAAACGAATTGCCTCAGTTGCCTTTTATAGGGAAATATTTTAAAAAATAAGTATTTTCAATCAATGCAAAAACTGCTTCAAAAAATATTCAGGCCGTTTTTTATCTGGCTGGCAAACAGGTTTGGTTCCGATCCAAAAAAGGAGGACGTATTTAAATCGCTGGGCAAACTATACAATACCATCACTACCAAAAAACGCCGCTCAGGCATTGTGCTGGACATTAACCTGGCAACCGACAATTTCATCATTTTCAGCGATCAGCACAAAGGAAATAAAGATTGGGCGGATGACTTTAAAACCAATGAGCATAATTATATTACCGCACTGCAGCATTATCACCAGCAGGGCTTTCATTTTATCAATTTGGGAGATGCTGAAGAATTATG
The DNA here is from genome assembly GCF_014377975.1 of Ferruginibacter sp. GTDB lineage: Bacteria > Bacteroidota > Bacteroidia > Chitinophagales > Chitinophagaceae > Ferruginibacter. The sequence goes on from NZ_JACMOO010000006.1 coordinate 17,165, forward strand.
GAAATATATTCCTGACCAGGTGATTCCCCAAAACCAGGCGGCGCTGAAAGCAGAAGCAAATTTTCAGGCCGGTAATAAATATTACCGAACTTTTGGCAACCATGATCTGTTATGGAAAAGCAACCTGGATGTTCAGTTACATTTAAAAAATATTTTTCAGATGCCCTTAGCAGTGTATGAAGGAATTGTTTTAAGAACATTTACTGGAAGCGGGAAAAAACTCAACATTTTTTTAACACATGGCCACCAGGGCGATAAAATGAGTGACAACAACCGCTTTAGCACCTGGATTGTGGCCCATATCTGGTCGCCCATTCAACGGTTTTTAGAGATTAATATTAACACCCCGGCCAATGATTTTTACCTGCGGGATAAACACAATAAACTAATGTATGAATGGAGTAGCCGTAAAAAAAATTTGCTACTGATTACCGGCCATACCCATAAGCCAGTTTTTGCATCCGGAAAATATGCTACTGATAAAGAACACGGGATTAATGTTATTGAAACTACAGGAACATTAAAACCGGGCTATTTTAATTCTGGCTGCTGTTGTTTCAATGATGGCGATATTACGGGAATTGAAATAGCCAGTGGCTTTATCAGGCTGGTTAAGTGGCACAGTGAAAACAATATCCCTGACCGAACAGTACTGGAAGAAAAAAAGCTGGACGAAATTGTACAGCAATTGTAAGCAACACGAATTAATGTATACCGATGCAATTATGTAAAATTGATGCTGACATATCCTTAGCTTTAAATTGCAAACTTAAATTTGAAAAAATGTTTTAATATTTTATATTTGTCTATCATTTTAATAGACTAACAACTTTTCCATTAAAAAACCTCCTTTAATTTCAGGCATTAATTTTTGGGTATATGGAATTCAATGGCAGATTACAATTTACAGATATTCAAAAAAAGCTTATCGGTAATCTCTAATTCGACCGATCTCAATTACAGGTAAACAAATAACTATTTTATAATCATACTTAAAAAAGAGCAATCATGAACCAACCACTTCATTTCGACACCTTGCAGTTACATGCAGGCCAGCAAATAGATTCAGCCACCAATTCTAGGGCAGTACCTATTTATCAAACCACTTCATATGCATTTAAGAATACGGAACATGCCGCTAACCTTTTTGGGCTAAAAGAATTTGGCAATATTTATTCGCGGATTATGAATCCAACATCAGATGTGTTTGAACAACGAATAGCGGCACTGGAAGGTGGTGTGGCGGCGGGGGCTACCGCCTCGGGTATGGCTGCACAGTTTCTCGCACTTAATAACATTTTGCAGGCTGGCGATAATTTTATTTCAACAACCTTTTTATATGGCGGTACCCACAACCAGTTTAAGGTTGCTTTTAAACGTTTGGGTATTGAAGCCAGGTTTGCTGATGGAGATAATGTGGAAAGTTTTGTAAAACACATTGATAAAAATACAAAGGCGATTTACCTCGAAACAATTGGCAATCCCAAATTAAATATTCCCGATTTTGAAAAGTTTGCAGCCCTGGCAAAAGAATATGATTTGCCATTGGTTGTTGACAATACATTTGGCACGGGAGGCTACCTGTTTCGTCCGCTGGAGCATGGTGCAAACGTAGTAGTTGAGTCGGCTACAAAGTGGATTGGAGGCCATGGCACTTCTATTGGCGGTGTAATTGTTGATGGAGGAAATTATAACTGGGGCAACGGTAAATTTCCACAGTTTACTGAACCAAGCGAAGGCTACCATGGTTTAAAATTTTGGGAAGTATTTGGTGAAGGTAATCCGCTTGGTTTACCCAATATTGCTTTTGCCATACGTGCAAGAGTAGAAGGCCTGCGGGACTTTGGCCCTTCACAAAGTCCGTTCAATTCCTTCCTTTTATTACAGGGTATTGAGACGTTAAGCCTTCGGGTACAGCGCCATGTGGACAATGCGCTGGCAATGGCAGAATGGCTGGAGCAACATCCATCAGTAGAGTTTGTAGATTACCCCGGATTGCAAAGCAGCCCATATAATGCATTGGCAAAAAAATACCTGCGCAATGGCTTTGGCGGTATATTAAATTTTGGCGTAAAAGGTGGTAAGGAGAATGCGGAAAAATTTATTAACTCCCTAAAACTCGTTAGCCATCTTGCCAATGTAGGCGATGCTAAATCACTGGCAATCCATCCGGCGTCCACTACACACGACCAGTTAAGCGCAGAAGAACAAACGGCCTCCGGTGTATTGCCTAATCAGGTACGCATCAGCGTGGGAATTGAACATATTGAAGATATTAAAGCAGATTTTGAACAGGCATTTGCAGCAGTATTTTCCAGCGAAATGGTTGCATAAAAATGTTTAGTAAAGTAGAACAGACAAACAAGATATAATCAACGGAATGGCAGAAATATTCAAACATACAAGTCCCTTCAAGCTGGAATCGGGCATTACTTTAATGCAGTACCAGCTTGCGTATACAACGCATGGAAATCTTAATAAAAACAAGGACAATGTAGTCTGGATATTTCATGCCCTTACTGCAAACAGCGACGTAACGGAATGGTGGCCCGGTTTAACAGGCCAGGGGAAATTATTTGATCCTGCCATCCATTTTATTATTTGCGTAAACATCCCAGGCAGCTGTTACGGAAGCATTGGTCCGCTGGAGATTAATTCTGCCACCAATAAACCCTGGTATCATGATTTTCCTTTTTTCACCATTCGGGATATGATTCGTGCTTACCAGCCATTAAAAGATTATCTCGGTATAGAAAGTATATACATCGGCATTGGTGGTTCAATGGGTGGCCAGCAATTATTGGAATGGGCTATTGAAGAACCCACCGTGTTTAAGCACATCATATTACTTGCCACCAATGCGGTCCATTCCCCCTGGGGAATAGCATTTAATGCAACGCAGCGGCATGCTATTGAAACAGATTCTACATGGAAAGAAAGTAACGAAAAAGCAGGCCTGCAGGGAATGATGGTTGCCAGGCAAATAGCACTGCTCAGTTACAGAAATTACAATACCTATAATTTGGGCCAGACAGAGGATACAAACGAAAAAATTTCTCATTTTAAAAGTGCTTCTTATCAGCAATACCAGGGAACAAAACTGGCAAAACGTTTCAACGCCTTCAGCTATTATTTTTTAAGCAAAGGGATGGATGCCCATAATGTTGGACGAAAAAGAAATACCGTACCTGAGGCTTTGCAGCAGGTAAAGGCAAAAACTTTGGTGATCAGTATTAGTTCTGATATTTTATTTCCTCCAACGGAACAGGAATTTATAGCCCGGTACATTAACGGTGCGGTTTATAAAGACATCCATTCAACCTTTGGGCATGATGGATTTCTGCTGGAGTTTGATCAGATTCACCTGGCAATAACCCAGTTTCTTGCTGATTCAGAAACAGGCCGGATTATACCAGTTGCGGCTACCGCAAATATGGATATGTACTTATAAATCTTTGAACGTACAGGCAATTTTTTTGCTTAAAATATATGTCGTACATTTGTCCACTATTTAAGTAGACTATAAATGAAAGCAACAAATACCGGCAGCTATTTGAAGATACTATTCCATTCTGCGGTTAATCCTTATCCACTTACAACAGCATACAACCAACAGCATAACAATGCACGATCTTTAAACTTATGCACTGCAATGTTTTGCTGGTGGCAAAAAAAATAAACTTATCCTATGCGCTTACTTTTTTTATTTACTTCCCTTTTTTCAACCATATTTACCGCTGCACAGCCCGGCAGCTGGGTAGCTCAAATACACCGTACTGATGGCAACAATATTCATTTTACATTTGACTGGAAAACAGAAAAGGGTGCACCTGTATGGTATATAAAAAATGCAGGTGAAACCATTCGTGTTGACAATATTCAACAGACCGGAGACTCACTGATTGTACAGATGCCCGTGTTCGAATCTCAGTTCAGAGTTTCCCTTGTCAATAAAAAAATCAGCGGCGTATGGGTGAAAAGGGGTGCTGAAAAAACACAAGCCCTGGTGTTTTCTGCAGCACCTGGCAACAACCGGTTCACTACCAAGGCTGTTGCTGCTAAAAACATATCAGGCCGCTGGGCGGTTACATTTGGGAATGGAGAAAATGCAGAAGCATCGGTAGGTGAATTTGTGCAAAAGGGCAGCCACATTACCGGCACTTTTTTAACAGCAACCGGAGATTATCGTTACCAGGAGGGCATTGTAACGAAGGATAGTGTTTTACTATCTGGCTTTGACGGAGGCCATGCCTATTTTTTTAGAGCACTTATAGCTGATGCCAATACCATTACTGGAGGGGTTTTTTATGCAGGTGGCACCAGCCAGGAGAAATGGACCGCCGTGAAAAATAACAACGCAAAACTGTCAACTGAACCGGCAGCCATGTTTGTAAAACCCGGCCAGGAAAAGCTGAATTTCACTTTTAAAAACCTGGAAGGTCAGCCAGTTTCAATCAACGACGACCGGTTTAAAAATAAAGTGGTTATTATACAACTCATGGGAAGCTGGTGCCCCAATTGCATGGACGAAACCGCCTTTTTAAGTGACTATTACAACAAAAATAAACAGCGGGGTATAGAAATTATTGCTCTGGCGTATGAGTATACAACCAATTGGGAAAGATCCATCAGCAGCCTTAAAAAATTTAAACAACGCTTTAATGTACAATATACAATCTTAAATACAGAAGTTACCGTAGGCGATAGTTTGCACACTGAAAAAACCTTACCGCAGGTAACACAGATAAAAACATTTCCATCAACAATCATCATTGACAAAAAAGGAAAGATACGGAAACTAGATACCGAATTCAATGGACCCGCCACCGGTGCACATTATACCGTGTATAAAAAAGATTTTGAACATACAGTGGATGAACTGTTGCGAGAAAACTAATTACCACAAAAAAAATTAAAAAAACCGTTATGGCAAATAATACTGTTGTATGCCCCGTAGATTTTGTATCCGTCAATGAAAACAAAGCAAGGCTAACCGCGGGGTTGGTGGTAATACTTACTTCGCTGTATATACTTACTAAACTGTGGCTCATACCTTTATTTTTATTATTCGATTTTTTTGCCCGGGGATTTAATCTTCCTTCGTATAGCCTTTTGAATATTATTAGTGACAAACTGGTTGCCATTTTTTCTATCGGAAATAAACCAACCGACCGGGCACCAAAAAGATTTGCAGCTAAAATTGGTTTCCTGTTTTCTTTAGCAGTCATTGTTTGTGTTGCCCTTGGTTTAAAAAATACAGCCATTATCCTGGCAATTGTTTTAGTAACATTTGCCTTGCTGGAATCTGGATTTGGCTTTTGTGCTGGCTGCCATGTGTATGGCTTTTATTCAAAATTTTTAAAGAAAAAAAGTTGAGTTGATATAGTATTATTCCCTATTATTTTCAACGCTTTACTTACAGTTGTAAAGACAAAAATCAGTTTCATCCTCGAAAATTAGTACAAAATAAAATAGGGACTTTCAGATAAGTTCATTCATTTATTTAACATGAATCAATATCTTCTTTTGAAAGAAGCCATTGAAAAAGGTAATATTATTTCTGTTACTGCAGCACATACAGAACTGCCCTGCGGAGAAGATATCGACCTGGATCTTAATTCAATCATCGTTTATAAAAAGAGCGATCAGCCTTTTAATGCAGTGCTGACATAGCCCTGCATTAAAAGGCTGTACCCGGGTGCAGGAAAATTAGAAAGGATGAGCACCGCCGTATTGAATTATTCATTAAAATGTAATAATTGATAAGGATACGGTGACTGATTTTGTAAAAGGTATTTCACCCACCAATTATCAAAGCCAGCTATCCGCTTTAGAAGCATTAATAAAAACTGCCCCGTCATTAATAGAAAATTATATTGTAGTATATCTCCATAAAGACGGGTTATGGGATTTCGCTAACAAAAGCCAGATACAAGGTTCAACACACTTTAACCATTTTTTGAGTGATACAAAAATGGTTGACAACAGGAACAACAATCGCTAATTGTTTTTGCAGAATAACTCCAGACGACATCAAACAATTAAAGGAATTAGCTGTTTAAGGTGCTGTTTCAACAAGATTAAACCGATGCGTCTTTCAAATAGATAATAATATTTATAAAAATAAAAAATTATGGCACTACTTTTTCAGCAGCTTACGATAAGAGATATTCAGTTAAAAAACAGGATTGCCGTTTCACCCATGTGCGAATACTCATCTACTGATGGATTTGCCAATGACTGGCACCTGGTGCACCTTGGCAGCCGGGCAGTTGGTGGAGCCGGATTAATAATTGTGGAAGCCACTGCGGTTTCACCGGAAGGAAGAATTTCTCCGGGTGACTTAGGGATATGGAAAGATGAACACATCAGTTTCTTACAACGCATCACTACTTTTATTGAATCGCAGGGTTCGGTACCAGCGATACAACTGGCGCATGCAGGCCGTAAGGCTAGTCACCATGTTCCCTGGAAAGGAAATAAATCGCTGACCGCTGAAGAAGATGCATGGCAAACCCTGGCACCAAGTGCCGTACCGCACACTGCAGGAGAACCTTTGCCTAAAGCAATGACTACAGAAGATATTGAGCAACTGAAAAATGATTTTAGTTCAGCCACTAAACGTGCACTGGAAGCAGGTTTTAAGGTAATCGAATTGCATGCTGCCCATGGATATTTATTCAACGAATTTTTGTCGTCACTGAGCAATTTCCGTACAGACGAATACGGCGGTAGTTTTGAGAATAGGATACGTTTGCTGTTGGAAATAGCAACAGACACCCGTAAAATAATGGGCGAAGCATTGCCGCTGTTTGTACGGATATCTGCAACGGATTGGGTTGCCGGAGGTTGGACGGGAGAAGATTCAGTACAACTATCCAACAGGTTAAAGGAGGTGGGTGTAGACTTAATAGATTGCTCATCCGGAGGAAATTCGCCCGATCAAAAAATTCCTGTGGGACCCATGTACCAGGTATCTTTTGCAGAAAAAATAAAAAAAGAAACCAGCCTGTTAACCGCTGCCGTTGGCCTTATTACCACAGCAGCGGAAGCAGAAAATATATTAAGTAATGGCCAGGCCGACCTGATTATTTTAGCCCGTCAGTTTTTAAGAGACCCCTATTTTCCATTGCATGCCGCCAAAGAACTGGGTGTTGATATTCCGTGGCCAAAGCAGTATGACCGGGCAAAAAGGTAAATGCTGTTTAAATTTACGGCGGTTATAATGTTTAACCGTCTTCTTCATCCTCATCGATAAAAACTTCATAGCCGGTTCCTTCTTTCCATTCTACCTTCTTTACTTCGCAGCTTCCTATAAGGTCTGCTATCAAAGAAGTCCAGCCTGTTTGGTGACTGGCACCTAAACCACTTCCTGTATCGCCATGAAAATATTCATAAAAGAGAACAAGCTTTTCGTTGCCAGTTTTTTTATAGAACCAGTTTTGATTGCCGTTTAGTTTGCGTTCCCCTTTTTCATCAATTGCTAAAAGGCTCACTACCCTTTCAGTTAATACTTTGGAAACATCCATTAAATTTAGAAATACGCCCGAACCTACCGGACATTCAACTTTAAGATTATCCCCATAAAATTCACCGTATTTTCTGATTGAACGAATGATCAGGTAATTGATCGGTATCCATACAGGCCCCCGCCAGTTACTGTTACCTCCAAACAGGTTGCTAGTAGAATCACCGGGATCATATTGAATTTCATACTTCGTTCCGTCAATCGTAACAGAGTAAGGATGAGCTTCATGATATTTTGACAAAGCTCTGATACCTCCGTGGGATAAAAATTCCTCCTCATTCAGCATCCTGTGCAGTAAATGAATCAGCCTGTCTTTTTTAACCAGGGATATTAAAATTTCTTCTCCATCACCGCGTTCTTCATTGGGCCAGAAAAGGTTATTTTTCGACCGGTAATTTTCAAACCAGGCCACTCTCTTTTTAAAATCGGGAAGGCGTTCAAATACTTCCTTATCCATTATACTTACTGCAAATAAGCTCGTTAATCCAACAATACTCTGTATGCGCATAGGTAATGGATCTGCATTGCCAATGCGCAAAGAATCGTAATAAAATTTATCTTCTTCATTCCACAGACTATGGCTGTTCAACGCTTCTGAAATCAATACAAAATGTTCAAAAAATTTAGTAGCCGTATCTTCAAATGCAATATCGTGTTTGGCAATCTCCAGTGCCATGTCCATCATATTAAGTGCATACATCCCCATCCAGCTGGTGCCATCCGCCTGTTGCAACTGCATTTGATCAGACAGGTTGTGACTGCGGTTAAAAACACCAATATTATCAAGTCCTAAAAACCCGCCTTCAAAAATATTATTTCCATTGCGGTCTTTCCTGTTGATCCACCAGGTAAAATTGATTAGTAATTTTTGAAATACTCTTTTTAGAAAAATGATGTCGCCGGTGCCGCAGGTTTCTTTTTCTATCCGGTAAACTTCCATGGCGGCCCATGCCTGTACCGGAGGATTTACATCGCTAAAATTCCATTCATAGGCAGGCAATTGTCCATCGGGTTTCATATACCATTCCCTCATAATCAGCAATAGCTGATTCTTGGCAAATTCCGGATCTACCATTACCAGCGAAATACAATGAAAAGCAAGGTCCCATGCGGCATACCATGGATATTCCCATTTGTCAGGCATCGCAATTATATCCTGGTTTTTTAAATGGGTCCAGTCATTATTTCGCCCTTTGCTTTTGCCCTCATTTACAGGAGTAATTCCATCGCTGGTTGTAAGCCAGCGCTTCACATCATAATGATAATACTGTTTACTCCATAACATTCCAGCCAGCGCCTTACGTTGTATATTCTTAAGATCATCTGATATGTTATCAGGCAGAATAACTTTATAAAATTCATCTGCCTCCTGTTTTCTAACGGCAAAAATTTTTTCAAACCCATTTATAAAAGGCTTGACATCCGCCTTGTTGGTAAGCCTGCAATAAATAGTTTTGGTTTCTCCTCCTTTAACTTTTAATTCATATACCGGCGAAAATTTAGTACCCTCATTTTTATTCCTAAGCCTTTTGCGGTTAGTTCCTTCAATAATTGCGTCGTGAAAAGCATCTTTTACAAAGGGTGTTTCATTTACTGCGCCGTTTACCTTATTCAGGTTGGTTTCGTTTTCTGTAAACAGACAATCATCCGGATTCTGAAAATAAAAGTAATACTCTCCCAACCGCTTGTGATTAACCTGAACGGATGTTTTAGTCAAATACCGTATACAAGGTTTGGGTTCATCCGGCGAGTAGCTCCACCGGTTGTAAAACCACAAGGTGGGCAATACAGTAAGAGGTGCCATATTAATTCCCCGGTTAGTTATATCAATCTTTATAAAAATATCCTGGGAATTCTGTTTAGCATAGGTGATATTCACATCAAAATATTCATCGGCATCAAATACCCCGGTATCCAGTATTTCATATTCAGGATCAAGCATTGTCCTGCTTCGGTTGGTGGCCTTAAGATCTTCATAGGGAAATTCATTCTGTGGATATTTGTATAAATATTCCATGTAATAATGAGTAGGAATATTATCCTGGTAATAATATAATTCCTTTACATCTTCACCATGATTGCCTTCGTAATTTCCGAGGCCAAATAAACGCTCTTTTAAAATTTTATCTTTGCCATTCCAGAAGGCCACCGCAAAACATAAATTTTGAAAATAATCAGAAATACCTGCAATTCCATCCTCGCCCCAGCGATAGGTTCTAAAATGCGACTGATCGAATGGCAGGTATCCCCATGCATCACCAAAATGACCGTAGTCTTCTCTTACCGTTCCCCATTGCCTTTCGCTGAGGTAAGGCCCCCATTGTTCCAGGGGAATAGATTTTTTTGAATTGATGGATAACCGGTTGTGTTCTGCTGACATGTTACTATTTTATATAGTATGGAGTTTCCAATATGGAAACGATGGCCATACCACAATATTCAAATAGTGATAAAAATAAGTCATTTTGAACGACCGGATAATGTGAATGCTAAAATTAATGCTTCAATCAATTGAAGCGGTGACGGAAAAATTACATAGTTGTAATATAATTGCAAACAGATTTTTAATTTTCCTTAAAGCTATTGCCTTAAAAAAAATCAGTTCACGTAAATATTTTTTGTAATAAAAAACAAATCTTTCTTAATGACGCTCAATCAACTTCTTTCTCCGCCACCCTAACAAACGCAGCCCGTTTTGGTGCAGGCATGGTGGAATAAATTCCTTTTACACCCTTCCAGATTACTTCACTAAATTCCAGATCGGGTACACGGTCTTCTTTGCTAAAATCGAAACCTGCAGATTTTTTAGAGAGCTCGTTCCATACCAAATTTTTCTCAGTGATGTCTACCTGTGCAGGCAATGCTGTAAACGTGGCTGCATCAGGCACCGCTGTAAAGCTGCGCCATAGCGGGGTTGCGGCCGCATCATACTGACTCATAGGCGCAATACCTAAAATCAATTCTATTGTACGCAAAATTCCGCTGGTAGTATACGGGGTATGATCCACAAAATTTCTTTTTACATAAGGCCCCGCAATATAGACAGGGCTGCGGTGTGCATCTACATGATCCGGACCGTTTTGTGCATCATCTTCCAAAATAAAAACAACACTCTCTTTCCATACCGGGCTTTTGCTCAGGTAATCAATAAACATACCCACAGCAAGATCGTTATCTGCAACATGTGCGAAAGGAGTTGGCCTTCCTTTTTTCATGCCTTCCGTATGATCGTTGATTAATCTAAAAGTATTCAGTTGTGATAATGCATTAATGGCTACCAAAGAATCAAAGTCTCTTTTCCACTGCCCTACCCTCGTGGTGTCTCTCACATGCTGGTCCCAACTGGTATAGAAGGGACAAAAATGATTTTCCAGCACAGGAATATTGGCTTTGTAATTATCTGCAAACTCTCCATAAGTTCGGTAACTAACACCTGCCTTTTTACAGGCACCCCAAATAAAGTCACCTTTGTTATTGGCTACTTTCCTGGTTCCTTCTGCATCATATTCACCACCGCGGCCACCATAACTTGTTACCCAGTTCTTTTCAAGGTAATCAGTTGCATAAGCACCCAGACTCCAGTTATGACCGTCTGCACTTACTTCCCCATCCACATAAAAATTATCCAGTAATACAAAATCTTTTACCAGTTTGTGTTGATTGGGTGTAACTTTTTCACCAAATAACACCAGGCTGGTATCGCCATTGCCTTCGGTTACATCACCCAAAACCTGGTCGTATGTTCGGTTTTCTTTTACAATATAAAACACATGTTTGATGGGAGAAGGGTTGCCGATTTTTTGCGGAATAGGATTACCCTGCTCCCCCTGGCTGGTTGTTTCTTTTTCTTTGTTATAGGGTGTATTGTGATAAACCTGTTGTGCATACTCGCTTAGTTGTTGCGGTGACGGGATATCAATCACACTCATGGTTCCTATAAACAACCCACCAATATACTGCTCTTTTACAGGTGCAGATTTATCATCTCCCTGAAAGACTACTTTGTGTTTTTCGTTCATTGGATTTGGCCCGTAAGGGTTGGCCTTTGAGGTAAAGCCCTTGCCGTTGGTAACCCATATTTTTTTACCTATTGCTTTTACACAAGTGGGATACCAGCCCACAGGAATAAATCCTTTCGACTTACTATCCCCTGGTTTGCTTACATCAAAAACCGCCAGGCAATTGTTATCGGCATTGGCAATGTACAATGTTTTTTCATCGGGACTTAATGCCAGGGCGTTGGTGGTACTGCCGGGAGGTGCACCGGCAAACAGGGACGCTGACAGTGTTTCAATCACTTCTACTTTTGCTACATCAATCACACTAACAGAATTATCATTCGCATTGGCAACGAATAAATATTTTCCATCGGCGGTCAGGCAAAGATCATTGGGATTATCTCCTACTGCAACCTGCTTTGAAATGACTTTTTTATCCGTATCAAACACCACCACTTTATCACATCCCCAGCAACTGATATACAATTTCTTTTTATTGGGTGACAATAAACAGGTATAAGCTTCTGCTTCCAGTTGTATTTTTTGAACCACTTTTTTGCTAAGCAGGTTTACGATGTACAATGCGTTGTTGTCTTTAGTTACCACATACAAAATATGTTTCGCATCATCAATGGCCATGCCCGCAGGAGAAATTTTATTGGGCCATTTGGCACCCAATGAAATACTATCTTTTAATACCAATTTATTTTTCACAATGGCATATTTTAATATCCGGTTATCGTTTCCCCCCCCTGCATACAAATATTTTTCATCAGCGCTAAAAAGCAGTCCCAGCCAGCTTTTAGCAATTTCAATATTGTCAATTACTTTTTCTGCAGCAATATCTATCAATTGCAGACTTTGGGTACTTTGACCGTTGTTGGTAACGGCCATCCATTTTTTACTTTTGCTTACTGCCATGTTCAACGGTAAATCGCCCAGCATAAAACTTTTACCTGCGGGAGATAATTGCCAGCCATTGGGCAGTGTAACTGTTTTTTGTGCGGTACTGTTTAGTGCTGTCAACAATACCAAAAATGGGATATAATATTTTTTCATACAAACTTTTAAATAAGTAATAAAGATACAAAATACAGTCATGCGGCATGTTTTGCACTACATTAAGTTAAAAACAATAATTGCCGTTTTGGTTTTTAAAATAAATTTTAAAAAAATAAACCGGCTTTGAATTAAACCTCATTCCAGGGATGAAAGGAAAACCGGATTGATGTGGAAGTAACGAGGATTAAATTTTTATAAATACCGTTTATGAAAGGAATGTTGTACTTTAAAGTCTTAAAAATAATCTGATGAAAATCTTGCTTTTTTTACTTTTCAGTTTTTTACTTTTTTCTGCGCAGGCGCAAAAAATAACATTGCTTAAATGCGGACAGGTGTTAGATGTTCGTAGCGGGCAGTTAAATAAAAACGTAATCATTGTAGTTAAAGGAAACAGTATTGAGAATATTTTGCCACCGGGTGCAATAGCAAAAATAAAAGCCGACACTGTAATTGATCTTTCCGCCTATACAGTACTGCCTGGAATGATAGATTGCCATACGCATGTTTTACTACAGGGTGATATTACTTCAGAAGATTACGATGTACAAATTTTAAAAGAGTCTGTTCCCTACCGTACTATCAGGGCAGTGCGGAGTTGTAATATTGCTTTGCAGCAAGGTTTTACCACCATCCGAGACCTGGGTACAGAAGGTGCAGGCTTTGCTGATGTAGATCTGAAAAAATCAATCAAAAATAATATTGTGCCCGGGCCAAGGATGTTTGTGTCAACATTGGCCATCAACACCACGGGGCATTACCCCATCAGCGAAAAAGACTATGCCTGGGAGCTAACCTTGCCAAAGGGCCTGCAGGAAATTACCGGTGCTGATGAAGCCCGCAAAGCAGTGCGGCAGCAGATTGCCCACGGTGCCGACTGGATAAAAATTTATGCCGACAGGGGATATTATAAACTATCTGATGGGAGTTACCGCAGCAGTGCAAATTTTACCACCGAGGAGATAATGGCCATTGGCGACGAAACACTCCGAAGCCGCCGAAAGCTGGCTGCACATGCCGTAACAAGAGATGGTATTCTTGCCGCTATAAATGCGGGTGCAGCATCCATTGAACATGGCTTCGGTATGGATGATGAATGCATTGCCCTGATGGTGCAAAAAAATGTATATTGGTGCCCCACCATTTATGTAAATGAATTTGTAGCTGACGGCCGTGCAAAAGGAGGCAGCCCTATCAATAAATATTTTGCTGAATCTGAACCTGCATTGTTTAAAAAAGCCATGAAGGCGGGTGTAAAAATTGCTTACGGAACAGACATCGGCGGGTACGACTGGAACATACCTGAATCGAAAGATTTTGAATACCTGGTGCAGTTTGGTTACACGCCGCTGCAGGCCATACAAACCGCTACCATCAATGCTTCTGCCCTGCTGGACCAGCCATTACTTGGTGAGCTGAAAGCCGGTAACCTTGCAGATATTATCGCAGTAAAAAATGACCCGTCAAAAAATATCCAGGCATTGAGCGATGTACAGTGGGTAATGAAAGACGGCGTGGTGTATAAATCTTCAAAATAAAGTAATAGCTTTTTATTTTCCAATAATGATACCCCTATTCTTTTTATGCATTTAATGAATATAATCTGACTATTTCAGCAAACGGACTATAATACTACTAAAATAGCAAGTACCTGCTGCAACAAATTTATCTTCGTTTATACGTATTTTTTATTGCAAGTAATTCTGGCTGTTTGGCTATACTTTATTTTATAGGCAGCATATGTCAACTTTATTATAATTAAAAAGATATAAGCACCACTTCAATTTATCAGGAAAAAAATACCTATTGTAGAATTAATTGCCGCAATTTAATTCCTGTTTTCCCGTTTATTCATTTGGCAAATATCGATACCTGTAGTAAAAGTACTGGCACGGTTTTATTGAAATATTGGTAAAACTGATAATAATGAAGAAACATATTGAGCTTGTAACAAATACCTATAAAATGAAAAACCAAATGCAAACTAAAAATACAACTGGCAAAAAAAGTACTCCTTACCTTTATACTGAATCGGATCTTGGAGAAGGATTATTACATGCGGGTGTAAGCCAGCTTTACTGGATAAACGAGGTTATCAATAAAAAATTTAAATCTGCCGCTGTATTAACAGGAATGGCGCAAAAAAATACCCCCCAAAATAATCTCAGATATTTATAAGATTTTATCTGATTGCAAAGAAGCCTCCTGTTTTAAGCAAAAGCTTAAAGTGGCACTCAATCTTCAAACACGATATTACTCCACTTTTCAGTTAAATGCGTATCGTAAACACCATGACAATTTAATGCCATTGCAGGGTGGGGCACAATCTCAACACCTCCGGGCATAAATTTTTGGAACCTACCTAAAAACATTGTCCATGCATCTCCGCTGACCGGAGGCACAGCTCTTGCTTCATCAATTATTTTCAGGCTGTTCCACGGTATAGCCAGTTCCAAAGACCAGCCCTGGTCAACATCACTATTATCATTCAATGTTCCCTGAACCTGAACGGCAGTTTGCAAACCAGGCATGTCAAAATTTGTAAAAGCCCAGCGTATGCCACGTGGATGAGTGCCTTTCCAAAAACTTGCACCAATGCGGTCGTAATCGCCACCAAAAGTATAGGTCTGGTGCTGGTGTACATCAAACAGGGGTATATCAAATCTGCCATTTTTTATGTAAGCATCTTTCCATATAAAAAATACTTCGTACAAGGTATTTGCAGCATTTACCTCCAGCTCGTAATAACAGTCTTTGCCTTCTATAAAAAGCTCCAGGTCGTTTTCTAAAAAAATAATACTATCTCTTTCTGTAAGGGTTGCAGATACAAATGGTTCTTCAGCCCTAAAGGCAATGTATAAATAAGTGTCATTCCATAGGATAGCACACTGGGTATTATACATTCCGACATCGCCACTCACCATATCCACAAAGCGTTTACTCCAGTTTGCCTGTCGCCACACTTCCTTTTCAATATTACCGTCAATGGCAATGGCAGTGGCAATTTTTTTAGCTATGTAATCCGTCTTTTTCATGCCTCAATTTTAAATAAAAATACATCGAAAAAAGAGTAAAACTTTTACCATACTGCTTTCAATTTATTTTTTAATAAATCTATTTTGAAATTTTTTTTTAGAAAAGAAGTGATTATGGCATACTTTTTTTGTTGGTAAGTAAAACAAATAATTATGAAAAAGAATAAAGATGTTGAAGCTGACCCTATTGCCCCGGAACTGAAACATGACACAATGGAATATGCGGCCTCAACAGAGGGCGATGACCAATTGAACCTAATAAATGAAGATGACGAAATTACAGCAGATGAACTGGATTCGTTGGAAGAGGATGATATGGAAGATGAGGCCTATGCACTGGATGCAGCCACCACAGACACCATAGCAGATGAAGATAATTTTTTAACCACACCAGATGATGTGGATGAACTGGAAAATGTTGAAGAAGAAGATGATAAAGATGAATTTAAAAGATAATTTACGATAACGTAAAGTGGGCCAATGTTTGTTTACACGCTATAACAAACTTGTACACCAGTACCGTTTTTAGATTATTTTTTGAATTAAAATGTAAGAGCCGACTCTTTTTTATAGAGGCGGCTCTAGATATATGGAGTTGTTGAATGCCGGACCCTTCCATCACACACTTACATCCACAAACATAAGATGGATAAATTTGAAAGGAGATATCAACAATATCCAAATTGTGTACCACTTCTTAGCTAAATAAATAATAAATTTAAAGACGCCATCCTGTACATCATATTATTATTTAAGGAAGCCAGCTGGATTTTATTTAATGGGCTTTGCAGGTAAATTATATTCTTTTTTATTGGCACGCTTTTGCATCATTTCCTTATAAAAAATATACAATGACAACACAAAAAAACGATAGCAATTCACCTTCGGATATAGTTGGAACAAATTCTTCAGAAAAGATCCGCAATTATGCTGCAGTCAACCCTGACGACATTATTTCTGAAAATAATGAAAAAGACAAGGACGCTACCATCACAAAAACTGAACTGGATTTATTAGACAATGCCGGAGCAGGAATGGAACAGGATGATATAAATGAAGAGAATGCTCAGGTAGACAACGAAGATGAAGATGGGGACGCACTAAACGAAGGAGGTGATTTAACAGGTGGAGACCTGGATGTACCGGGTGCAGACCTGGATGATGCAGATGAAATGATTGGTGAAGAAGATGAAGAAAATAACAGTTATAGTGAGGCAGACCAGGGTGACCGGTAATGTTTTAAAATACGACAAGATGTGTAAGAAAATTTTAAATAGGCACACATCCATACATCCAGGTAGTAGTAAACACTTTGTAATCTGGTTCATTTCTAACTATTACAAATTGTACTACCCGGCTAAATAATTAACCGGGGAGTATAATACTTATAAGTTATTCAATGATTATTTTTTTGCAGAAGGTGTCGGTGATTTCTTTGAAGGCACTTTGGCGCCTTTCTCCCTTGCCTCTGAAAGTCCGATTGCGATGGCCTGTTTTGTATCGGTAACTTTTTTATTTGATTTGCCAATTTTTAGTGTACCGTTCTCCATTTTTTTGATGGATGATTTTACACTTTTTTGAGCCTCCTTGGAATACTTTACCATTGGTTAATATTTAAACGTTATCACATTAATTAACATCACTGGGAGCAAGCGAATTTCTTGTTAAGTGAATACCTTCTGCAAATTCTTCAATAATTTTTTTATTAAAGGCCGGTAAATCTTCGGGGCTTCGGCTGGTAATAAGTCCGTTATCAGTTACCACTTCTTTATCTAACCAATATGCACCGGCGTTTGTAATGTCTGTTTTTAAAGATGGATAAGAAGTCATTTCTTTTCCTTTTATCAAACCGGTTTCAATTAATAACTGCGGCCCGTGACAAATAGCTGCTACCGGCTTGCCTGCTTCTAAAAATTCCTGGGTAAAAGAAATAAATGGCTTTTGCATTCTCATTTTATCCGGGTTTATTACTCCACCTGGTATCAGCAAGGCGTCATAATCATCGCTGCTTACCTGGGTTATGTCTGCATCAACTGGTAACTCAATAGACCAATGATCTGCATCCCAGGCTTTAACCGTTTGGTGCGTTGAAATAATATGCACGGTAGCGCCTGCTTCTTCCAGTGCCTTTTTAGGGCTGGTAAGTTCTATTTCTTCAAAACCATTTTCTGTAATAATGGCTATTTTTTTACCAGTTAAACTTGGGGTTGTCATAATTTCTAATTTTTAATGAGGTGAAAATATTTAAATAGGTAGTAAAAAAAATCGTGCCGTTGATTCATAATTTTTTATGTAACAATTTTTTTCTGCGCAATGCTGTTGAAATCTTACTGAAAATTTTGTGCATTTTTTATGCCATGGGTAAAGGCGGTATTATTAAAATAATAGTTCACATTTTTTAGATGAAGCGCATCCAAAATTTCGCCTGTAAAAATTTTAAAAGTTGTTTTTCTATAACCAAAAAAATACAAAAAAAAGTACGATATGAAAACGGTAATAAATAACCGCACCACTGCTAATAATATCATCTGGCAGGAATGGGTAACTTATGCCGCAAAAAAATTTATGATTTACAAACTGTGTATAAACTGCCTCATTCCGCTAGCTAGCATACATACATACTCCCTGATTTACAAAAGTTTGGTGGCTGTCAGTTTATCCGGATAAGAAATACCCGACATTCTTTATGCCCAAAACCTGAACAGCCAATAGTTTATTTCACAAAAATATTGTTGATATATTTATTGTTGCATACAATAAGAAACCATTTATACAAACAGCACACTTTGTCTGTTTCGGCAACAACATGTACCCTAAAAATCATCGGTTGTAATTTTAAAAGATACCGCTGGAAAAATATTTTCTGACTTATTTTACACATTATCTTGTGAGGGTTAGATATTCAATCGTACAAATTCAAATAACATTATTTGATTTAGCAATGAACCTGCAAAATAATTTGTCAACTTTAAAATATGGAGTATGGTTATACGTCTGACAGATATACATGGAAGATGTACTGACTATATTAACGGCGATGAGCGATGAGCATGACAAAAATATCACCGATATAATAAAAAGTATGAGCAAGCGCTTGCTTGGCTTTATTAAAAAAAGGGTAGCCAGTCCGTAAGATGCGGAAGATATTTTACAAGATGTACTGTACCAGTTTGCAGGAAACACGGAACCACTCAAGCAGGCCAGTAGTTGGTTATTTAAAGTAGCGACTAATAAAATAACTGATAGTTACCGTAAAAAGAAACTCCCATTGGCAGATGATATCTTCAGCCCGTCTTCAACAGAAGAAGATAGTTTTGACTGGAAGGAAATTTTGCTGCCATCTGATACCAACCCCGAAATGGAATACCTGCGCAATATATTCTGAGACGAACTTCAACTGGCCCTAAATGAGTTGCCGGCCGAACAGCGGGAAGTATTTATTTAACATGAAATGAGTGGCATGTCTTTTAAAGATATGGAAGCAATAACAGGTGTTAGTGTGGCCACACTCATCAGCCGAAAACGCTATGCGGTATTACATTTAAGAGAACAATTACACATTTTAAAAGATGAATTATTAAATTATTAAAAATCGAAGCCCTCTCATTAAATTGAATGACTACAGGCTTGCAAAAATAAAAAAATGAAAAAATACTGGATTAAAAAAGGATTAATGTTTTTCGTCTTCTTTACAGCGATGTTGCTGCTGGTTGCATTTATTGTAATGGGTTTATGGAACGCCCTGTTGCCGGCAGTATTGGGTGTAAATACAATTACGTTTATACAGGCGCTGGGTATTTTATTGTTGAGTAAAATATTATTTGGCGGCTTCCGGCGCGGTAGTTCCGAAAGAGGCAGGCAATGGAAAATGAAATTCCAGGAAAAAATGGCCAGTATGACGCTGGAAGAAAAAGAAAAATTTCAGTCGGAATGGAAAAACCGTTTTGGCGGAAGATGGAATATGCAGAGGCCTGAACCACTGATATAAATCAATAAATCCGGTGTATTATCAGGTATAATTTTAGTGAAATCCTCTGCCTGTTGTTTTTTAAAAGTTACGATTTAACAACCGTATCATTCAATAAAAACAGCGCTATGCAGCTACTTTTTTTAAAACCAACCTAACCGATGTTAACCATATCAGTGCTATCAAAAGCACTTTAAATATGCATCCGGCGATTTATAAATAAAATGTAGATCTCCAGTACTACGACAATATTTTACGGGTTGTTGCCAACGATATTCCTTATAAAGAAGTAAAGAATTTGTTAGCACTGGCTGGATATTACTATAAAAAACTTAAATGACTATATTAACATTTCCGATATTGACTCCGTTTATTAAAAACATTCCACCATCCAGCTTCGTTGCCATTTTGAATTGGCAGGCAGGTTATTGATGCCTTCTTTATCTGTTAGCTGCTGATTACTATTTACGCTGTCTGCAATACCGCACCAGGGTTCAAGGCAAATAAAATTGGCATCTTTAGCTGCCCAAATTCCGAAAAAAGGAAAGTGGTTGAAATTAAAATGAATGCCATGCGCATGTTTGGTACAGCCGATTGCAATCCGATTACTTTGCATATGTTTTAATACGATGGCATCTTCATAAAATAGTTCATGCCCTAGGGGAAGTATCCCATTTTGTGTGGGCAATGGTACGGCGTGATCAGCAATTAATCCATCTTGCAACTTCCACCGGTACAGTTGTTCTGTTGAATTAAAGTTTAGATAATAATCATCATAGTCAGTTCCCTTAACAACAGGTACAGCAAATGCGGGATGTGCACCAACAGAAAATAGTAACTCATCGTAACCGCTATTGCTCACTTCATAGGTTACGGTAAGTTGGTTATCATCCAACCGGTAACGCAATCGCAATATAAAAGCAAATGGATACAATGCCAGTGTTTCCGTATCCTGTGTCAATGTAAACACGGCTTCATCCAGACTCAACTGGTCTTTTAAAAAAATTTTGTCTCTGGCAAAACCATGGCGGGAAAGATGGTAGGCTTTTTCTTTATAAAAATAGGTATCAGCTTTTAATGAACCTACAATGGGAAACAGTACCGGACTGTGTTTTCCCCAATAAGCAACATCCCCACTCCACATATATTCAATACCAGTTTCTTTATTGATCAGACTTTGTAATTCGGCTCCCTTGGAAGATATAACTGCCTTTAATTTTTCGTTTTCAATTGTGACCATGCGGTTTAGTTATCAAATATGAATTATGAAAAATGAATTATGAAATATGAGTGATGAAATATGAATTATGAAATCTCCTTTGGAATAAATCTCAAAAACTACATTAATTTCCTGCCCGAATTCTTTACAATTCAAAAATGGTTTTTAATTATTAATTATCAATTATTAATTAAAACTACATATTCCTCCGGTACTTACCACCTACACTGTACAAGGCATTGGTAATTTGACCTAAGCTACAGTACTTAACAGTTTCCATTAGTTCTGTAAAAAGATTGCCGTTAGTTACCGCTACTTGTTGCAACTGCTGCAACATTACAACCGCTTTATCTTTATGCCGTTGCTGAAATAAGTTAACCGCTTCAATCTGGTTATCTTTTTCTGCCTTGGTACTGCGGATAACTTCTGATGGTAAAATAGTGGGGCTGCCGTTTTTATTTAAAAAAGTATTCACACCAATAATTGGATATTCACCGGTGTGTTTCAGCGTTTCGTAATACAAACTTTCTTCCTGAATTTTATTGCGCTGGTACATGCGTTCCATAGCTCCCAGAACACCTCCTCTTTCTGATAACCGTTCAAATTCCGCCAGCACCGCGGTTTCTACCAGGTCTGTCAACTCTTCTATCAAAAAAGCTCCCTGGTTTGGGTTTTCATTTTTGGCAGTACCTAGTTCACGGTTAATAATTAACTGGATGGCCATTGCCCTGCGTACACTTTCTTCTGTAGGTGTTGTAATAGCTTCATCATAGGCATTGGTGTGCAGCGAACTGCAATTATCATAAATGGCATACAGCGCCTGCAGGGTTGTACGGATATCATTAAAATCAATTTCCTGAGCATGCAATGAACGTCCTGAAGTTTGAATATGGTATTTTAGTTTTTGTGAACGTTCATTCGCCTTGTATTTATACTTCATCGCCTTTGCCCATATCTTTCTTGCCACCCTTCCAATCACACTATATTCGGGATCCATACCATTACTAAAAAAGAAAGATAAGTTGGGTGCAAAATCATCAATATTCATGCCCCGGCTTAAATAATATTCCACATAGGTAAACCCATTGGCCAATGTAAAAACCAGTTGTGTAATAGGGTTGGCACCAGCTTCTGCAATATGATATCCACTAATGCTGACACTGTAAAAATTTTGTACTTTATTTTCTATGAAATATTCCTGAACATCGCCCATTAATTTTAACGCAAATTCCGTAGAAAAAATACAGGTATTTTGTGCCTGGTCTTCCTTTAAAATATCAGCCTGAACGGTTCCTCTCACGGTTGCCAAAGCATGCGCTTTAATTTTTTCATACACTTCTTTTGGTAAAACATCTTCCCCGCTTAAGCCTAGTAACCGTAAACCAAGACCGTTGTTCCCTTCGGGAAGTCCAACAGTATTTTTGTTCAAGAAATCACTCAAATTACTCAATGTATTTAAAGCCTCCCCATTCGACGAAATTTTTGGGGAAACGGCCCCTATGTATTTTGGTAACGTTTTAATATCATAATTTTCTTCGATAATCTTATTTGCTTCTTCTCTCAAATTATTTTCTATGATATATTTTTCACATTGCTGATCAATGGCGGCATTCATAAAAAATGCAAGCAACATAGGTGCCGGTCCATTAATGGTCATGCTTACAGATGTTTTGGCGTCGCACAAATCGAAGCCACTATACAATTTTTTTGCATCATCCACCGTGGCAATGCTTACACCGCTATTGCCCACTTTGCCATAAATATCTGGCCTGGGGGCAGGGTCTTCCCCGTACAACGTAACACTGTCAAATGCAGTACTAAGGCGCTTTGCAGGCTGACCGATGCTTACATAATGAAAGCGCCGGTTAGTTCTTTCCGGGCTGCCTTCGCCAGCAAACATTCTTGTCGGGTCTTCGCCTTCCCTTTTTAAGGGAAATACACCTGCAGTAAAAGGAAATTCTCCCGGTACATTTTCCTGCAACTGCCATTTTAAAATATCGCCCCAGTCTTTGTATTTAGGCAGCAATACTTTTGGTATAACAGTACCCGATAAACTTGTATAAGTTAGCGGCTGCTTTATTATTTTAGCTCTTACTTTAAATTCATAGAAATCCTTACTGTAACGGTCACAGGTAAACGCCCAGTTGGCGAGTATTTTTTTTGTATCGGAATGCAACTTTTCTTCAAGCCTGTTTTTTAATTGTATCAGTTCCGTTACATTGATTTCTATAGCCTGCGTTTGAATCAAATGCAGCGTTCCGTGCAACTGGTATAAGGCTGTTGCCGTTTTACTTTGTTCTTTAACCCAGTCATCATACTCTGCAATGGTTTCTGCTATCTCTGATAAATATCGTACTCTTTTAGGCGGTATTATGGTTGAGTGGCTGGTGGTATTCTTGATATGAGCATGGTGTATAATCTTACCGTTAAATTCTATCTCAGTTTTTTTAGCCACAATTTCCATGAGTCTTTCAAACAACTCATTTATTCCGGAATCATTAAACTGTGAGGCAATGGTTCCTACTACCGGCAATTCATCCTCTTTTGCATCCCATAGCTCATGGTTACGTTTATATTGCCTGCGTACATCATGCAAGGCATCCAATGCACCTGCTTTATCAAATTTATTGATACAAATTACATCGGCGTAATCCAGCATATTTATTTTTTCCAGTTGCGATGGAGCTCCATATTCCGGCGTCATCACATACATGCTTACATCTACATAATCTAAAATAGACGCATCACTTTGGCCCACACCAGCACTTTCCAAAATAATAAAATCAAAGCCTGCCGATTTGCAGATGTCAATGGCTTCCTGCACATATTTACTCAATGCAATATCGCTTTCCCTTGTTGCAAGGCTGCGCATATATGCCCTGGGAGAAGAGATTGCATTCATACGTATTCTATCACCGAGCAAGGCACCACCTGTTTTTTTCTTGGATGGATCTACTGAAATTACTGCGATGGTTTTATCAACATACGTGTTTAAAAAACGACGGACAATTTCATCTGTAACAGATGATTTACCTGCACCGCCAGTTCCCGTGATGCCAACAACTACCGACCTTTCACCCTTCAACGGAAAATTGTTTGTGCTGTGTAGTTTTAAATATCCCTCTTTTAATTCGTAAAGTAAATCCGTAAATTTTTCCCCATTTTCTGCAAGAGTAATGGCGCTTGCAATTTTCTTAATGTCTCTCACTTCACCCAATGCAAAACAGGAATTGTTTGAAGTCTGTTCCAAAATATTTTCTTCTGGAGATAGTGAGCCTGCCTGTTTTATTACATCCTCAATCATCCCCTCCAATCCCATCGTCCTTCCATCATCCGGGCTGTAAATCCGTGTAATTCCGAACTTGTGCAGTTCTTCTATTTCAACAGGTAAAATTGTTCCGCCACCGCCTCCAAAAATTTTTATATGTCCGCAGCCATTTTCATTCAGCAGTTCTTTCATGTATTTAAAAAACTCTACATGGCCACCCTGGTAACTTGTAATGGCAATGGCCTGCGCATCTTCCTCAATGGCACATTCTACAATTTCATGCACACTTCTGTTATGACCCAGATGAATAATTTCTGCACCCTTTGCCTGTAGTATCCGGCGCATGATATTAATAGCTGCATCGTGTCCATCGAACAAGGCCGCAGCCGTTACAATACGAATTTTATTATTTGTTGCAGGAGGCATCTGGATTATAAATTAAAAGTAAATGTGCAATCGTTGGCAACTGCAAAAATACAGTTTTCTTTCGCAGTTGTATTTGAAGAAAAGGCGGTAAAAAGGTTTTTCCTCAATATGCAGGTATCTGAAAATCCAGTTTAAAAAAAATTTTTTGTGAAATAGTGGAAAAGTAATTAGGCATTCAACACAGTAAATATATTATCATACAAACAAAGCCTGTGCAGTCTAAAAGAATAGTATTCGTGTATAATGATTAATGGTTATAAATGTTCATTCGCAAAACAAGATCGCTACAATCAGAATAAATTTTATCAGTTAAGAAACTAATTAAGAGTAAGCAAACAAGCGACAAAATATATGGCTCACCTGTTGTTGAAATCAGCCTTCATTTTTATGACGCTGATTTTAGGCACGAAATGTGGAATCTCTCTATCCTTAAAATTCTACCACCTCAAAAATGCTCCAAAAAATCATCTATAAATACAAATTAAATTAAATCAACTCATTTTAAATGTCAGTTCGGCGAATGCTTCCACGCTCAAAGCCTCAGCACGTTTGTTAAAAATTTCCTCTTGTAAAACTTCGGCGGTAAATAAACTTTTTACGGCATTACGCAATGTTTTACGGCGCTGGTTAAATGCAGTTTTTACCAGAACCTTAAATGCCCGTTCACTTTTTACAATTAGTGGTGTGGTTTTTCTTTTAAGTCTTATTACACCACTTTGCACTTTAGGTGGTGGATTAAAACTTTGGTTGCTTACATCAAATAAATATTCCACTTCATAAAAAGCCTGTATCAAAACACTTAATACACCATACACTTTATTGCCTTCTCTGGATGCCGCCCGCTGTGCTACTTCTTTTTGAAACATACCAATAACTACTGGTACTTTATCTTTCCAATCCATTACCTTAAATAAAATTTGGGTGGAAATATTATACGGGAAATTACCGATTACGGTAAATGGTTCCTCAAATGGTTCATCAATATCTAAAAAGCTCTGGCTGATTATATGATCATTTAAAACAGGATACGTTTTTTTTAGATAAGCCGTTTTTTCATCATCCAGTTCAACAGCTTTAAAATTAATGCCGGGCAACTGCACCAGGTATTTGGTTAAGGCGCCGCCACCAGGGCCCACTTCCAGTAAATTAATAAAACTATCTTCTTTTAAAGCACCTATAATTTTTTGAATTACAATCTCATCTTTTAAAAAATGCTGGCCTAAGGATTTTTTTATTTTAAACATACAATGTGTTGGTGTTTCTTATTAACCGTGTAAAAATACATATTATGGCCTCATCAGGCTTCAAACTATGTATTGTACAATGTTGTATTTTTACAACTTAATTTTTTGCTGATATGATAAATGAAAATAAACCGGTTATCGGGCTCTCTTGTGGTGATATCAATGGCATTGGTTTGGAATTGATTATAAAAACAGTGGGCGATACTCGGCTGCTTGAAATGTGCACGCCTGTTATATTTGCAAGTAATAAAGTGTTGAACTTTTACCGCAAATCTCTCCCGGATATTAATTTTAATTTTTCAACTATTAAAGATTCCAGCCGCGTAAATCATAAACAGGTAAACCTGTACAATTGCTGGGAGGAAGAAGTAGCTGTTTCACCCGGATTGCTAAATGATACCGGTGGAAAATATGCGGTACTTAGTTTGGTAACCGCAGCACAAGCTTTAAAAGAAGGTAAACTTGATGGATTGGTTACTGCACCTATTCATAAAAAAAATACGCATTCTGAGGAATTTAACTTTACCGGCCATACGCCCTATTTAAAAAATTTATTTGAAGTGCCGGATGTGGTGATGCTAATGGTAGCTGAAAATATGAGGGTGGCACTGGTTACCGAACACGTAGCTGTAAAAGATATTTCCAGCTTTATTACCAAAGAAAACATCATCAGTAAATTGCAGATTTTAAACAATGCCCTGAAAAAAGATTTTGGTATTGACAAACCTAAAATTGCTGTGCTGGGCTTAAACCCACATGCGGGTGATGAAGGCCTTGTAGGTACGGAAGAAGAGGAAATAATAAAGCCTGCTATTAAAGAGGCAAAGCATAAAGATATTTTTTGTTTTGGCCCCTATTCTGCAGATGCTTTTTTTGCAAGAGGACAGTATGAAAAATTTGATGCTGTATTGGCGATGTACCACGACCAGGGACTGATCCCTTTTAAATCGCTTGCTACCGGGGAAGGAATCAATTATACTGCCGGGCTAACTGGCATACGCACTTCGCCAGACCATGGGGTAGCATTTGATATTGCTGGTAAAAACAAGGCCGATGAAGCATCTTTCAGGGAAGCTATTTTTAAATGCATTGACATCATTAATGCAAGAAAAGAATATGCTAACCAGCATAAAAACCCTTTAAAGAAAATAAGTGCCGCTTTTGTTGCCAATGCCAGGGATGAAAAAATTACTGAAGAATAATTAGGTAATTCCTTAGCTCCGGCCTGTTGTAAAATACCCACCAGCCTTTTTATAAACTTACAATTATTTTCGCCGGTTTGTAACATAATTGCTAACCGCGCTATTTAAAAACATCGTCCGATACGCCTTTATTAATAAGGTATGAACTAAATGTTATTTCAGCCTTTCCGGTTCTGCTTTTAGCTTTGTCGGCAGCTGACCGGTTGTTTTGTGTTCCATCATCAAAGTCAAACGTTATCCCTTTGGGAAGTTTATAATCTTTAGTATCAAAAGTAAAAAAAATTTTATCAGGTAAGCCATAAGAGGCATATTTACCATAATTCATGTCCAGCTGGTAACTGCCATTGGCTCTTGTGGTGGTTTTTGCCCTTCTTATTACAAGTAAAGCTTCATCAATATATACAGTAGATAAAACTACATCTGCATTATCATCTTCGGGTAACAATTTAATTACTCTTACAACTGTATTGGCTATTTTATCGGTACCTGCATCAATGGCTGTATATTTTCCACTACTTAAAATATTATTCAGGTTAATACTTACTGCGCCCTTGGGTACAAAAGATATTCCCTTTTCATTTTTTATTTTCAGCTTGTTGGGCTTTTTAAAATACACTTTTACATCTGCATCCGGTACTTTTAAAAAAGATACATTGGTAATCATCCGGGCGGTAGCCTCGTAATCATTTACCTTATCAATATTAAATTTCACTTTTGCGAGCAGGCTATTTACATCTTGTGCACGGACTGTAAAAATGGTTAAAAGGGTCAGCAGCAACAGGGGGATTATTTTTTTAAAACGGATCATTTTTATTTTATTTAGGATAGAATATCTTTCTTATTAAAAACCACTATTGAAGCAGTTACCAGGATAAAGATGTGTGCGATTAAAATCAACAGACTTTTTCTAATGGCTGGCCAGTTTTCCAGGCTCCCTTTAATTGTTTTTCCATCAATATCAGTACCAATATAAAAAAATCCCTTCCATCCAACCAGGTAAGAGGTAAATAGAAACGGCTTTACATTTTTATCAATAATGGGTACATTTATGTTGCTGATAATGGTGCAAACAATCACGATGCAAACGGTAGCAATGATGGGCCCAATTGAATTTTCTGCAAAAATAGAAAGCAGTAAAGATAATGCGGCAATTACAGTTAGTGCTACAGTTGCGTACGCAAAAGCAGCTAAATACCGCCACATAACATCATCCTTTGTAATCAGTAATATCTGAGATTCATCGCCCTTCGATCTAAACACCAGCATATCTCCGGTACCAAATATAAACAGGCTTATAAACAAGGCGGTAACAGCCATCCAAAGCAATAAAAAAATAGTAAAAATAGTGGCGGCTGCAAACTTAACCAGTATCAGCTGCGTTCGGCTGATGGGTTTGGATATCAGCAAACGAAGTGTGCCCATATTTGCTTCGCCTGATATGGAATCTGCCGCAATCAATGCTATTAAAATTGGCACCTGTATTAGCAGTGTGTTCAAAATAATATAACACATAAAGTAACCGTTGATGGCTTGTACCCTATCAAAAGAAAAAGTATCTTTTACACTTTGCAGCATCAGATCCATATAACTTTGTCCATCTGCTTTAAATGCAAATTGAAAAATAAATACGATGGCTGCAACTGCTACAAAGGCAATATAAGTTCTGGGTCTTTTAGAGATTTTGAACAACTCAATTTGCAAAAGCTTCCACATGTCCGGATTGGGTTGTAAGTGATAAAAAATAATTTTCAAGGGAGTGGCTTGTGTTTACCGAAAGTATCTGTACATCATTGGCCACTAAAAAATTTATTAATTGCGGTACCATTGTTTTATCCATCATCAATTGCAACTGATGATTGCCTTGCAAAGATGCAGCCCAGGCGGATTGTAACAATAATTGTTTGGCAGCCTCATTATTTAGCGTATCAATTTCTATTAATGTATGGGCCGGATCTAACAAGGTTGACACATTGCCTTCCACCATCTTTTTGCCCTTATGGAGTATGATCATCCGGCTGGCAATTAATTCTATTTCACTAAGTAAGTGAGAAGATATCAATACCGTTTTACCCATCTCTTTACTAAGCCTCAAAATAAGATTTCTTACATCGGCAATACCCTGCGGGTCCAGGCCGTTGGTAGGTTCATCCAAAATAATCAGTGCCGGGTTGTGTACCAGGGCAACGGCAATGCCCAGTCGTTGCTTCATCCCCTGGCTATAAGTTCGTACAGTATCCTTTGCCCGATCTTCCAGGCCAACCATCTGCAATTGCTGCATTAACAATTGCTTTGTTACTTTGATGCCACTCATCTTCGCAAATATGGAAAGGTTATCATAAGCAGATAAATATTTATAGAGATCAGGCTTTTCAATCACTGCACCAACTTGTCGTAAAATATTTGAGCGGTTAGCATCAAGTTTTTTTCCAAATAAATTAATTTCTCCGCTGGTTGGATGTATCAATGTGAGCAGCATACGGATAGTAGTGGATTTACCTGCACCGTTTTGTCCGAGAAATCCGTAAACATCTCCTTTATTTACTGTAAATGATAAATCATTTACGGCAACCGTGTTTCCAAATTTTTTAGTTAGATGATTAACTTCTATGATCAATGACATACTCCTTTATTAGTAACAAAGATAAAACGGAAGTAAAGAACAATTGTTCGTAACAAAAACTTTTCGGTGAAATCATTTTTAAAAAAGTTGGTTATCTCAAATAAAGTATTAGCTTTACATCAAGAAAGTTACTTACCATACTATCTACAATAACCACATTTTATTTTACTGTTATTTTTAGATTTCCTCATCCTCCTGAATTTCTCCTCTAATCTCAATTTTACTGTGTAGTAACTATTTGAACCATTTATTCATTTAGCTTATTTCTTACCTCAAAATATACACAAGATGAAAACAATTTTAACCATTCTATCTGCTTTATTTACATTTGTATCTATTGATGCGCAAGGCAATTTTGATACAGCTATTCAAACAACTTCAGCTACGTCCGGCAATAAGGTAAACAGTATGTCAAATGAGCAAACCTTATTATCTTCTGCTGTCAATAACTTTGATTTTACTGATAAAAAAGGTATTTCTATCATGCCCAATGGCGTAACCAACGATGTAAAAATTGTTTTTAAAACAGCTAAAGCGGCTACTGGTTCAATTGAAGTTTTAGATGAAAGCGGAAAAAAAATCTTACAACAAAATGTTTCAATTACCGCGGGTAATAATAATATCAACATCAATGATTTTCACAAGTTGAGTGAAGGAACTTATACCATACAATTAATCAGCGATAACAAAACTTATTCTTCCACTTTTATGATTTGGAAGTAACTTTTTAAAAAACCAGGCACAAATTAATGCTCTTCTTTTACAGAGGAGCTTTTTTTATTAACCTACCGGATTCATATAAGATTTCAAAGCATTTACATACCCTTCAAATGAATCAACCCCCTTGGCAGTAATTTTACATACGGTTTGAGGATAATTGTCTTTAAATTGTTTAGTTACATCAATATAACCAGCGTCTTTGAGTTTATTGATCTGAACACTCAGGTTACCCGCAGTAGCATTTGTTTTTTCTTTTAAAAAAGTAAACTCAGCTTCCTTTACATTTATTAGTAAACTTATAACGGCCAACCTGAGTTGCGAATGTAATAGTGGATCTAAGTCTTTAAACATTGGCTTTTTGTTTGATACTATTATTTATTGAAAATTACTTCATAAAATCAATCCATGCTTCTGTTTTTACATCTGCTCCTCAACAAATAAGGGATAACAGGTCTAATCAAAATAGAAAAAGCGGTTATTAAAATAGTAGTGCATAGTAAAGGCTGACAGATAAAACAGCCTGCAACTAAGCCCCAATACTTTCCCAGACCAATGGGATTTTTTATAATAGGCTGGTAACCGTTGCTGCAATGATGCATCAAAATAACTTATTTACAATCTTTCATCAGGTTTTCCACCCTTTCTTTACCCCAGTTTGGACTGATGTCGCTGGCGGGTTTAAAAGTAGCGTATTTATCCAATGCAGTCTGCAACTGGGGTTTAGCTGTTTTGCATCCACCGCCAAATTGTTCGGGTGTATATTTTAAACCCTGGCCTTTTAAAAAATATGGCCGTGGATTTGTGGCATCCTGGTGAATGGCTGCATCCATATTGCTGCTACTTTCCTGGCCATATTCCTGCCATCTTTGCATAGGGTTAACCATCATGTGGCAACTGGCTATCATACTTTTAATACAGGAAATTTCAGAATTATTTGGAGACAATGAATCTGCTTTTGCAATCAGCAAAGTTGCCTTATCTGCATAACCATCTATCTTATCTTTATCCGGCTCCATAAAACCATAATTTACCTGGCAAAAAGCAGCATAATAATACGGCAGCCATTGATTTTTTTCTGCATTGGCAATGCGTTCAAAATTGTTGGCAACATTTAAAAGTTCCGGAGCATTTTTGAAACTGCTATCCATTGCACTAAGATTTTTTTTCATAGCTGCAGTAAATTTTTCACTCTGTGCAAATGCAACAACAGTTGCTAATAACACAATTGCCGAAAGAATTAATTTTTTCATTTTTTTTAAATTAAATAGTGGTTGATTTAAATGATCGTTTATTTTAATTATTGTTATTTATAAATTATTATTGATGGCATCCTGTGTCCGGTCTATTCCGAAACTGAGGAAACATCCGATAAATACAAATCTTTTACTGGGCGGTGTTATCGCTTCTTTTCTGCTACCGTTGTAATTGTAGTTATAATTGTAAATAATATTCTGACCTAACACATTACTTATACCTAACACCCATACAGCAAAGGTTTTGGTGTTTTTATTGCCAATATTCGGAAGCCAGTTTATACTAAAACTCATGCTGTTGTAATTGATGGTTTTACCTGCATCGGTAATAACATATTTATTGGTTGCATCCTTTGCAATCCGGTAATACGGACGGCCAGTAGCGAAATTATAGCTTAGATTAAATTGCGTTTTTAGCGGTAAAAAAAATCTTTTAAATACAAAAGCAGCCGTATGGGTTGCCGCAAATGAAGGCTGTATCGCCGCAGGATAATTTAAAAAATCTCTTTTGGTATTGAGGTACGAATAAGAAAGCCAGTAATCAACATTTTTGATTGTCTTTTTGTCTCTCCAAAAAAATTCGATGCCTTTCGCATCACCATAACCATTGTTGTTAGCAGCAATTTCATGACTACTAAAACTGCTATCCGTTTTATACAGGTTATTGTATTTTTTGTAAAATAATTCCATTCTTAATGTATAATCTTTTGTTTGTTTACTGTATTGAAAAATATAGTGCGTTGCCCTTGAATAATCAAGTCCTGCAAAACCGGGTAAATACTTTCGTTCGGGGTTTTGATAAAAAATACCATACGCAAAAGACGCCTGGCTGTTTAGACCTGTTTTGTAAGCCAAAGAAATTCTTGGTGCTATATTCCATTTACCGATTAGCTCAGAATGCTCTAAACGACTACCGATTTTTGCTGCTAAATTATTGGTTACATAAATATCCGTTTCAGCAAATGCCGCCAGCAAATGATCATTTACCTGTTGCGAAAATCTTGTTCCGTCATACAAAGTATAGGTGGTTTTTTCATTGCTGTAAAAATAATCAGTTCCAAAACGGATGGCGTTTAAACCAAACAATTTTTTTTCAAAAACCATTCTTGCCTGTGCATACCTAGCCTCACTCAGCAGGTTAAAATTTTTATAATTAAACAATGGATTAGTGCTTGTAAATTTTTCATTGCCTGCATCCTGAACTTCGTTTACAATATTATCTTTATTGGTACTAAAACTAATGCCAGTATTTATTTTCCAACCGTTGCCTATTCTATCTTTCCAGTTAATGTTTTGATAAGTATTGATATTGGCAATTGAAAATGCGTCTTTCAAAATGGTGGAGTCAATATCTGGTGAGCGAAATCCCGTTTTGTTGGTACTGATATATCCGTAATATTTAATAAAGCCGCCGCTCTTTGTTTTTATTCTAAAATTTGCGTCAGCCTGCTTTACAAGTGGCACCTCAAAGAAATCCTGCTTTTGCTTAATTACGTTAAATGCCAGCCAAAGATTGGTATAATTAACCGATACACCCCAGGACGATTTTTTGTCTTTCGACAAATGCTGGATGCCTCCGCCTACACCTACCACAGACAAACTCAGGTCTGCCTCAGTCTTTTCCGGCAGATCCTTACTCTCTAATATTAAAGCAGAAGATAATGCCTGCCCATACAAAGCCGAGTAACCACCGGTACTAAAAATAGTACCCTTAAATAAAAATGGGTTAAATCGTCCACGGGTGGCAATACCGGGTGTACTGCTATAAAAGAAATTGTTTACCAGGTTCCCATCAATAAAAATTTTACTTTCTGTGGCTGTGCCTCCTCTTACAAACAATCCTTCACTCTCCCCCACCTGCTGGGTTCCAGGCAATGATTTAAACGCACTGGTAAGGTCGCCATTGGCGCTTGGGGTGGTTACAATATCAATGTCACTTAAAACAGCACCTTTGTTTTTATCGCTCGCCTCAAATGAACCTGCGGAAATTACTACAGCTTTCAATTCTGTAATTTGCTCTTTAAGGAAAATATCCTGTATTAAATCTGCCGGACCAATAATTATTTTTTTAGATATGGTATAATAACCTGATATGGTAGCTTCCAAAAGTTGGTCACTTTTTTCAGAAGTTGCAAAAAAATATCTACCGGCAGAATCGGTTGTTGCCCCATCATATGTATTTTTTAAAGCAACACTTACTCCACGCAAAGGCCTGTTTTTACTGTCTGTAATGTGTCCTGAAATAGAAATTTGTGCCTTTACGGTACAAAAAGCCAGTATAAAAACGAGAAATAATGATTGTTTCATTGCAGTTAAATTTCAATACAAACATAAAGTAGTTTACATCATAAACCAAATTAAATTATTTATTTTACTTTTGATTTTTAGCGAATGAAACCGGGAAATTTAAGAGAGAAATATCTTTTTATATAGCTTATAGTCAATAGGTTACAGCAAAGGGGTTGCAGGTTTTAACAGCTTACAAATTGATAAAAACTTATTAACATCCCAAAAGATTTATTTTTTTATGTGTGGGCAATTTGTAATTTAGCAATAGAATTTAATGGGTTAGTAAGTACAAAGGGTTAGCAGAAATGCTGACCCTTTTACTTTAATGCATTCTTCCATTGCATTATTCCTTCTTTATAAAATGATAATTTTTATTTCATTGCAAATCTGCAAAAATATTTTTACCCCTTGTTTCTAACACGATATACTTTGAAAAATATTGTTCCCTTGAAAAAATAAATGCTTCTTATTTTTTACGTTTTAATTTTACACAATGAGTAAAACCAAGTCAGCATTTTTTTGTCAGAGTTGCGGATATGAAAGTACTAAATGGACCGGCAAATGCCCTTCTTGTAATAACTGGAATACGTTTGTAGAAGAGGTGATTGTAAAAGGAAATGACAAAGCCGAAAACAATGAATGGAAAGAATACAATGGGAGTGGAAAATTAAAAACTATTTCAATAAACAATGTAATCAGTGCAGAAGAAAAAAGAATTGTTACAACGGATGCTGAAGTAAACCGTGTGTTAGGCGGAGGCATTGTACTGGGCAGTATTGTGCTGGTAGCGGGCGAACCGGGAATTGGCAAATCTACCTTGTTTTTACAAATTGGTTTACAATTGAAGGGGGTAGTTACCTTATATATCAGTGGAGAAGAAAGTGAGCACCAAATAAAAATGAGGGCAGACCGTGTGGGTATAAAAAGCGATAATTTTTATCTGCTTACAGAAACAAATACACAAACCATTTTTCAGGAAATAAAAAAATTAAAACCACAACTGGTAATTGTTGATAGTATACAAACGCTGCAATCGCCTTTTGTAGAAAGCGGCCCCGGCAGTGTAAGCCAGATAAGAGAATGTGCTGCTGAATTGCAGCGCTTTGCCAAAGAAACCAATACGCCCGTTTTTTTAATCGGCCATATTACCAAGGATGGAAATATTGCCGGACCGAAAATACTGGAACATATGGTAGACACTGTGCTGCAGTTTGAAGGTGACCGCCATTACGCCTACCGCATTTTACGTACTTTAAAAAACCGTTTTGGTTCTACTTCCGAATTGGGTATTTATGAAATGACCGGAGAAGGTATGCGTGCAGTTACCAATCCTTCTGAAATTTTAATCACTCAAAAAGAAGAGCAGTTAAGTGGCATCGCCATTGCTGCCACTATTGAAGGCATTCGCCCATTACTGATTGAAGGACAGGCATTGGTAACACAAAGTGTTTATGGTACACCACAACGTACGGTTAGCGGTTTCGATTTGCGCAGGTTACAATTACTGCTGGCAGTATTGGAAAAACGTGGCGGCTTTCATTTTGGTGTTAAAGATGTATTTGTAAATATTGCGGGCGGTATTAAAATAGAAGACCCTTCCATTGACCTGGCGATTGTTTGTGCCCTGCTGAGCAGTTACGAAGACATTCCCATTAATCAGCACTATTGCTTTGCCGGTGAAGTGGGTTTAAGTGGTGAAATAAGGGCAGTAAACAGGATTGAACAACGCATTGCTGAAGCAGAAAAACTAGGCTTTGAAAAAATTATTGTGAGTAAGTACAATGCTAAATCACTGATTAAAATAAAAGGCAGTTCGTCCGCAGGCAATACTGGTATTGAAATAGTGCCATTGGCCAAAGTAGAAGAACTGTATCAATATTTGTTTTAAGAAATCAGCCAGTTTAATAAGCAGTAATGGCTTTGAATATAAAATTGTTTAAAGTACATTTAGCCTGTGCCTTTTTTTAAAACCATATTATCAGATACTATTCATCTTTTTTACCCGCATGTTTGTACCGGATGCGGTAGTGATCTTTTGGACGAGGGAAATTTATTATGTATAAAGTGTATTGCGAATTTACCCGAAACAAATTTTGCAAAACACGCCAATAACCCGGTTGAAAAAATATTTTGGGGACGATTGCAATTAATCGCTGCGCATAGTGAATTTTATTTTTCAAAAAATTCACTGATACAACAACTCATTCATCAGTTTAAATACAAAGGCAATACCGATATAGGATTTTATATGGGTGAACTAATGGGCAAAAGTTTACGGGCAAGTAATCGCTTTGATACGGTTGATGTACTTATTCCCTTACCATTGTATCGGGATAAAGAACGAAAACGCGGTTACAACCAGGCAGCAATTATCTGCAATGGAATGTCTGCTGTTATGAATATCCCAGTTATAAAAAACAATGTGCTGCGCCAGCGTTATACCGATACTCAAACAAAAAAACACCGGACAGAAAGATGGGAAAATGTAGCAGGCAGTTTTATTATTACCGATACAAACCAACTGGCAGGTAAACACATATTATTGGTAGATGATGTTGTTACTACAGGAGCAACGCTTGAAGCTTGTGGCAGTACAATTGCTTTAATCAATAAGGTGCAGTTGAGTATAGCAACATTGGCACATGCTCCAAAATAACAACAGTTATGAAAAAAATACAATTGAAATAAATAACTATTTTTGAATCATGAAACATTTCGTAACCCATATTTTCCGACTGCCTTTTTTAGGTTGCCTGTTGATTACAATATTCTGCATCCCTTTCTCTTCCTGCCAGAAAGATTCGTTTATCACCAGCCAGAATGCACAGCTTTCTACCAGCACTGACAGCCTGAAATACGATACCGTTTTTACCAGCGTAGGTTCCATCACCCAATCTTTTAAAATTAATAATCTTAATAATCAAAAGTTGCTGTTAAGTACCGTTAAGCTGATGGCGGGATCTGCTTCTGCATTTAAAATAAATATCAATGGTACGCCGGCGGATGAAGCAAGTAATATTGAAATAGCAGCCAACGACAGCGTGTATGTTTTTGTTACGGTACATATTAACCCCAGCATTACTAACCTGCCTTTTATTGTGAGAGACAGTATTATGATTATGTACAATGGTAATAGCCACTTTGTACAACTGGAAGCTTATGGACAAAACGCCAATTTTTTGCGCAACAAGGTTATAAAAGGAAATATAAACTGGAGCAGCAGCTTACCCTACGTGGTGCTTGGAAGTGTACGAATTGATTCTGCAGCTACTCTGACCATTGAACCTGGATGTAAAATTTATTCGCACGCTGACGCACCGTTTATTGTGGACGGTACACTTATAATAAATGGCACCAAAGAAAAAAACGTAATTTTTAATGGTGACCGCCTTGATGCGGATTATAAAAGTTTACCAGCCAGCTGGCCGGGTATATATTTCAGGGAACGCAGTAAAAATAATGTACTAACCTATGCCAATATAAAAAATGCCTACCAGGCTGCAGTAGTGGAAAAGCCCTCTGTTAACAGCAACTCCAAATTAATTTTACATCAATGCATCATTGACAATGCGTACGACGCAGGCTTACTTTGCGTTAATTCAAGCGTGGATGCAGATAATAGTTTATTTACCAATTGTGGTACCAATGTAAGCTTAACCTATGGCGGAATTTATAACCTCACATACTGCACCGTTGCTAGCTATTCAACTAATTACACCCTTCATAAAAAACCGGTGCTGGTAGTAACGGATTATGCCTCTCTGAATGGAGGTATCCTTTCTGCAAGCCTCAACGCAGCGTTTCGCAATTGCATTTTTTGGGGTGATAACAACATAGTGGATAATGAAGTAGCGATTGATAAAAAAGGTTCCGGTTCATTCAGTGTTTTGTTTGATCATTGTCTTTATAAAGCCAGGGAAGACCCATTAAACTGCACTATAACGGAAGCCATTAAAAACCAGGATCCGCTTTTTGATAATGTGGACGCAACCAAACAACTATTTGATTTTCATACAAACAGTAGTGTCGCTCCGGGAATTAATAAAGGAATAGGTGGCACTGATTTTGCAAAAGATCTGGATGACGGTAACCGTTCGGTTGGAGTACCGGATATAGGATGTTATGAAAAACAATAATTGATTAAACAAACCCGTATTTTTATGTGTTATAAACTTAAAGTAAATTTATGATTAAATTATTATCAATCAGTTTTGCGCTATTATTTGGCACAGCTAAAACTAACAACGCTTTTATGAATAAGGATGTTTCCCCTTCAGCAACCTCATCTTCCAAATCAATTTATAATTTTAAAGTAGAAGCTTTAGACGGCACTACTATTGATTTTGCAAAATTTAAAGGCAAAAAAATATTAATTGTAAACACTGCTTCTGCATGTGGATTTACCCCGCAATATGAAGGACTTGAAGCCTTGTATAAAAAATATCAGGACAAATTAGTAATTGTTGGTTTTCCTGCAAATAATTTTGGCGGACAGGAACCTGGTACCAATGGAGAAATAAAAGAATTTTGTAAAAAAAATTACGGAGTTACCTTCCCGATGGCAGCAAAAATTTCTGTTAAGGGAGATGACATTGCTCCTATTTATAAATGGCTTTGCAGCAAAAGTGAAAACGGGGTTTTAGATGCAACCATTTCCTGGAATTTTAATAAATTTTTACTGGATGAAAATGGACACCTGGTTACTAAATTTGACAGTAAGATTACCCCAATGAGCGACGAGCTGACTAGTAAATTATAAAAATATAAAAAGAAATTTCCAAAGCGGTTCCTTCCAGAGCCGCTTTTTTTATTTACTCCCCGGTAGGTTTGTTAAACTTACTAAAAACTATATTTGCAGGGTGCAATTTAAAAATATAACAGGACAGAACGAAACGAAAGAGCAGTTGGTGCAAATGGTGAAACACAACCGGTTAAGCCATGCCTTACTGTTTTTAGGTAAAGAAGGCAGTGGTGCATTGTCACTAGCCATGGCATTTGCACAATACATTGTTTGCGAAAAAGTAAATGGCAAAAATAAAAAAAGCGCAGAGCCTTCTTTATTTGGCGAAGAAGCTGTTGCGGAAAAACAAGCAGTTACACAGCATGATTCCTGCGGAGTTTGCCCAGCCTGCATTAAGGCTGCCCGGCTCATGCACCCCGACATACATTACTCTTACCCTGTAATAACAAAAAAAGCAAGCCAACCACCCATCAGCACCGATTTTATTACAGAATGGAGGGAGTTTTTTTCTCTTCACCCTTATGGAAATGTGTATGACTGGCTACAGTTTATACAGGCCGAAAATAAACAGGGAAATATTACCGCCGAAGAATGCAACGATATTAACCGTAAAATAAGTTTAAAGAGTTTTGAGAGTGAATATAAAATTTTGATAATCTGGATGCCGGAATACCTCACCAAAAACGGCAATAAATTATTAAAACTTATCGAGGAGCCTCCACCAAATACCTTGTTTATTTTGGTGGCAGAAAATGAAGGATTGATTTTACCTACCATTTTATCAAGGACACAACTGGTAAAAATTCCCTTGCTCACCAGTTTGGAAATTGAAGCTGCACTGGAATTAAAAAGTGGTGTAGCAATGGAAAAGGCGCAACAGGTAGCCGCGTTAAGTGAAGGTAATTACAGGGAAGCCCTGCAATTATTACAGCACGCAGAGGATGATTGGCAGGCAACTGCAAGAGAGTGGCTAAACCTGCTGGTAAAAAAAAACCTGGCAGGACAGGTAAAATGGATTGAGGAGATGAGTAAGCAGGGGCGGGAAAAGCAAAAGCAGTTTCTTAAATATTTTACGCATTTACTTGAGCAAGCCATTCGTTTAAAAAGCATTCCTTCACTGATAAATACAGAGCAATCTGGTACAAACGAACAGGATTTTGCCTTGCGGTTAAATAAATTATGCAGCGTTCCGCAACAGGAAGCCATTATAAACGAACTGGATAAAGCCAGTTATTATGTAGAACGCAATGCAAATGGTAAAATGCTGTTTCATGCGCTGTCTATTAAGTTGTACCATATTATTAGTAACAATTCGTTAATTTTGACAAATTGAGGAAAATGGCCAGTGGTTTGGAGTTTAGAGAAAGACGCTTGTGTATTAAAAAAACTTTCTCAGCTGTAGTTAAGATGGTACGTCGGTACCCAATTAATTTTGGGCACCTATTAGTTATAACGATCCTGAAAGTACTGAGAGCACCATTCGTATTTTATGCCAGGTAAATAAGGTCGTTCAATATATAACTGTAGTACAAAAGTGCGACGCCGATGAAGCTTAACAGTTATTCTCCTGCTTGGTTCAAAAAAATTTTTCTTTTTGTAATATTATTCATTTTTAATTACTCAGGTATATGGGATGTGGAAGTTGTGGAACAAGTAAAGATGGCGCTCCGGGTGGTTGCCAAAGCCATGGCAGTTGCAGCAGCGGTGGTTGTAACCGCATGAACGTGCATGACTGGCTGGCAAACCTGCCTTTTAGTGACCCTGAAAGCGGCTGTAGAATTATAGAAATAAGTTTTAATAATGGAAGCCGAAAAGATTATTTTAAAAATACCACTACTCTTTTTTTTGAAAAAGGTGACATGGTAGCATTGGAAGGCGTTAGTGGTTTTGATATTGGCAGCGTAAATCTTACCGGCGAGCTGGTGCGGCTACAACTGAAAAAAAATAATATCAAAGAAGAAAGTACTGACATAAAAAGGATTCTCCGGCGGGCCAATGAAACAGACCTTAATAAATGGAAAGAAACAAAGGCAAGAGAAAAAGAAGTCATGATTCGCAGCAGAGCCATTGCCAAACAACTAAGGCTTGAGATGAAGGTGGCTGAAGTAGAAATTCAGGCAGATGGCCGTAAAGCTACTTTTTTTTACATCGCTGATGACAGGGTAGACTTTAGAGAATTAATAAAAATATACGCCGGCGAGTTTAAGGTTAAAGTAGAAATGAAGCAGATTGGTGCCAGGCAGGAAGCGGGCAAAGTAGGTGGAATAGGCAGTTGTGGCCGCGAATTGTGTTGCAGCACCTGGCTAACCGATTTTAAAAGTGTAAATACCAACGCTGCCCGTTATCAGAATTTAAGCATTAATCAAACCAAGTTAAGCGGACAATGTGGCCGGTTAAAATGTTGTTTAAATTACGAGCTTGATACATACCTGGATGCCTTGCAGCACTTTCCGGATGATTGTGAAATGATAGAAGTAGCCAGGAGCCGTGCTTTTTTAGTTAAAAAAGATATTTTTCGCAACCTGATGTGGTACACAATGCCGGACAGTAATAAACAATACCCTTTAACCATTGAAAGAGTAAAAAAAATAAAGAGCCTTAACCAACAAGGCATTCGGCCGGAAGAATTGGAAACAGTGGAAGTGGTGAGCAAAAAACCGGTTGAAATAGAACCTGCTTATGCAGATGTGGTTGGACAAATCAGTTTAAAAAGTCTGGAAAAAACCAGTCGTAAAAGAAGGGATATGGAACGTGGTCCACAACAACAGCCACCACAGAACCGCAACAATCAACAACCGGATAACAGAACGCAAAACAGGCCTTCCCAAAACCGTGACGGCAGAGAGCCACAAAAAAACAGGGATGCGCAGAGATCGCCACAAAATTCGGATGCTAACAAGCCTAACCAACCCCCACGTGGCAACCAGCAACAAAGACCTCCTCAAAAACGGGATGGACAAGCCTCCCAAAACCCCGGACAGCCTGAAAGGCAGCATCAACGTTCACCGCAAAACCGCAATGAAGAAAGACCGCGGCAAAAAAGTGAAGGGCAAGGTCAACGACCTCCAAATCAACGGAGCAATCAGCAGCAAAGACCTCCGCAAAAGCCGGATAACCGTTCACAGCCGGGGCCTGACCTCCCTGCAGACAATAAAGAAGAAAAAAATAATTAATTGATAAACAAAAACGTCGGGTATTTATACCGGACGTTTTTATTTTTGTATAATAATTTCATTCATGTCTATTAAGGTAATTAATCTTTCAAAAAATTATGGCGCTCAAAAAGCGGTCGATAATATTTCATTCAGCATTGGCAAAGGAGAAATAGTAGGATTTTTAGGCCCCAATGGTGCAGGAAAAAGTACTACCATGAAAATTATTACCGGTTATCTGGAATGTGATGGAGGAGTAGTGGAAGTTTGCAATGAAAAAGTAAACACCAGTTCCTTATCCACCAAAAAGAAAATTGGTTACCTGCCCGAAGCAAACCCGCTTTATTTTGATATGTATGTAAGAGAATACCTGGAGTTTATTGCCGGAGTTCATCATATTGATCACCCAAAAAATAAAATTGAAACAACGATTGCCACGGTTGGCCTTAGTTTGGAAGCTAATAAAAAAATAGGACAACTGAGTAAAGGCTATAAACAACGGGTGGGGCTTGCCGCAGCACTCATACACAATCCCGAAGTGCTGATACTGGATGAACCAACATCCGGGCTTGATCCCAACCAGATTGTGGAGATAAGGGAAGTAATTAAAAAGTTAGGAAAAGATAAAACCGTTCTTTTCTCCTCGCACATCTTACAGGAAGTGCAGGCCATCTGCGACCGGGTAATCATCATCAACAAAGGAACCATTGTAGCAGATGACACATTGAGTAATTTACAAAAAGGAAAAGATGATGAACATATAGTATTAATACATTTTAAAGAAAACGTATCAATGGCAACCCTGCAAAAACTGGAAAATATCAGCAAGATTGAAGCCGTTGGTATCTCGGGCTATAAGATACATACAGCCCATCCTGAAAGTATACGAAAGCAGTTAGTAGAATTGAGTTTGAAAAACAACCTTAACATTGTTTCTTTGCAGAGTGAAAGCAATAGTCTGGAAGTTATATTCAGAAATTTAACATCCGCAAAATAAAAATTAATACAATAATTAACAAACCAATAAACAACATCATGAGTTACATCGCAAGTATTTACGCCCGTCAAATTTTAGACAGCCGTGGCAATCCTACAATTGAAGTAGATGTGTTAACAGAAAACGAAAAGTTAGGCAGAGCAGCCGTGCCAAGCGGAGCCAGCACCGGTATACACGAAGCGGTAGAGCTTAGAGATAACAATAAAAAACTATACGGTGGTAAAGGCGTATTGAAAGCGGTAAAAAATGTAAATACTACCATTGCTGAAAATTTACTGGGCTGGGATATTGCGGATCAAACCGGTATTGATGCTGCATTGATAGCCCTGGATGGTACTGAAAATAAAGGAAAGCTGGGTGCCAATGCAATACTTGCCGTAAGCATGGCCGTAGCAAAAGCTGCGGCGCTGGAAGCTAATTTGCCGTTGTACCGTTACATTGGTGGTACCAATGCAAAAATTCTTCCTATACCCATGATGAACATCCTGAATGGTGGTGCACATGCTGATAATAAAATAGATTTTCAGGAATTTATGGTAATGCCAGTTGGAGCCTCCTCATTTAGCGAAGGTTTACAATGGGGTGTTGATATTTTTCATGCACTGAAAGTTGTGTTAAAGAAAAAAGGTTTTAGTACCAATGTAGGTGATGAAGGTGGCTTTGCACCCAACATTCAAAGTAATGAAGAAGCAATTGAAACTGTTTTAACTGCAATACAATCTGCGGGCTATAAAACTGGCAGCCAAGTTATGATTGCCATGGATGCCGCAAACAGCGAATTATGGAATGCAAAAGAAAAGAAATACATTTTTCATAAAAGTGACGGCAAAAAAATGACAAGCGAGCAATTGGTAGCTTACTGGGCAAGCTGGGTAAAGCAGTATCCAATTTTATCTATTGAAGATGGTATGGCAGAAGATGACTGGAAAGGATGGAAAATGCTTACCGAAGCAGTCGGCGACAAATGCCAGTTGGTTGGTGACGATCTTTTTGTAACAAATGTTACCCGTTTGGAAAGAGGTATTAATGAAAAAATTGCCAACGCTTTATTGGTGAAGGTAAACCAGATTGGTACCATTACTGAAACCATCAATGCGGTAAGTATGGCGCAGCAGGCTGGGTATAATACTATTATGAGCCATCGCAGCGGTGAAACGGAAGATACCACGATTGCAGACCTTGCAGTAGCGCTCAATTGCGGTCAGATTAAAACCGGTTCTGCCAGCAGAACAGATCGCATGGCTAAATACAACCAGTTAATCCGCATTGAAGAAATGTTAGGTGATACCGCTGTATATCCAAAAGGAAAGATTAAATTTGGTAAATAAAAGTAGTTGATTGTTGACAGTGTATTACCGTGTTTCCCCAAAACTATTTGTGAGCCACTGTCAACAGCTAACTGCCAACTATCAACAATATGAAATTTCTAACACACATACCTTCCTGGTTAAAAAATAAATACCTGCTGGCGGGAGCTTTTTTTGTGGTGTGGATGTTTTTTTTTGACCCAAAAGACTGGGGCGTAGCGTATGATAAAAGTGCAAAATTAAAAGAATTACAGAAAAGCGAAAATCACCTTACAGCGATGATAAAAGATACCAAAGAAGAGTTAAATCAATTAAAAACAAACGCCGGGACTATTGAAAAATATGCCAGGGAGAAATACCTGATGAAAAAGGACAATGAAGATTTGTTTATTGTTTCTTCATCTACAG
Organism: Ferruginibacter sp.; assembly: GCF_014377975.1. GTDB lineage: Bacteria > Bacteroidota > Bacteroidia > Chitinophagales > Chitinophagaceae > Ferruginibacter. The sequence goes on from NZ_JACMOO010000006.1 coordinate 61,598, forward strand.
CACATTAAATAATCAATAATCCTGTACAATAATGATTACCAATAGTCGTTTATGACTATGGATATTGATATTTAATTTTTAAACAAGCTATTAATTTGCCTATGTACAGTTTTACACCTGAGGATCTCATTCAGTATGTTTACAATGAGACTTCTACACAAAAATCGGCAGCTATTAAGGTTGCACTTGAAGCAGACTGGACTCTTCGTGAGCAATACGAGGAAATTTTGTCTGCTCAAAAGAGCCTTGAGAAAGTTAATCTTTCTCCCCGAAAAAACGTGATTGACAATATTTTGGCCTACGCCGAAAAATCTATTATTCATGCGGATACGGAGTTTTAATTCTACTGATTTTTTAATATAATTTTCGTCCCGTACAATACG
>NZ_JACMOO010000316.1 GCF_014377975.1 Ferruginibacter sp.
GCCTCCTGCACATCGCCCCTGGTTTTAATAAACGACCCCTTCATACCATGTATTACATTGGCCGGAATAGCTTCCCTTACAATATTACCGGCCTTCAGGCGAACACTTAAAGATGGATAATACAACCTCATATCAAACCAGTCATCCACTTTTGAATTAGGTCTGGTAATGCATATATCTGCAAAAAGTGCATTTGGCATGCCAAAAATATGCAGGGCTTCGTCTATCAGGTGAGGTCCGAGATCCATCAATAAACCCGCTCCCGGATTGGGCATTTCTTTATGCAGTTTGGGACCAACCAAGGGTTTAAACCGGTCGTAGTGAAACTCTGCCTCAACAATGTCACCAAGCAACTTGTCTGCAATTACCCTTTGCACAGTGCGGCAGTCGCTGTCAAATCGCCGGTTCTGGTATACACTAATCATTTTATCCTGCTTTTGGGCCAGTGCTTTTAAAGCTTCCCCCTGGGCAACCGATGTTGTAAATGCTTTTTCCACCACAACATGTTTACCCGCCTGTAATACTTTAGTGGCATATTCATAATGCGAATCATTGGGCGTATTCACTATTACCAGCTCAATGGTTTCATCGGCAAGCAGGGCCTCCAGTGTTGCATAAGATGTTGCATCGGGATAGTTTTGCTGAATATTTTTATTACTTCTTTCCCATGCTCCGCATAATTTAAAACCGGGATGTGCAGCAATAAATGGTGCATGAAAGATTTTGCCCGACATGCCATAAGAAAGCAACGCTGTTTTTATAATACGCATACTTATAAATTTGTTTTTATTGAAAAAATTTTATTCCATTTTATTACACGGACGCAATAACATTACTGACCGTTTTTTGCCTTACTCACTTCAAACCATAATTTTGCCGGATCATGCCAATCGCCGTTGTAATTGATGGTTAACTCCTCTCCTTTTTTTATATTCCTTACCGTTTTTACCGCAATGGTATCCTCTTCAAAATCCATAAAATATTCGCAGTTACTTTTATAACTGTGGTTGTACATGGGTACCAAACCCAATGCCATACAGCATTTATCTTTCAACTTTCCCCACTCAAAAATGTAATCGTGCAACAGCGTTTTATCCAGTAATTGCCTGTCTTCCTTACTCATTACTATTACCGGTGCCACTTCAATAATTGTATCTGCCTTGATAGCCATATTTGTAAAAACACCCCTTCCCTTACCGGTGGACGAATCAATAAATAATTCGGGTTTTAACATAATAGAACTTTAAACTTAAATGGAGTAATTTGCAAGATAGTTAAAAGGAAATTTACTTTTTTATTACCCTGAAGAGGTTTAGGCGTTTTTAATTTAGTAGAATTGCCGTTTAGACGTTTTATGTAATTTTAAATCATATCTGGCCTTTTAAAATTATGTGTGTAAAAATAAAAAACGCCTAAACGTTTTAACGGCAAAACAATTTACAATTCAATAGCCAAAAGCCTGATATACCAATGCCTTTAGAATTAGAAGAAATAAAAATACAGCAACAATTTGAAGAAGTAATTGCTTCGGAGGATAAACTGCGGATAAAAGAATTTTTGAATGACCAGAACATCAGTGAGGTTGCAGAACTCATCTACGACAATGAAGATTTTGATAGCCAGATCATCAGCCATCTTTCATTACACCGTGCCGCCAGTGTGTTTAAAATACTGGAGCTTTCCACACAAAAAAGAATCATTAAAAATTTACCTGCTTTTAATACAGCAGAATTATTAAATGAGTTGCCGCCGGATGACCGTACCGCATTTTTAAGTTTGCTACCCAGCAACGCTGTAAGGGAACTGGTTAAAACATTGAATCCCGAAGAAAGAAAGATAACACTTGGCTTATTGGGATACCCCGAAGGCAGTGTAGGCAGGCTGATGACACCCGACTATATTTACGTGTATGAACATGATACGGTAGAAGATGTGTTAAACACCATTCGTAAGTACGCTAAAAACAGCGAAACGATTGATGTAATTTATGTTATAAACGACAAGGGTGAACTGCTGGATGATATACGGATAAAGGATTTCATCATGGCTTCGGCAGATAAAAGAGTAGACGAATTAATGGATGGCAGGGTAGTTACTTTGCATGCGGAAGACGACCAGGAAGTGGCCAACGAAGCTTTTAAAATGAACAACCGCGTAGCTCTGCCCGTGGTAAGCAGGAGCAACAAACTGCTGGGCATTGTTACCATTGATGACGTATTGTGGGTAGCCAATGAAGAGTTTAGTGAAGACATGCAAAAAATGGGTGGAACAGAAGCATTGGATGAGCCTTATCTTGATACCCCGTTTTTAAAACTCATGAAAAAAAGAGCGGGCTGGCTGATTGTTTTATTTTTTGGAGAACTGTTAACTGCAACCGCACTCGCCTACTTTAACGATGAAATTTCAAAGGCCACTGTGCTGGTTATGTTCATGCCTTTGATTGCTTCAAGCGGCGGTAACAGTGGTTCCCAGGCTTCTACGCTCATTATTCAGGCGATGGCAGTTGGTGAAGTTTCACTTTCGGATTGGTGGCGGGTGATGCGGAGAGAAATTTTCAGCGGGCTTACATTGGGCGGTATTCTTGGGCTGATTGGTTTTATCAGAATTTGCCTGTGGCATGTACTGATGTCTCACGGCATATTACAGGATTTATATGGTATCCATTGGTTGCTGGTTGCCATGAGCGTGGGTGTTTCGCTTGTAGGGGTGGTACTTTGGGGTACCATTACCGGATCAATGTTGCCGCTTATTTTAAAAAAACTAGGTGCCGACCCTGCCGTAAGTTCAGCTCCCTTCGTAGCAACCCTTGTGGACGTTACCGGGCTGATTATCTATTTTTCAGTGGCGTATTTATTTTTAAAGGGTATTTTATTGTGATGACTGCATAATAACAGTGGAACCCGGTTTTATAAACCTTACGCCCTATTTACATACAATGTACTGGTCTCTTCCTTTGCGGTATTTTACAGTAAATAAATGATCAAATTTCTCTCTGGTATATTTTGTAAGGGTTGTAGTACGCCGAATTTTTTTATAATAATTGGCAAGTTATTAGTGTGGCCGATTACAAGAATGGACTTTCCTAAATCGTGGTGTACTTTTGTTTTTTCCAGCAGGTCTGCTCCGGTTGTATAGTCGGCATATTGCATTGCACCAATTACAGTGGAATCAGAAGGCTATCACCGTAATTTGAGTACAGCGAAATTGAGTTACATAAATACGTTGAAGTTTTCTACATGTGCTGAGGCATTGATAAAATAATTATGGTGTTGCCTGAAAAATAATTATATGACGGCATTTTGTTAATTTGCAAACTAATCATCCCGGGCCGCTTCTATAAAAGCTTCTTGTTGCTGTATAAGTACAAGAGTGCGACGCCAATAAAGCTAAATAGATAACCTGCTGCCCGGCTCAAAAATAAATTATAATATATGTGTGGAATTGTAGGATATACCGGCCCCAGGGAAGCCTACCCTGTTGTAATTAAAGGTTTAAAAAGATTAGAATACCGGGGCTACGACAGCACGGGCATAGCCCTGTTAAATGA
>NZ_JACMOO010000317.1 GCF_014377975.1 Ferruginibacter sp.
CTCTTTCAAACAAGCAGGCGATGGCTTCCGGCGAAGCCAACACTTGTGCTTCAAACAAACCAGTGATGGTTTGAACTGCCGGAAGAACAGTTTCTGTGCTATTAAAATCAATTAAAAGCTGGCTTTTGTCAGAAGCAGATAATAATTTAAGATTATTAATGGTTACCAAAGGATGCGCAACCGCCGCCTCAAGTAACCTGATAAAATGGTTTCCTAATTTCTCTATTGTTTTAGGCTCAAAGAGCGAAATGAAATACCCAATCGCGAATTGCAATCCCTCCACGGTTTCGCTGGCAACTACATTTAACTCGTACGTAACTGTTTCATTTGGCAATACCAGCCTGGTAATGGTGGTGCCCTGCAAACCCTCTGAAGGTAAAGTGGGCAGGTTTAATAACCCAAACATTACCTGAAATATTGGGCTCCGGCTGAGGTCCCTGTCCTTAGCAACCTTGTCAACAATTTTTTCAAATGGCATGTCCTGGTGCTCATAGGCTTCCATAGTAGTTTGGCTTACCTGCTGCACTACATCAACAAAAGAATACGTAGGACTTATACTTGAACGCAACGCTAAAGTATTGGCAAAAAAACCTACCAGGCCTTCAACTTCATCGTGCTGCCTGCCCGCAATGGGCGTACCCACACATATATCAGTTTGATGAGTATAGCGATACAATAAAATTTTAAAGGCAGACAGAAGGGTAACGAAAAGCGTTGTATTATATTTTACGCTAAATGCTTTAAGATCTCTTGTTATCGCTGTGCTTATCAAAAAATTTTTAGATGCGCCTTTGTTGGTTTGTATGGCAGGCCGGGGCTTATCGGTTAGCAATTGAATTGCCTCAACATTCTGTAGTTTATGAACCCAATAATTAAGCTTTTTTTCTAGTACTGCATCTTTTAAGTATTCGTGTTGCCATATAGCATAGTCAGCAAACTGTAATGGCAACTCCTTCTCTGCCATATTTTGTTTGCCCGATAGCAAGCGATTATATGCTGAAGACAGATCCTGCACAATGATTGGCAACGACCATCCATCGGCAGCAATATGGTGAACGATCACTATTAAAATAGCCTCATTTATATTTACCGTTACCAGGTTTGCCCTTAGCATAAAATCTGAAAAAAGATCAAACGGCTTGCCCACCATTTCAGCAATTTTTTTCACTATCTGGTCTTCCTGTTCAGGCCATTTTCTACCATCGGTAATTCCAAGGTTCCACTCCAATTCATCTTTAATTATCTGGCAATAATTGTTGCCATATTGTCCAACACAGGTGCGCAATACTTCGTGGTTTTGCAACACCTGGCGGAATGCATTTTGTAATGCCTGATTATCTACTTTGCCTTTTAGTTTAAAAACAGCATTTAAATGATAATGGGCAGACCCCTGAAGTTGATGAATAAAAAGCAGCCGCTCCTGGCTAAAAGACAATGGGATAAAAGGTATGGTGGAGCGATTGGCTGGTACCAATGCTAGAATATTATTATCTACAATATGAGCCTTTAATTGATCGTTGCTCAAAAAGTTAATGATGTTTTGCTTGTTTGCTTTTAGCTGTCCTAAAAGATCGGGGTCAATAGTTTGCCCTTTTGAAAAACTAACCTGTAGTTCTCCGTTTGCTACACCAACCTTTACACCGTTTTTACCAGCGCGTTGTAATAGGCTAATTACATTAACTAACATAGTACCATTATAAATTAATAACTTCTAAGGTTTCAGATGGATCCTCGGCTATCTGGTGTAATTGCCAGTCTATATAATTACCCAGCTCCTCTATATTGTTGAGTTGAAATATTATCGGGATAGGTACAGCGAGGGAGAATTGTTTTTTGATTGCGGAAACCATTCTCATTACCATAAGAGAATGACCCCCCAATTCAAAAAAGCTATCGTTAATTCCTATCTTGTCTTTCCTGAGCAAGGTTTTCCAAATTTCAGTAAGCTTAGACTGGCTTGGCGTTTTAGGTGCTACATAAGGTCTAAGCATTTTTTGCAAAGGCTTAAATCTTGCCAGTGCCTTACTATCCAGTTTTCCATTTGAATTTAAAGGAAGCTTGTCAACCAAAATAAATTGAGCTGGAATCATATATTCGGGTAAGGTTTTATGCAAACCTTTTTGTATCCGTTTTATAAAATCGTCCGGATGCATCCATTCGGCTACCCTGTTTTGATCTATTTTAACTGAGGTCGAAATTTGGTTAGCAACCAGCCTTTGGGCATAAATGTTGTACAGCTGATTTTTACCCGACAAAAGATTTTCTTTTTCGATTGTAATGTTAAAGCCTTTTGATTGTAATAAAGTTTTGATATTATTTAATCGGCCATCATTATCATGCACTTCGATAATCAAATTTTCAATTTTATGCCAATGTTCATTTTCTATGCCATCCAGCACCAAATGTTCAGCGTTTTCCACATCAATTTTTAATAGATCAATTTTGTCAATCTCCTCGTTGCGAATAATGGTTGATAAGGTTGTTGCTTTACAATTTACTTTTGAACTGGCTAATTTTACATCAAGAATTTCTTCTATTTCATTTTCGGTCAGGAGCTCTGTGTCGCTGTTATTAACCAGATAAGATTTTAATACATTTTTTATATCACCCTCTATAGCATTTAAGCTGGATAGTATGGTCATTTGCGGAAAGTAAGAAAACTCAATTTCTTCTTCTTTGTTTGAAAGCGCTAATTGAAATACTTTTCCAGGCACCTGGTATAAATTAAAATTAGCCTGTAAATATTTAAACACATCGGGCATAGGCTCAAATGAAAAAACCCGTATGTTCTTACTTAACAAATTAACAAACAGCGAGAAAAATCCAATGTTCGCCCCTACATCTATAACAGTGCTATTACTACTTAATACAATACCATGTTTAAGGTATACTTCGTCCTTAAAAATTTCATCATATAAAAATGCAATTTCGTTGTCATTCGACCCAAAAATGGGTAAGTGATTGGGTAAAATCTTTAGATCTGTTGCTGACAGGGGAGGGGTTTGTATTAACTGTTGATATGAAGCTAATAACGGGTATTTTTTTTCATTGATTTCTATGTAAGCGGTTAAGTGTTTATCGTCGCTTACCTCGTCTGTTGCAGCAAGTATCTTCGCATTTTTTACATAGTCAGATTTCTCAAGCATATGTTCTATTTCACCCAGTTCAATTCTAAATCCCCTCACCTTCACCTGGTCATCAAACCTTCCCAGAAACTCTATATTTCCATCTTCCATCCATTTACAAAGATCTCCTGACTTATACATTTTTTTTCCGATAGAAAAGGGATCAGGAACAAATTTTTTATTAGTCAACGTTTCATTGTTAAGGTAGCCCCTTCCCACCTGAACCCCGGCTATGTGTAATTCGCCGGGCACGCCGATAGGCACTTTTGCCCCATGCTTATCTAAAATAAGCAACCTGGTATTTGCTATCGGCCGTCCTATAGGCACAGTTGTTATTTCCTCTTGTACATCTGGTACTTCCCAGCAAGTAACATCAATGGCAGCTTCAGTAGGCCCGTATAAATTATACAGTTTAACCAGAGGCATTGTATGCTTAAATAAGTTTACATGGTTAGGTTTAAGGGCTTCGCCACTACATAAAACTTTTTGTAAGCTGGTACAATTTTGAATGCCTGGCTGTTGCATAAATATTGCCAGTACCGAGGGCACAAAATGAAGGACAGTTATATTTTTTGCTTCTATTAATTCTATTAGGTATTGAAGGTCTTTATGCCCACCCACTTTTGCAAAAACCAGCCTTGCGCCTGCCATCAATGGCCAGAACAGCTCCCAAACGGAAACATCAAAAGCAAAGGTTGTTTTTTGCAGCAGCACATCGTTGGCAGAAAGTTTAAAGTATTGTTGTGCCCACGACAGCCTATTGTACAGGCCGGCATGTGTGTTCATTGCTCCCTTAGGCTTGCCTGTTGAGCCAGATGTGTATATGACATAGGCAAGATGATGAGGCAATAAGTGTTTGGTGCATCTGTAAGAAGGGAAGGATACTATACTTTCTTGATCACTGTCTAATTCTATAACATACAAGTACTCATCGCTTTTAATTTTAGCCCTTGTAGAGGCAGTACAAATTATAATAGATGCTTTGGTATCTTGCAAAATATGTTCTATTCTTTCTTCAGGATAATCAGGATCAATTGGTACATAAGCCGCACCGGCTTTCATTATCCCTAAAAGCCCAATCATCATGTTCAAACTTCTGTCTATACAAATGGGTATAACAGCTTCGGCAACTACCCCTTTGCTTACTAGAAAGTGGGCAAGCTGATTACTTTGGTCGTCGAGTTGTTTGTATGATAAAGTCTCATCATTAAAAACCAAAGCAATTCTGCTTGGCGTTTTTTCAACCTGCTCTTCAATAATATCAATAATAGTCTTACCGGTTTGATAGTTACAGTAAGTATTATTGAAAGAATCCAGAAGATTATGATCAGATTGAGTTAACACCTGCAAATCATCAATTTTCTGATATGGATTTGCTGATATGTTGCCCAATAAGGTTTGATATTGTAACAACATCCTGCCCATGGTTTGTTCCCTGAAAAGATCGGTGTTGTATTCTATGGTGATGTCTAACGTATTATCTGTTTCTGTTACATAAAACACCATATCGTACATGGAAGTCTTATGCTGAAAGGGTATGTCTTCAAGATTAATACCCGAAAACGCTACATTTAAAAGTTCCCCGATATTTCTTAAAACAAATGCTACCTGAAATAACGGACTTCTACTTAGATCACGTTCTTTTACCACCGCTTCCACTACTTTTTCAAAAGGCGCCTCCTGATTATTGAGCGCATTTATGGTAGTAATTTTTACTTGTTGAAGCAGATTGATGAAATGGTTACTGCTATCAATTTTTGTTCGAAAAACGATTGTGTTAACGAATAGTCCAATTAATTTATCAAGCTCAATCTGCTGACGACCGGCAACAGGACTACCTATGCAAATGTCGTCCTGGCTGCTGTATTTATATAGCAACACGTTGAACGACGACAGCAACGTCATAAATAAAGTACAATTGTTTGTTTGGCTTATTGCTTGTAATCCTGTTGTTATCTCTTTGTTGATGCTGCCAGAGAGTAGTGAACCATTTATGCTTTGAATTGCAGGCCGTGTAAAATCTGTAGGAAGCTGTAATATTGGAAGGTCCTCCAGATTTTGTTTCCAAAAATCCAGCTTGCTTTGTAGAACTGCTTCATTTAAATAATTTCTCTGCCAAATAGCAAAATCTGAGTATTGAATGGAGGGTGGACTGGTTACGTGTATGGATTTGCCGGTAAATTCATTATAGCAATTTACTATTTCCTGCACCAGAATATTTTTAGACCAGGCATCGGAAACTATATGATGCAAAACCAAAACCAAAATATTTTCATTAATCCGGATGTTTATTATCTCGGCCCTTAACATGAAATCCTTTGACAAATCGAATGGTACACTAATGACTTTTTCAACGTAGTCTGTTAAATCCTTTCCTTCAAAAAAACCTGAACCGTCGGTTATAGACATTTCCCAATTATCAACAGCCATCACCCGCTGAAATGGCTGACCTTCATCTTCTTCAAAAACCGTTCGAAGCACTTCGTGCCTGTCTATTATATTTTTAATGGAGTAGGCAATGGCATCTGTCTTAACATCTCCTTTTAGCTTTAACACTAAAGGAACATGGTATTGTACACTCCCTTGTAACTTGTCCAAAAACCATAGGCGCTCCTGACCAAATGACAAAGGAATTCTTTCTGGTCTTGGTGATGCTTTTTGAACAGGAGGCAGAAGATTTACGTCTGTTTGAGTGTTGAGTTCTGCAGCAAGTAAAGCAATGGTTGGAAAGTCAAACACATGACTGATAGGAATTTCAATCTTGAACTCTTTTCTTATTGCAGAAATAAGACGAACAGCCAACAATGAATGACCACCCAATGCAAAAAAATCATCGTGTACGCCGATGATTTCCTCTTCAAGAATATTGCACCAGATAGCGGCCATTTTTTGCTCGGCCTCAGTGTCAGGAGCAACAAAACCAGTTGATGTATTTTGCTGCATATCAGGATCGGGCAACGCCTTTTTATCAATCTTTCCATTGATCATTAAAGGCATTTCATCGAGTTCAATTATAGCAGATGGCACCATGTAATCGGGCAGGGCAGCCTGTAGGTATTGTTCTACATTGTGAGTGCTAATAGAACCATTACTTGTTACATACGCTACCAGGTTTTTAACTCCCCCCTTATCTTCTTTGGCAATAACGGCACATAACTCAATACCATTACACTGGCGTAAAATGTTTTCTATTTCGCCCAGTTCAACACGGTAGCCTCTTATCTTAACCTGGTCGTCTACCC
>NZ_JACMOO010000318.1 GCF_014377975.1 Ferruginibacter sp.
CCATCCAAATAGTAATGCTATTTAAAGAAATTAATAAATGTGAACGATGTAAAAAAAACAGAAAAAGCAATTTTAAAAAATAGAATTTTGATTGCCTCAGCTAGATAGAGTCAATTTCAAATTCCGGGGCATAGACCCAGTTCTCTGCATACATAATCTTTCTTTTTTAGCTCCAGCGGAGCGAAATGCCAGTAGAATAATAAATTGTAAAATGGATCAGAGCTCCGTAGGAGCAAAATGTTGTTTACCAGATAAGGTATAAAAAAAAGTGCATCTATAAAGCCAAATAGAAATTCAATTGCTGACGGGCTGAGGGATAGCAGCGGAAATACTTTTAGGAACGCCGCAAAGCGGGTGAATAAAAGATTGCAGCGAATAGCCCTGACAAATGCTCAAAAAAGTATGATTGTTGAAAGCCCCAAAACTTTCTAAAAAAATCACAACATTTCCAATACAGTACCGTACAAAATTTCTGCTCCTAAAGCAAGGTCATCATAGGATGCAAATTCTTTGGGATTGTGGCTGATGCCGTCTTTACAGCGAACGAAAATCATTCCATAATCGCAGGCGTAAGAAAGTGCGAGGGCATCGTGAAAGGGTCCACTCATTAATTCCGGAGCGTCAAGATTTTGCTTTTCACAATTATTTTTGATGATATTTTTTATCCAGTCTGCACAATAACGGGGCTCGCTGTTGGTATCTTCTGTAATGGTATAAGTAAGTTGGTGTTTGTTGCAGATATTTTTAATTTCTGCAGACAATTGTTGTTCATACAAATTTCTTCGGGCTAAATCAATGTCTCTCAAATCGATGGTGAACACTACTTCTTCTGCTATAATATTTCTGCTGGCAGGAAAAACTTCCATTGTTGCAACTGTTGCCACTGTTGGGTTTGCAGGATTTTGTGTGGCAATTTTATTTACAGCCATCACAATTTCTGCAGCGCCCAGCAAGGCATCTTTTCTTAAAGGCATAGGTACGGAACCTGTATGACCGGCCATGCCTTTTAATTTTACAGTAAGCCATAGCGGCCCCGAAATGCCTGTAACAATGCCGATGGGTTTGTTGGCAATATCTAAAATGGGCCCCTGTTCAATATGCAGTTCTAAAAAGGCGTGAATGCTGCCAGGCGCATATTCCGAAGCTTTAAAGTTTGTGGGATCACACCCAAAATCTATCAACGCCTTCTCACGGGTAATACCATCTTTATCCGTTCTTGCCAACTCCCCTTCTTCCAACTTTCCTAAAATACCTCTTGAACCAAAAAGTCCTTTTGTAAAACGCCAGCCTTCTTCATCTGCAAAAGAAATTACTTCGATACTGCGCTTGGGTTTGGTGTTATTTTCTGACATTGTTTTTACAACTTCAATGGCGCAAAGGACACCGGCAACTCCGTCAAAACGGCCACCATAAGGTTGCGAATCTAAATGCGAACCCAGCATTAAAACAGGCAACGTTTTATCTTCTCCTTCCAGTCTGCCAATAAGATTTCCAAAATTATCGATATGGGTTTTCATACCTGCAACCTGCATCCTCGAGGCGGTCAATTCAGTCCCTTGTTTTCCCAAAACAGTCATGGTGGGGCGGCAGGTTCCTGTCTCGCCGATTTTACCAATGAGGCTCATGG
>NZ_JACMOO010000054.1 GCF_014377975.1 Ferruginibacter sp.
AAAGCAACTTACATCATTCATCACCTGAAAGAACTGGAAGGAATATTTTAGTAAATTTTGCAACTATACACCAGCATTTTATAAAGAAACTAGATACGCTGATTGCGCAGCTATAAATGCTGAACATTATTATTATTTCAGCCAAGCCAGAACTATTAAATTTTATCAAGGTTGCAAAGTTGCAATAACGGTTACGCCACCTTGTACTGCCTGGTTAAGTTCTACATTAACCTTTGTGCCAACAGGTAACAACAAATCTACCCGGCTGCCAAATTTAATAAAACCAAACTCCTGTGTTTGGCTTACCTTCTGACCAACCTGCAGGTAATTTACAATGCGTTTTGCCAAAGCTCCTGCAATTTGTTTTACCAAAATCTCCGTATTCCCTTTTCGTAAAACTACTGAATGGCGTTCATTATCTGTAGATGATTTAGGATGCCAGGCTACCAGGTATTTTCCTTTGTGGTACTGGTTATACACTACCGTACCACTAATGGGATTAAGGTTTACATGTACATTTGCCGGGCTCATAAAAATGGATATCTGCAAACGTTTATCTTTAAAATATTCCGGATCAATCGTTTCTTCTATTACCACCACTTTTCCATCTGCCGGTGCAATAATAGCATTTTCGCTGATGGTTAATGCACGTTTGGGAATACGAAAAAAAGAGATCAGGAACAGCAATAAAAATAAAGTGGCAAAAAAAAGAATATATCCCAGCCAGGCATTGCTGGCACTGAAAAAATAAAAGTAAATGAAATTAATTGCGCCGAAAATTAAGGCACCGATGGCAATTGATTTGTATCCTTCCCTGTGAATCGTCATGCGTTAGATTTGAATGGCAAATGTACGTTGCAGAAATATAAAATTTTTAGTTTGCGGTACAAATGTTTCACACAAAGCCTGCAACTAAAACAAAGTACACAAAAAAATATTTCATCAATGATCTTTTTTCTTTGTTTTCTTAGAAGCTGTCTTAAAACGATTTTTAGAATACCTCATAACTTAAAAAGTGTCTGGCGGTGACAAAGGCTACAGCGGTTAGCCGGGGTTGTTGTTCTCCACCAACCTCAAGATGACAAATAAAAATTCTATTTTTAGACAGCTTCCTGGTATTCTTTACTTCTTTGTGAAAAAATAATTCATTGATCAAATAAAAAATTTTACATACAACCAAACAAACGGAACGGCCACCAGCAAGGAATCGAACCTGTCTAAAAAGCCTCCATGGCCAGGCATTAAAGTCCCACTGTCTTTTACATCGGCCATGCGCTTTATTTTGCTTTCCAGTAAATCGCCGGCACTGCCGAAGATGGCGCAGATTGCGGCAATGGCGAAGTAGATTTGTTTTTGGGCAAAAGGATAAAAATATTTATCCGCAAGCAGTGGAAAAAAAAGTCCAATAACTATCACACACAATATCGCTCCACCGCCAGTTCCTTCCCATGTTTTTTTAGGTGAAATTTTTGAAAAAGGGGTTTTACCAATGAGCGAACCTACTATATAAGCCATGGTATCATTGATCCAGATAGAAAAAATAATAACACTTGGAATGAGTGGAGAATACCGGATAGTGTTTGTTATTTCATCCATCCTGTCATGCGTAGATATATCTCCCTCAAATCCTAAATTAATAAGCATCAAAACAGGCATAGTGATGTACACGAGTCCAAACAAACAATACATCAAATATTTCTCTCCATAAATTTTTTTCATCAGTTTTACAAACTCATACCAGCATCCAAAATGAATAATGGTAAACAGCATAATAAAGCTCCACTGGTTCCACAATAAACCAACCAGCATTACCGCTACAAAAACAATTGCCGTTAATGCACGGGTTTTTAATACTTCAACATTTATCGCCATTAAAATTAAGATTGATTTGTATTGCCCATATTTTCTACATCGCTTAAAAAAGGATTATTGGTATCAATGTAACCAGGTATCAATACTTCTTCTCCCGGCCGGTCAATTTCATTTTTACTTATTTTTTCAAAATATTTAAATAGTCCATATACGGCTGCAATGCCTGCCAATCCTATCCACAACGGAAAATGATCATCAATTTTGGATGGATCTAATTTTTGCCCGGGTTTGGTTGAAAAGTATAAAACGGTAATGGCAAAAGCGTTATTAAAAAAATGACCAATGATATTTAACCAGATATTGCCTGTGCGGTAATACACCCAACCTAAAACAAAGCCCAGCGCAAAGCGGCTTAAAAACCCCAGATATGACCCATGCACCGCACTAAAAATAATAGAAGTAATAATGATCGCCAATATGGGCATTTTAAACCACCGGGATAACAGATTTTGCAGGCCACCTCTAAACATGGTTTCTTCAAAAACTGCCGGTAAAAAAGCAATCATAACTACCGAAATAAGGTAATCAATAAAATTATCCATCCGGGCTATAACTGCTACCTGTTTGTTGTAGGCTTCCTCTGCTTCTTTAAATTGCTGCAGTGTTGCTTTTGACCAGGGCAGCATTTCTGTAAGTTCCTGCAATGAACCTACAATGGGCAGGCAGGCAAGCATTATTAATACCACCAAAATGGCTTGTTTGGCGTGTACCTTATGCGTAAAACCCAGGTGCAGCAAAGGCTTTCGATGGCACAACAAAGCATAAAAAAACGGAGGTAAAAAAAACAGGAATAAAGTACTTATAAACTGCGTCCATCTTAAAGCCGTAGCATTTGCAGGCACCATTATTTTATCCATCAAAGTGGCAGAAGATGCACCTGTAAAATCTTTCAGGTTTAATTTTCCTAACAGGGGAAGCAAACTTAATAATCCTCCAAAAATAAGACCGGCACCACAAAAGGCGGTTAAAATACCCAATTGTGCCCAGTAATTATAACGTTTGGTTGCAAAATGCGCCATAGTGATTGCTTATAAGTGCGTAAATTTACACACTAAAAAGTTTACAGTTTACAGTTTGTTGTTTACTGAAACCGGGATATTGATCCGGTTTATAACTTCAAACAATCAACTGTCAACTATAAAAAATTCTTATGCCTTCCATTGGTAACATACAACTTCCTGAATTCCCTTTATTACTGGCTCCCATGGAGGATGTAAGCGATCCGCCCTTTAGAGCCGTTTGTAAAGACAAAGGAGCCGATCTGATGTACACAGAATTTATATCATCGGAGGGTTTGATCAGGGATGCAATTAAAAGCCGTCAGAAATTAGACATCTTTGATTACGAAAAACCGGTCGGTATACAAATTTTTGGTGGCGATGAAGAAAGCCTTGCACTGGCTGCAAAAATTGTGGAGGTAACCAACCCGGATTTGCTGGACATTAATTTTGGCTGCCCGGTAAAAAAAGTGGCGATGAAAGGTGCAGGTGCCGGAGTTTTAAAAGACATCGACCTGATGGTACGTTTAACCGCCGCCGTTGTAAAATCAACCTCGCTGCCGGTTACTGTTAAAACAAGGTTGGGCTGGGATGACGAACACAGGAACATTGAAGAAGTTGCCGAACGCCTGCAAGATGTAGGCATTAAAGCGCTTGCCATACACGGCCGTACCCGTTCGCAAATGTACAAAGGTCATGCAGATTGGGAACTGATAGGCAAGGTGAAAAATAATCCCCGCATTACCATTCCTATTTTTGGCAATGGTGATATTGACAGCCCCCAAAAAGCTTTGGAGTATAAAGATAAATATGGCATAGATGGTATCATGATTGGTCGTGCCGCCATTGGCTACCCCTGGATATTTGAAGAAATAAAACACTTCCTTAAAACGGGAGAACACCTACCCTCACCCACCATTGAAGACAGGGTGGAAGTATGCAAAAAACATTTACACAAATCGTTTGAATGGAAGGGGCCTGTTGTGGGAATTTTTGAAATGCGCCGTCACTATGCCAATTATTTAAAGGGTCTTCCCGGTATTAAGGAATACAGGTACCAGTTGGTAACTTTAAAAACTGTTGAAGAAATTGATGCAGTGCTGGATGAAATTGTAATTAAATATGCAGGCTACCAGTTTGAAAAAACACCGATTGAATTAATCAATTATCATGAAAAATGTCCGGTATAACTAACTCCCGGTTTCATTTTTTGTTTGTTTCGTGCCCGGCGCTTACAGCATTTATATTATTTTATTTTTTATTATACGGTATTATTTAAGTTGATCAAGGTAAGACTGAATGCCGCTTGTATACTGATGTGCTTTTTTTTCAGCAGTAAAATTGGCTCCTAAAGTAATGGCCGCCTCAATAACAAGCGCCATACCAAGGCCTGCCCAAAAAGCTTTATCAGCATTGTTACGAAAATAAAAAAACAATCCAAGGCCGGCAAGCAGTAAAACAATTTCTATGTACCGGTAAACAATATAGCTTGAATTTACTTTTTCCATCCGCGGAATTTCTTTGGCTTTTAATTCTCCGGGATTCATATCGTAAGCATACACATTCCGTTTTCGATCTGCATCGCATTTTTTATTAACGTTGCACCCAACCACCAAATGTATCAACCCCATTAATAAAAAAGGAATAGCAAAGCCTTTGTACCAGTTTGTTTTAAGATAAAAGAAAAATAGTAAAGCCAGTGTAATAGCGGCTATACCAAAAACGATTAACAGCAGGCTTTCGTTTTTTTCGGCGTTAAAATACTTTTCAATATCGGCTTTTGTAAACACGCTTTTTCTTTATTGAGGTAAGATAAAAAATAAAGATCATTTAACCAATGGCAGCCAAAACTTCATTGCTAAGCGGGGATACAGATGGGTCAAAATAATGTGTCAGCACTCCTTGTTCATCCAGTAAATATTTTGAAAAATTCCAAACAGGTGCCTTGTTATTCCAGCCATTTTTATGTGCATCGCTTAGCCAGTTAAACACCTGGTTTTGTCCTGTCCCTTTTTTAACCTGGCTTTTTTTCATTAAAAGAAAGGTTACTCCATAATTTATTTTGCAAAATGATGCAATATCCTCATTAGTACCTTTTTCCTGTTGCTTAAAATCATTGGCCGGAAAACCCAGTACAACCAGTTTACCTTCGTATTGACGGTATAATTTTTCAAGGTCTTCGTACTGCCCGGTGTAGCCACAATCAGATGCTGTATTCACCAATAATATTTTTTTTCCTTTTAAATCTTTTAGCAAAAGCAATTGGTTATTTATCTTCATTGCTTTTAAAGTATAGATAGAAACCAGGGGCATTTTGTGTTGTATATTTGTTTTTATCCGGTCGCTTTTAAGCCCACTCAATTTCATTAAAAATGGGTAAATGCTCTTTAATAATTTTTGTTTTATGGTCATAGATCTTAACTTCTTTTTAAAAGATTTTTATTTCATCAGCCATTTAAATATTTTCAGTTTGCCTTTATAACTCGGGTATTTCATGTTTGGGTCAAACCAGGTGGGGGTTTTTAAAATGCCTTTTTTATGGCTGAAAGTATCAAAGGAAAATTTACCATGATAGCTGCCCGTACCACTAAATCCCCGGCCACCAAAAGGCAGTTGATGGTTGGTTAAATGTAAAGCCGCGTTGTTTATACAACCACCCCCGAATGCAACGGCATTGATCCATTCTTTTTCCTTTTGCTTACTGCCTGTGAACACATAAAATGCAAGCGGGTTGGGGTTTCTGGCAATAATAGCTACCGCTTCCTGCGTTGTTGTAAATGTAAGAACTGGTAATACCGGACCAAATATTTCCTCTTTCATTATAGGTGAATCCATGGATATATTGTCCATTAAAACCGGTTCAATGTATAAGGTTGCTTTATCCGTTTTTCCACCGGCTAAAATGTTTCCCTGGGGGAAGTATGCAACTATTCGGTCAAACTGTTTTTCGTTGATGATGCGGCCGTAATCATAACTCTGCCTGGCATCGTTACCCATAAATTGCAGTAAAGCTTTTTTTATTGCATCAACCAACGCC
Organism: Ferruginibacter sp.; assembly: GCF_014377975.1. Lineage (GTDB taxonomy): Bacteria > Bacteroidota > Bacteroidia > Chitinophagales > Chitinophagaceae > Ferruginibacter. Next base: position 5,908 of record NZ_JACMOO010000054.1, read on the forward strand.
TCTTTTTGAGATGCATGCACCAGTACATAATCCGGGGTAACGCACATTTGCCCCGCATTGGAAAATTTAGCCATGGCAATGCGTTTAGCAGCCACCGTTATATTAGCATCGGCTTCTACAACACAGGGGCTTTTACCACCCAGTTCCAGCGTTACCGGCACTAAGTTTTTGGCGGCCATCTGATAAATAATTTTACCAACCGCAGTACTACCCGTATAAAAAACGTGGTCAAATACAAAGTCGTTCATCATCTCCGGAATGAGGGTGGCTCCATCGCCTTCCGTAAATAAAACATATTGCTCCTCAAAAGTCTCAGCTATAATTTTCTTCATAATTGAAGCTGTTGCCGGGGCAAATTCAGAGGCTTTTAACACAACACAATTGCCTGCTGCAATGGCGCCTGCAAGGGGCGTAAACAGCAGTTGCAGGGGATAGTTCCATGGGCCAATAATGAGTACTGTTCCCAAAGGTTCTTTCACAATATAGCTTCTGGAAGGAATGTTGAGTAAATTGGTAGATACAGATTCAGGCTTCATCCACCGTTTTAAATGATTCAGCGTGTAAGAAATTTCTGATAATAAAAAACCTGTTTCAGTAACCCAGGCTTCTTCGGGGCTTTTTTTAAGGTCTTTATACAGCGCTTCCTGTATAGCAAATTGATATTTTATTACTGCTTGTTTTAAACGGGTCAGTTGCTCCTTTCTGAATGCATGCGATTTTGTTACGCCCGTTTCAAAATATGTACGCATTTTTAAAAGATCATTTATAACTGCCATAATTATAATTTTGCAGCAAGGTAATTAAACCATTGGTATGACGGATGAACTGTATATGCAACAGGCTTTAAAGGAAGCGCAAAGGGCTTTTGATGAAGGGGAAGTACCCGTAGGAGCCCTCATTGTTATGAATGAACGCATCATTGCGAGGGGATATAACCAAGTAGAAAAATTAACCGACCCCACAGCCCATGCAGAGATCATCGCACTAACGGCCGCATTCAATTTTTTGGGAAGTAAATATTTGCCTGAAGCTACTTTGTATGTTACTATTCAGCCCTGTCTGATGTGCAGCGGCGCCTTATACTGGAGCAAAATTGGGCGGGTGGTGTATGGCGCTGAAGATGAAAAAAATGGGTACAAGAGAGTGGCGCAACATATTTCACCATTTCATCCTAAAACAGTTATTACCGGGGGCATTTTACAAAAGGAATGCGCACAATTGATAAAAGATTTTTTTAAAGCAAGGCGGTAGCGTTAACGCATACAATACCATTTACAACACATGACCGCTTAAAGAATAACCAGTTTTTTTTTTACTACTGTAGTTTTTTTGGTAATTGAAATAAAATAAATACCGGGAGCTAATAATAAAAACATCGCAATTTCTTCCTGGCCATTTGTTAGCAAACGGTTATCCTGCCTCCATAATTTTCCTTTAGTGTCTGTAATTTTTACCTGTGCAATTCCAGGTGTAAAACCTGCTACCTGAAGGGATATTTTATTTTTTGCAGGATTAGGATAAATTTTTAGAGACGCCTGCGACTCTTCTACGGCTTTTTTTTCGGCAATATTATTTTGAATGATTATTTTTTGAGAACTGTCAGTGGATGAAAGAGGCTGCGCAAAAGTGCTGATGGTTAAAAGGCAGCAGCCAGCAAGTAAACAAGACTTAAACATAGAATTTAATTTATGGCCCGTAAAACTACCGCTTATCGTAACGTATAAGATGTCAATATTTCCTAAAGTTTTCTTAAAAAATGAAACGGCATTGTATTTGTAATTTCCGAACAAGCACTTTAAATTTGTAAATAATAACAGGTTATACTGCACGCTTTATAAATATTCACATTTTAAATCAATCAATAAAATAAACACACTATGGCATTTACACTACCGGCATTACCATATGCATTCGATGCATTGGAGCCACATATTGACACATTAACCATGCAAATACATCATGGTAAACATCACCAGGCTTATGTTGATAATCTTAACAAAGCGGTTGCAGGCACACCGAATGAAGGAAAAACTATTGAAGAACTGGTAGCAGTTGCCGGCACGCTGTCATCGGCCATACGCAACAATGGAGGTGGCCATTGGAACCACAGTTTCTTTTGGGAAAGTATGGCTCCTAGTGCGGGCGGAACTCCTTCTGGTGAATTGGCTGATGCCATCACCGCAGCATTTGGTTCTTTTGATGCATTCAAAGAAAAATTTGCCGCGGCAGGCCTTGGCCGTTTTGGAAGTGGCTGGGCTTGGTTGATTGTTAAAGATGGTAAATTGGAAATATCTTCTACCCCAAACCAGGATAATCCTTTAATGGACGTAGCAGAAGTAAAAGGAAAGCCGGTATTAGGTGTTGATGTTTGGGAACACGCCTACTATTTAAAATACCAAAACAAACGTGCTGATTATTTAACGGCGTTTTATAACGTAGTTAACTGGAATAAAGCAGCGGAGCATTTTGATGCTTCCTCAAAGTAATTCCTTTCATATTTTTTATCGGCTGCAATATAATTATTGCAGCTTTTTTTATGTGGGTAATTGTTTCACTTAAAGAGAAAATACTTCTACGATATTCTCTCTTTATGATAAATCTTAATTGCGTTTTTACTGGCAGCATTGTTGGTGTTTGTTGAAAAATATTATTATCTAATCTAAATTTTATTATTATGCCATTTGTAAAATCGGTTCAAAATAATATGGACCCCGTTAGTATTTATTATGAAGACTGTGGAAAAGGAAAACCAGTAGTATTTATTCACGGCTGGCCATTAAGTGGTGCCATGTGGGAATACCAGGTAACACAATTAACGCAGCAAGGCATGCGATGTATTACGTACGACAGAAGAGGCTTTGGCAAATCGGACTGGCCTTTTGACGGATATGATTACAATACACTTGCCGGCGACTTAAAATCATTATTGGATAAACTGGATTTAACGGATGTGGCTCTTGTTGGATTTTCTATGGGCGGTGGTGAGATTGCAAAATATTTTTCATTGTATGGAGGTGCAAGGGTTTCAAAAGTTGTGTTAATAAGTGCCGTTGTGCCTTTCATGCTTAAAACCGCTGATAATCCTAATGGTGTGCCTCAGGAAGAATTTGATAAAATGGCCAAGGGTATGATGGAAGACAGACCTGCATTTATGAAAAATTTTAATAAAGATTTTTTCGGGGTATCATTGAGTAACCATGCTGTTAGTGATGCTTTTTTGGCCAACAGTTTAACCAAAACAATGGAAGCTTCACCTGTTGCAACGCTTCAATGTGCTCAATCATTTTCTGCTACTGATTTCAGAAAGGATATTGTAAAAATTAATGTACCCACCTTGATTATTCACGGTGATAGTGATAAAACGGTACCTATTAAAGTTGCAGGCGAAGAGAGTGCAAGGCTAATAAATGGAGCTTCTTTTATTGTGTATGAAGGAGAACCTCATGGATTATTTTACACAGCCAAAGAAAGACTAAACAAAGATCTTCATGATTTCATTTTAAATTCTTCCGGCCCCACCGATGGTAAATTTAATGGAAAGGAAAATGCGGGAAAAAGTAATGAAAATTATGTAAATGCTTAATACGCAATAACGGTCTGTAACTAAAACACAGCGTTATTTTGTTGCCATTTTGTATAAAACAATACCTGTTTTTACAAAATGGCTTTTTTAAGGTATAGGGTCATGCCCATTGCCACCCCATGGGTTGCAACGTACAATTCTTTTGGCGGTAAGCCACAACCCTTTAAATGGACCATATTTTTTAAGGGCTTCTATGCCGTATTGCGAGCAGGTAGGTGTAAACCTGCACCTGCTTCCAAACCATGGGGATATTATTAACTGGTACAACCGTATCAGCAGTATAAAAGGGGCGCTAATTATTTGCTGTATTTTCTTCATGCACAATTTTTTGAAGCCGCTTTAAAATACTGTTTATCTTTTCTGTAATCAGTGGATAGCCGGGTATGTCTTTACCAAAATACATCAAAAAAATAACCAATTGTTTATTTACTGCGTCAACATCATTTTGCAGATCATTTTTTTGCAGGCGGTAAGCTTCTTTCATTAGCCGTTTAATGCGGTTACGATGTACAGCTTTTTTAAAATGTTTTGTGCTTACGGTAAATCCCCCCTGTAAAATACCGCTTGTATTTTGCTGGTATTTCCAAACCACTCTTATAGGGAAAACAGAAAAAAATTTCCCTTCTTTAAATAACTGGTCAATTAGTTTGCGGCTTTTCAGGCGCTCTTGTTTACCAAGTGTGTATCGTATTTTATTTTGCAATTGCAACAAAAATAAAAAAAGCCTTCCAATGGAAAGCTTATATTTTAATATTTCAGATCCCTCTTCAGGAACGGAGTGGTTTATTTTTTTCCGAAGCGTTCATCAGAAACGGTCAGTTTTGTACGACCTTTTTTGCGGCGGCTTGCCAATACCTTTCGGCCATTGGCTGTTTGCATGCGCTGACGAAATCCGTGAACATGTTTTCTTCTGCGTACATGTGGTTGGTATGTTCTTTTTTTACCTGGCATTGTATTGAGTTTTTTCCTTTACAAAAATTAGTTACTAAAACATTTTAATCTACATTCATCAGGGCACCATCCCTGCTGCTTGTGAAAGGACGGCGAAGGTAAGGGAAAATTGTGATTTGATCGGTTTGATTTAAAATTTTTATCATTATAATGCTAAATGTTCAGCATGGATGGGGCTTCCATAAAAAATAGTTGCCTTCTGAACAAAATCTTCAGCAGCATCCGTGGTAAAAAAAACAGAATGGCCGTTCCTGGTACAATTTTTTTCAATTTCAGGATGCCGGTCAAGATAGTTTACTAAACTTTTAGCAACAATTTCGCCCTGAGATACTATGGAGATACCCGAAGGCAGATATGCTTTTATTTTATCAATGAGTAAGGGATAATGGGTACACGCCAGTAATATCGTATCAATTTCATTTGATTGAGAAAGTAAGTGATCCAGGTATTTTTTAATAAAATAATCAGCTCCACCTGAATTGTATTCGTTGTTTTCTACCAGTGGTACCCACATTGGACAAGCCTGCTGATACACTTTTATTTCAGGAAAAAACTTTTCTATTTCTATCAGGTAAGATAATGATTGAACTGTACCCGCAGTTCCCAACACGCCTATTTTATTGGTGTGTGTGTAATTACCGATGATTTCTGATGTGGGTCTGATTACACCCAACACTCTTTTTGAAGGGTCAATTTTTGGCAGGTTTAATTGCTGAATACTTCGCAAGGCTTTTGCTGAAGCGGTGTTACAGGCTAATATTACCAGCGGGCAACCCTGCTTAAAAAACCATTCAACACATTGCAACGTGTAGTGATAAATGGCATCAAAACTTCGGGAGCCGTAAGGTGCCCTTGCATTATCGCCCAGGTAAATATAATCGTAACCGGGAAGTGCGGTTTTTATTTCTTTCAATACTGTTAAGCCTCCATAACCGCTGTCAAATACACCAATGGGTCCTGTTGTCATGTATCAAAAATACAAAAGCCATCTCGCTTTGCGGGATGGCTTTTGTATAATTTATTTTTTAAATTATGGCTTAGGCCTGGCTACACCGGGTCCTTTCGAAGCTGCTTCTTTTTCTTTAATATTTAATTTCTTTTTTACCAATGGTAAAATATCATCGCCCGGAGGACCAACAATTACAGAATTTTGATCTAATACGTACGTGAAGGCATTTTCTTTTCCTACTATTTTAATTGTTTCCAATGCCTTGTTGCGTATTGGTATCAATAATTCCTGTTGTTTTTCCTGCAATTTTTGTTGCATTACCTGTTGCCATCCCTGCACTTTCTGTGATAATTCAATTAACCCTGTTCTTCTTAATTCTTTAGCTGCAGGAGATAATTTAGCCGAGTCTTTTACAAATGCGCTGTCCTTTTCCTGCAATTCAGCATAATAATCGTTGCCCTGTTGTTGCAAAGCTGTTTGATAATCCTGTAACTGTGTAGTTGCTGTTGCAGCTTCGGGCATTGATCCAATCAATTCTTCGGTATTAACATAGCCGATTTTGTTTTGAGAAAAAGCCGTATCTGTCAATCCTAAAATTGATACACCAAATACAACTACTGCGAATAATTTTTTCATCGTTGGTTAAATGTTTAATTGTTTTGTTTAAAGTGTGTTTTTTTGTGGTTTTGGCTGCATGCCGAAATTTTATTATGACTTATTTAACACCCAAAAATTTTAAAACATCATCGCTTTTGTCAAGTTTTGGGTCGGCAAATATAACAGTAATTCCTTCACTTTTATCTAAAATAAAATCATAAGATTTATCAACAGCCAGTTTTTGAATAGCCACGTAAACCTTATCCTGTATGGGCTTTATTAGTTCCTGCCTTTTTTTAAAAAGGTCTCCTTCAAAGCCAAAACGTTTTTTTTGCAGATCTCTTACCTCTTTTTCCTTATTAAATAATTCATCTTCTCTTTTCTTTTTCAGCTCATCGCTTAACATAACCTGTTCTGCATCGTAATCTTTATACATCTTATCCAGATCAACCTGTTTCTTTTCAATTTCCTGTTGCCATTGTGCACTAAACTGGTCTAATTTAGTTTGGGATTCTTTATACTCCGGTAATTTTTCCAGGATATATTTGGAATCAATTACTGCATAGCGTTGTGCTGTTGCTACAAAGGATATAAGTAGTAAGCCGCATACAAGTGGTAATAATTTTTTCATCTTCATTTTTTTATACAAATTAAAGGATAAAATTTATTCAGCTAACAATTTTTATTCAGGTTCCTGACCCAGCATAAAGGTAAATTTAAATGCATTTTTTATCGGCTGTCCAGGTTGAATCCGGTCAATTCCCAAACCATAATCAAAACCAAGCAAACCAAACATTGGTAAAAAGAAACGCATACCCACACCCACCGAGCGGCGTAATTTAAATGGATTGTAATCTTTAAAATCGTACCAACCATTGGCTGCTTCATAAAAGGCAAGACCGTAAATAGTACTGCTTGGGTTGGTGCTGAAAGGATACCTCAACTCAAGCGTATATTTATTAAAAATGGTAAAGAACTCAGTAGGTGTAACATTTTCCGGATTTATTTTGGGATTGGAATTGGAATAAACAGGATAACCCCTGTGTGCAATAATATCGTAACCAAGTATTGCAAAATTATTACTTAAACCAGCATCACCCAATTGAAAACGCTCGAATGGCGAAATCTGCAGGTTAGAATTGTACCTGCCGATAAAACCGTATTTGGCAGATGCTTTTAAAATAAATTGTTTGTTTTTATCTGCACCATGTGCTATGCCGATGGGTACGTAATAATCTCCGTTAAAACGCCATTTATGAAACTCCGGCCACCGGTAAGGATTGTCTCCTGCTTTGGTTAGCCCAAGCGCTGAGTATGGGAGGGTAAACTGGCCGCTTATCATAAAGTTAGAACCGCCTGTTGGGAAAATAGGATTGCCCTGGGTAGCACTGCGTGCAAGCGCAATTTTTAAACTAACGTTGGTAGAAGGACCATTGCTGATACCTTTAAAAATATTGGGATAATTTTTTAATTTGTATTGCTGAACATTAAAAGAGGTGATCAGGGAAAAATAATCATCCGGCCATTTTAATTGTTTGCCTAATGATATGCCTGCACCAATGGTTTTTAAATAAGAACTATCGCCACAACTGTTGCAATATTGCCCATAAGCATTGTAGGCATTGGCATATTTAGTATTGTAGAAGCTTACAGAAAAAGAGTTGCGCTTTTTACCGCCCAGCCATGGTTCTGTGAAAGACAAATTATACGACCTGTATGCACGGCCATTTGACTGAACCCTTGCACTTAATTTTTGCCCACTTCCGGAGGGTAAAGGATCCCAGGTTTTTTTATTAAAAATATTATCTATCGAAAAATTATTGAAAGTAATACCCAATGTACCTGTTAAACCAATACCACCACCAAAACCTGCGGATAATTCTAACTGGTCATTCGATTTTTCTTCTACTCCCCAGTTAATATCCACCGTACCATTGTCGCTATTGGGAACAATATTAGGAGTAATTTTTTCCGGATTAAAAAATCCAAGCTGGCCTAGTTCTCTCTGGGTACGTATAATATCCTGCCGGCTGAATTTTTCTCCGGGTATGGTCCTTAATTCACGGCGTACCACGTAGTCTTTTGTTTTTTCATTACCAGAAATTTCTACTTTACCGATGGTAGCCTGCGGACCTTCCTGCATCCTTATTTCATAGTTGATGGTATCGTTATAAACCGAAAGTTCTATCGGATCAACTTTAAAAAACAAGTAGCCATCATCCATGTATAAACTACTAATATCTCCGCCTTCGGCAGACATTTGTTTTCCCAAACGTTTATTCAGTAATTCAAGATTATAAATATCTCCCTTGCGGATGCCTAATAATAAATTTAAAACTGAATCAGAATATTTGGTATTTCCTCTCCACACCATATTTCCAAAATAATATTTATGACCTTCATTCACTTTAATATACACATCAAGGTTACCTGCCGAATTAGGCACTTTAACGTCTTCAACAATACCGGCGTCTCTAAAACCTTGCGAGTTATAGTAGTCTACCACATGCTCCTTGTCTTCATCATATTTAACAGAATTAAATTTAGCTGAACTAAACAATTTGAATCTAAACCAGGGATCTAAATAAGATTTGGTTTTTGAAATAGACAGGTATCCGTAATCCCGCAAATAATTTTTAAAAGACTCCTGGCTCACACTGTCACCGAAAGGGCTGGTACTTTTTGGTGGATACAAAGTCAACCTTGACATCTCATGTGTACCTTTCATCTGCTTTTTTAGTTTCAGATCATCCACATTATTATTGCCTGAAAAATCAATGGAGTTTACTTTTACCTTGTTTCCTTTATCAATATTAAAAATTAAAATAACCGCATTTACAGAAGAAGGTGATTTGCTTTCTTTCACTTCTGTTTTTACATTGCGATACCCTTTATCTGCAAAAAATTTATGAATAGCATCCGTAGCACTCATCTTCATATTATCCGTTACTACCCTGTCTTTTACCAGACCGCTTTTGGTAGCTAAATCATCTTTTTCTCCCTTTTTAATACCATTGAATTTAAAGTCGGATAAACGTGGCCTTTCAGTAATGGCTATTTCCACATACAAATCCTTGCCTTCCAGTTTGGTAAAATAAATAGCTACATCTGCTATCAGGTTTTGTTTCCATAATTTATTGATGGCTTTGCTAAAAGCATCTGATCCGGGAAGTTGTACTTTATCGCCCACTGCCAGACCAGAGATAGAGATGATAAGGTTACCGTCAAAGCCTTTGTTACCTGTTACAGTGATACCCGCCAAGGTATATGCTTTAGGAGTTTTAGCATTGAAAATGTCCATTAGCAGCGGATTAACAGAAACTGGGTGGGACGTATCAGGAACTACCTGAGCAACCGCTGTATTGCCAACAAAAACTGTAATAACTATCAATAATAAGTTCTGGTAAATCCTGTGCATTAATTGGTTTTTTACTAATCGGCAAATTACTTGCAATAATGAAAACTATTTGTTAAACAATCCCGCACTTTCAACATATTTAAAAAAAATTGTTATTGCCCTTTAAAATGTTTTAAATATGCGATGACTATTAATCCGTTGCATGGGTTATTAATTTTATTGATTATTCAAGAGGTATTTCTTTTTAAAACAATTTACCTTAAGAACAAACAATAAAGTTATGAGATGGGTATTTCTTCCCTGATCTGATCGCCGGTTTTACCAAATCTTCTTTCTCTGTTTTGAAAATCTATAATCGCTTCATACAGGTTATCTTTTCTAAAATCGGGCCAGCGGGTATTGGTAAAATATAACTCGGCATAAGCAAGCTGATACAATAAAAAGTTACTGATACGGTATTCACCGCTTGTGCGCACCATTAACTCAGGGTCGGGGAAACTACTGGTAGATAAGTATTGTTGTAACGTATCCTGCGTAATTTGTTCGGGCTGAAGAGAGCCGGCTTTTACGTCAATTGCAATTTGTTTAACCGCAGCCATCAGTTCCCACCGGCTGCTGTAACTTAGTGCCATAATAAGGTTTAACCCTGTATTAGTGCTTGTTTCTTCAAATGCTTCTTTTAATTCCTTTTGCGCATTTTCAGGCAACATGCTTATGTCGCCAATGGCATGCAGTTTAATATTATTTTTATTTAGTGTAGGAACTTCCTTGCGGATAGTATCTACCAGTAACTCCATTAGGCCAGTTACTTCATAGGCAGGCCTGTCCCAGTTTTCGGTACTAAATGCATACAGGGTAAGATATTCGATACCTAATTCTGCACAGCCTTCTACAATATTTCTTACACTTTCCACCCCATGCAAATGCCCAAAAAGACGGTCTTCCCCCTTTTCTTTTGCCCACCTTCCGTTGCCATCCATTATGATGGCTATGTGACGGGGCAATTTTTGCATATTGATAGTATCCTTCAAACTCATATAAAATATCATCTGCCCAAGTGGCTGACTTTGGGCTGCAAAAGTAATAAAATTTAGTTGCAATAAGCGTTTTAAGCAAATGTTAGCCTGTTAATACTTACCTCAAATAAAAATGCCGGAGTTATATCCGGCAGTAAAAATTTCCCATAAAAATATTATTTGGCACTAGGGCACACATAACTGCTAATATTAAAAGACAGACCTACTTCAATGATTATATATTGATCTTTTTGATTGCTCAACCCACGTTGCATGCCTTCCGTACCAATGGGAACAGCAACTTTTTCAATACTTCTATCCTGCAAAATACCAGCGATGGAAGGCCGTCCATTCAATGGCGGAAACTTATCTATCCCTACATAAGTTGTACTCACATCATCCAGGTAATCTGTAGTGGTAAGGCGTTGCGCAACTTGAACAGAAAAGTTCATGCTGTTGTTAAGGCTGTATTTTATCCCAAGACCGATGGGGATACAAACAGCCGTACTTCCATAAGGTTTTCTTACTTTGCCATCAGCCCCAATATATTTAATATTTTGTCCTTCGGTACCCAATGGACGAAGAAATATTTTTTTATTATTTAAATATGCATATGGATTGTAACTAAAAATGCCTAAACCAATAGATACGTAGGGTGTAAATGAAAATTCAGGATCGCCGGGAACGTATTTAAAAAAATTGAAATCTCCATGTACAGCAAACTCAATAATGTCAGTATTAAAGCTAAGGTTCCTTGTATTTTGAAAAGTATTTTTACTGTAAATATCGCTATAACCAAGTTGGGCATAATGCGCACTAACCCGCAGACCAAGATAATTATTAAATTGCTTTCTGTAAAAAATACCCACCGCAGGTTTAAGCCTGTTAAGCTGAGCCCGGGTATTTAAGTCGCCAAAATAGTGTGCTACACCGGCAGTAATCCCAAACTCGCCCTGCTGAACCGTGCCATAATCTGACTGAGCATTTACCCCGGAAAGCAGGGTAAAAAGCAGGAATAGGGAAAGGATGTTTTTTTTCATAATTGCAAAGTAAAGAATTGTTTTGTAAAAATCAGTTAAGCCCGTTTACTTATTAAAAGAACTTTACGTAATAACAGATAACGGCAGGAACGAAAATTAATTGCGCTTATCAAGCCCCCAGGAAAGTTTATTGCGCAGGGTTTGTAAAAAATTATTTTCGTTTAGTCGCACCAGGTTAAAGGAAAAATCTTCTTTTTTTACGGCAATCTGAACTTCTTTTGGCACCAGTTCTCTCCGGCTATCCATGCTGCATAAAAAGCCATCACTTCTACTTTCAATTTCAAAAGAAATAATATTATCATCTGGAACTACAATTGGCCGTATGTTTAAGTTGTGCGGAGCCACCGGTGTAATTACAAAATTGCCGCTTTCCGGGAAAACAACCGGACCGTTGCAACTGAGTGAGTAACCGGTAGATCCCGTTGGCGTGGCAACAATTAAGCCATCTGCCCAATAAGTATTTAAAAATTCGCCGTTTAAATAAGTATGAATTTTTATCATGGACGAGGTGTCTTTTTTATGTATTACAAACTCATTTAAAGCAAATGGCGCATTGCCAAATAAAGGAAGATCTGCATTCAGGTGAATAAGGGTTCTTTTATCAAGTACATAGGTTCTGTCAACCAGGGCTTTTATGGCGCTGCTAAGATCTTCTTTACCAATAGTGGCCAAAAAACCAAGCCTGCCATAATTGATACCCAGCACGGGGATACCTTTATCCTGTATAAAAGTTACCGTATCCAGCAGGGTACCATCTCCGCCCAGACTGATCATAAAATCAAAACTATCGTCGAGATCTTCAGCTGCATTAAATGTGCTGTATTTGCCCCGCATGTTTACAGCTGAATAAAACTGGTTAAAAAAATCCTGAAAAAAAACAGGTTCAACATTGTAGGTTTTCAGTTCTTCCATAAAGGTTTCAATGTCTTTATGCTGATCATTTTCTATACCCCTGCTATATATTGCAATTTTCATTTTTAATACTTTTTGTCCATAAACGGAAAAGCTTTTACTATACCCGCAATTAACACAATCAGTGTAAAAATAAACTGTTTAGCTGAACAGACGATAACTATATTATTTACAAACTTTCCTAATTTGACTAATATATTTTACTCAAAATTATTTAGTTAAAATACCAGATTAACCCTGGAGCAATCGGTTATGAAATAACCGGCATTTTTAAAAAAATGCAGCAATTTTCTTACAGGAGATAGGAATGGAAATAAGCAAAGAAAGTTAAATGTCCAGGTAGTTCATTAAATGCCGGTAGTTGGTATCTATATTATCCTCAAATTTTTCATCAAAAAAAGTATAAATAACATTGTACTCATATCTTTCAAACGCTGCAACAATGCCAGTAATTTCCTGCTTGTTTAAATGAAGCGTAACAGTTAGTATTTCAGAGTCGGGGTGCCTTGTTGTGTTGAGATGTAATATAACTGCATCATTACTTTCTACAATACGGCTTATCTGCGAAACGGCAAACTGGGAGCGTTCCATATCCATTACGATGATACCTCCCAACTCGTTTGAACCTGAAAAAGCAGCCAATGTTTTTAAGAGATCCGGTACTGTTATTACACCAACAAAGGCATTGGAAGATGTAATAACCGGCACTATGGAAGTTTCATGCAAACTGATGTAATTGACTGCAGTTAAAAAATGAACATTGTCTTTTACCGAGTCATGCACAAAATGTTCCTGCAATGATTCAACCCCTGTTTTTTCATCATAGGCATCCAGCAGATCATCTTCACTAATCATTCCCAAATATTTTTCATCATTTATCACAGGGAGATGTGTAACACGATAATCGTTGATAAGACGGAGCGCCTTGCCAACTGAGTCCTGCAATTGCAGTCTCGGAATGTTTGTATTAATCAGTTCTGCTGTAAGCATAAAAGAATAATTGTATCCTTAGAATAACGGTTGAATACTTATTTTAAGAATAGACAATTAAATTTGTTTAATTGTTGCAACGGGTGTTTTTTGTTTTACCAAAAAAGTATCCAGTATGCTGTTAAATTCCTGTGGCACTTCCATCATCGGTGCATGGCCACATTTGTCAATAATATGCAACTCACTGTTTGGAATAAGATTGTTAAATTCTTTACCAACAAAAGGGGGTGTAATACTATCGTTATTACCCCAGATGAGGCAGGTAGGCTGTTTTATATCATTCAATTCTTCGCCCAGGTTATTGCGGATAGCGCTTTTTGCCAGGGCTATTATTTTTATTACCTTAATGCGGTTATTGGTTATTTCAAATACTTCATTTACCAGGTCTTCTGTTGCCATAGCAGGATCGTAAAAGGTAAGTTCCGTCTTTTTACGGATATATTCTTTGTCGCCTCGTTTAGGATAGGTATCGCCCATGCCATTTTCAAATAAGCCGGAACTGCCGGTTAATATCAACGATTTAATACGCTCAGGGTGTTTTAAAACATGTATTAATGCCACATGCCCACCTAAAGAATTACCCAGTAAATGAATGTTGGTGTAATTCCGGTGTTCAATAAACCGATGAACAAATTTTTCTAAACCGCCTACGGAGGTATGTAATAAATCCATATCAAGCAAAGGAAGTATGGGTACAATTACTTTGTGCGTTTGTCTAAAATGTTCAATCAGGTCTTTAAAATTACTCAATGCACCAAACAGGCCATGAAGCAGTAATAATGGTTCGCCCTCTCCAACTTCTATATATTTAAATTTCCCGTCTTGTTTAAATTCGTAACTCATTGCTGGAACTGATAAAAATATAAATGATACCAACCACTAAAATAGTGATTAGGGTTAAAATTACAGTAAATAAAATAATGCCTGAAATTAATGAACAATTTTGGAAGAGAGACTGTCAAAATATCCTTCCAGTTGTGTAAACATATCTTTAAAAACCGGTATAATTTTACCAAACCCATCTATAACAACAGGCCCCCAGGGTTTTACAAAAGGATATACTTTAGATGATTCAACAGCAGCCTCATTAAACAAATGTATTTTTTGTGCATAAAACAAAAACACACTGAAAATAATCAGGTACAACATAACGTACAGTACAATGCCCACAATGCGGTTAAGCCAGCCAAGCAATGCAATCTCAAAAGTTTTTTCAATTAACTTACCACCGAGATTAACCAATACAACTACTATCAAAAAAACGATCGCAAAAGATATAAATGGTAACCAACTGGCAGAAACAGTTACGTGGTTTTGCAGATAAACCGACACTGCCGCAGATAATTTTAGTGCTGCTGCAAGGCCAAGTATAAATGCGATGATCGAAAAGACGGCTATAATGAATCCTTTTTGATAACCTTTAATAATGGCTATTAAAATCAATATGACAAAAATGATATCTATCAACAAGAATTTTTTATTTGCTCAACAAATCTTTTACAATGGTACTGATTGTTTTTCCATCTGCAAGGCCTGCCAATTGTTTACTGGCTACACCCATTACCTTGCCCATATCTGCCGGTGAAGCTGCACCCATTTGGATTATGATGGCTGCTACAGCTTCTTTTATTTCACTTTCGCTCATTTGCTTGGGTAAAAATCTTTCAATCACTTGTAACTCCTCTCTTTCTTTTACCGCTAAATCTTCACGCCCCTGATTTTCAAAAATTTCCAGTGAATCTTTGCGTTGTTTCATCATTTTTTGTAAAAATTTTTGTTCGGTTGCCGCATCAATCTCGCCTCCGGCCCCCGGCTCTGTTTTTGCTTTGATGATCTCTGCTTTTATTGCACGAAGGCTTCGTAAAACACCTTCGTTTTTCGATTTCATGGCATCTTTCATTTCTGTCATTATTTGTTGTTCAAGACTCATTGGTATAATGCCATGCACAAACAGTACAGGACTTTTTTTTCGTTAAAGAATTATTTCTTTATTAGCACATTAGTAAATCCGCTGCTGTAAATTTATTGTTGTTCTTTCAATTGCATTGCTTTGAATTTATCAAAAAACTCTTTGGCAAATTTTTTCATATCATCGCTCAGTTCCTGCTGTTGGGTAGCTCTTTTAAAAGTGTCTGCCATTGTCATTAGCATCTGGTAATAAAAATCAGCCATCTCATCCATCATCATATCTTTTGTCCAAAGGTCAATGCGCAGTGCAGTTTTATCTGCACCATCCCAAAAAGCAATGCACATTGCTTTTGCTTTTTGGGCCATATCTGCATTGCTATCGCTGGCAACCCAGCTTATTTGCTCCGGAATTTTATTGGGGTCTAACAGCACATCAATTTTTATAGTAGACTGGTTCATACAATTATTATTACCTGTTTTCCAGATTGCTTTTTTATAGTGATTAATTTATGCAGACAAAGATAAAGCGTTTGTGTTTAATCGTTTTTAGCGGCATTTTTTTCAATGCATTGCCATAGTAAATCGTTGGCTGCAGAAACATTAAAACTGGCTGCCCGTAGTTTGCCTTTAGCAACCAAATCATTTCGTAAAGTTTCGTCTTTAAAAGCCAGCATCATCTTATCAGCGATATTTTTAAAAACGGCAGGATCGGTAAATAAAGCAACATCCTTACAAATTTCATTCATTAAAAGGGTATTGCTTACAATTACAGGTACGCCACATTGCATGGCTTGTACTACAGAACGATAAGAAGCGGTTTTAAATGTCGCATATACAGACACATAAGCGGCAGCAATAATTTTTACAAGTTCATCTTCAGGAAGGTTTGGTAATAATTTTACCTCGTTCCTATACTTGTATGATTGCAAACTTTTTTCAAAAAGACTACCAGGTAAATAATTGTTTGCTACAATCAGCAATTGCATATTGCTCTTTTGCCTTTTCTTAAAAAAGGAAAAAGCCTTTAATAAATTCACTAAATTATTGTCCTTGTTTAATTCTCCTGCAAATAAAAAATATTCTTTTCCGTCTGCATATTTTTCTTTGGTGCCTTCTTTTTCCGGCTGTCCAATAGGTAAAAAATTATTGATGGTTCCGTTATAAATTACCTGTACTTTATCTTCAGTAATTTTAAAATTTTTGCAAATGTCATTTTTTAAAAACTCACTTGAGGCAATAATGGTTATTGCCTTTTTTAAATACACTTCCGTTTTTTTTAAAAATACGGTGGAGCTGGCAACCGTTGGAGATTCCTGCAATATCAAACATTGTGGCACCGTGGTTTTTAAAGAACAAATGGCAGCCATATTTATAAAAATAGCAGCCTCTGTATTTTTTAGAATTCGGGGTAACCTGCAGGCATACCATAGTGCCATTCTAACATTATCACCATAGGAATTTGATTTTACTATACTGGAATTTTTTAAAGATGCCAGCGGCTCATTTTTATCAGCAGAAATTATAAAAAAATTATGTTGTGGATGACTGATGATCAATTGTTGAATACAATCCTTCAAAAAAAACCTGTCATCATACTGCCCCATTTTCGGCAATGAGTTAATATTGATTACTATGTTCATTACTGCAAAAATAGGGGTGTCAATCGGATCCTGCTAATGTACAAGCCTTTATGCTGTGCAGAAAGAGGTTGACAAAAAACTATTAATTTATTGCGCACAAAATGAAAAAATACAATAGGCTGTACTCCGTCCCATGCTTTTTGATATTACGCTAGTACATTGGAGAAGCTGCAAAACAGGACAATACCTTTCTAAAAAGATTGCTGATCTTCGTTATTTCAACACCCTCAATTTCACCGTTTCAATCCGGGTATCGCTTACGTTTAAAATGTCAAACTGGTAATTCCCTATGGTGAAGGTTTCTTTTTGTTTGGGTATTTCATTGCGGTTATGAATGATAAAACCACTCAGGGTTTCTGTGTCTTCGCTATCCGGAAAATTAAGCTCATATTTTTCGGTTATGTAATCCAGTTCCAGCCTTCCGCTAAAAATAAATTCGTTAGCGGCCAATTGTTTTTCTACAAATTCTTCAGTATCATGTTCATCACGGATATCGCCAAAAATCTCTTCGAGTAAATCTTCCATGGTTACAATGCCCGCAGTACCCCCAAATTCATCCACCACCCAGGCAATACTTTTTCTTTCCTTACTAAATTTATTCATCAGGTCTGTAGCGCTCATGCTTTCAGGAATTGCCGGAATGGGCAACAATATAGATTGAATATCCAACGGATTTTTAAAAAGGTCTAACTGGTGAACGTAACCCACTATGTTATCAATATTTTCGTCATACACCACCAGCTTGCTTAGCTTTGTTTCGATGAATGTATTTTTTACCACTTCAATATTGGTAGTAATATCTACCCCTTCAATTTCTTTGCGGGGTATCAGGCATTCCCTTATTTTAATTTCGCTCAGCGATAGCGCATTTTCAAATAATTCTTTATTGATATCGCTGGTATCTTCTTCATCATGATGTTTGCTTTGCTGCATAAAATGTTCCAGGTCAATCTTGGTAAACACTTCTTTTTTCTCATTTAGCCTTACATTAAAAATATACCTCAATATCCACTCGGCTATATTTACAAAAAAGGTAGAAGTGGCAGAAAAAGCAGCATAAAAAAATTGTACAATCCAGGCTATAAAACCATTGCTTAAAATGCTTTCGTTGGTTGCCCTGAAAAATGCTTTAAAAACAAATTCGATGAACAGTACAATAAGGGTAGATAAAATTATTTCTACCAAAAGCTTGATGTATTTCACATAATCTGCCAGGGATAAAGGTAATTTCAATTCAATATAGTGCCACAGGGGATATAAAAACTCACCTACCAGCAAGCCATACACCACCAGCACCAGGTTTACGCCTACCAGCGTTGTACCAATAAACCGGGCAGGTTTATCAGCAAATTCGCCCCAAACCCTTCCGCTGTAAGTACCCTGCTTTTTTCGTAACTCCATCGAAAGCTTGTTGGCAGATACAAACGCAATTTCTATCCCCGAAAAAAACCCAATCAGGAGTAAAGAAATAATAATGGCTATAAGTGCAATCCAATCCATAAAGTAAAAATAATAACAAACATTGATTTAAAAGAAAAATCAATTTAACTGTTGATGAATGCCCGTATAATGCGCTCTGCGTCGCTACAGGCATGCTCCAGCGTATCATTCACAATTTGTTCATCAAACTGGTCTTTAAAAGAAATTTCGTATGCTGCTTTGTTAACCCTTGCAGCCAGCGATTCTGCCGTTTCTGTACCACGGCTTTCCAAACGGGATTTTAATGCGGCTACCGATGGAGGAACAATAAATAAGCTGAGTGAAGAATTTGGATATTGCAGTTTGACATGTATGGCGCCTTTTACATCAATGTCCAGTATGGGGATTTTTCCGGCATCCCAAATGCGTTGAAGTTCGCTATTTAACGTGCCATAATATTTTCCTTCGTACACCATTTCCCATTCAGCAAATTCGTTTTGCTGAATTTTTTGTTTAAAAGCTTCCATGCTTATAAAATGATAATCTACCCCATTTTTTTCTGTGCCTCTTGGCTGCCTGGTGGCGGCTGAAACAGAAAAAGCCAGTTGCGGAAAGGTACGCATTAAATGAAGCGTTACAGATGTTTTACCTGCGCCCGATGGGGCTGTAATGATGATGATTTTATTGGGGATGGCCATTTGCAAAGAAAAGAAAACTGTACAGACTAATCAATTCTTTTTATACCGGCACCCAACGCCTGCAGCCGCAAATCAATATTTTGATATCCCCGGTCTATCTGTTCAATATTTTGTATCACGCTTTTGCCCTGAGCACTTAACGCCGCAATTAGCAAAGCCACGCCAGCCCTGATATCCGGACTACTCATTGTAATACCCCGCAGTTGTTGTTCTCTTTCAAGCCCTACTACCACAGCACGATGAGGATCGCATAAAATTATCTGTGCCCCCATATCAATCAATTTATCAACAAAAAACAAACGGCTTTCAAACATCTTCTGGTGAATGAGCACACTGCCTTTGGCCTGCGTGGCAATTACCAGAACGATGCTCAACAGATCGGGTGTAAAGCCCGGCCAGGGATGATCGTAAATAGTTAAAATGCCCCCATCCATGTATTTCTGAATCTCATATAATTCCTGCGATGGGATATGAATGTCATCCCCAATAAATTCCATATGTATGCCGAGTTGCTGAAATCTTTCAGGGATTACACCCAAATATTCCAGCCCTGCATTTTTAATGGTAATGTCGCCCTGCGTCATGGCAGCAAGACCAATAAAACTGCCTACCTCAATCATATCAGGCAACAGGCGGTGTTCGGTGCCTCCTAATTCATCTACACCTTCAATGGTGAGCATGTTGCTTGCAATGCCGCTGATGCGGGCACCCATGCGGTTCAGCATTTTGCACAGTTGCTGAAGGTACGGCTCGCAGGCTGCATTGTAAATAGTGGTAATACCCTTTGCCATTACCGCGGCCATTAAAATATTGGCGGTACCGGTTACACTTGGTTCATCCAATACGATGTGGGCGCCTGTTAATTTACCGGCCGCCAAATAAAAAAAGCCATCGGGATTGTATTCACAACCAGCACCCAGTTTTTCAAATCCAATGATATGGGTATCCAGTCTTCTTCTGCCAATTTTATCACCACCTGGTTTTGGAATATACGCTTTCTTAAAACGTGCCAGCATAGGCCCCGCAAGCATTACAGAGCCTCTTAGCTTGCCGCTTTTTTTGTGGTAAGCATCACTGTTTAAGTAATCCACATCCACATCATCTGCCTGAAAAATACAGGTATCCCTGCTTACCCTGTTAATTTTTACTTTCATTTCGCCCAGTAATTCTATCAACAGGTTTACATCAATTATGTCGGGAAGATTATTGATGGTTACTTTTTCTGCTGTAAGTAATACCGCTGAAATAATTTGCAATGCTTCGTTTTTGGCGCCTTGCGGAGTTATTTCGCCGAAAAGTTTTTTGCCGCCCGTTACTTCAAATGAACTCATAAAATATATGCTACAATGAAAATGAAAAATTCTAAAAATGAAAGTAACAATTTTAAATAAAAAACCCCGATTCAAATATTGAACCAGGGTTTTTTATTTGCGCCTGAACCAGGTAATTCTTTCTAAAATCTTTTTTTAAAATTCCGGGTGTTATTATTCCTGTTGTCTCCACCACCTGGCCTGTTATTACCACCGCTACCAGCTCTATTTCCACCTCCGGTATTTCCCCCCCTATTATCTCTTCCTGCGTTGGTGTTATTATTTCTGGCACTAAAATTTTTGCGGTATCCATTGCTGGCACCACGGGCCGGATAATCATCCGTCCTGTTATCTACCCGGTGTTTCACAAACGGGCGATTATTAAACTCCAGTTGACCATCTGTCATGCTTTGCAGTTCGGTCTGTATGTTATCATCATGCACCAGTTCTTTATGCCAGTTACTGTAAGTAAGCTTCATGTAGTAGGCAATTGCATTGGCAAAACCCTGGCGTTTTTCCGGATTTTCTTCTTTCAAAGCCTTATTGATAACTATTTCAATATTTTTACCCAGGTGGTTAAACTTAGGGTATCTTTTTGGATAAGGTAATGGCTCTGGTTTCGCCTTTAATGTTTCCCTGGTGGGGATCGGGTAAGGACTATCCACCTCTAATTTAAAATCACTGATCAAAAATAAATGATCCCATAATTTATGACGGAAATCTTCCACATTTTTTAAATGCGGGTTTAAAAATCCCATCAGTTCAATAAGGCTCATAGCATTGCGCTGACGCTTTTCCTTGTCCTCAATGGTCAGCACATAATCAACCATTTTTTGTATATGTCGGCCATACTCCCGCATCGTTAAATAACTACGTGTGGTATTGTATTCCATGTTCTCTACGTTCATCATATAGGCAAATGTACTAAAAACTGCTGCATGCAGCAATTAATGAATGTTTTTCTTATCATAAAAATATTGTGGGCAAAAAAAATTACCTGCCTTAAAATAAAAGGCTCTGAAGTAAGAAATGGGGGTAAACTTAAAGAATGATTAATTTCTATCTTACAATAGTTAAATAGCTGTTATGGCTGTTTTTTACTGATAAAAAACATCCTGCAAAAAACAAAAGCTCCCAATGCGCCGGTGCTATCGGCCAGCCAGTCCATTAAATCATACGTTCTTCCTTCTGCCCAGTATTTCTGCATCAGTTCGGTGCAATAGCCGAATACACTTGTTAGTAAAGCGATGATGATAAAATAGCGGATCTTTTTTTTGCTGTCAATGTTGGTTTTGTAAAATGGCCAGCAAAATAAAACAGCGAGCAAACCAAAGATACCTACATGCACAAATTTGTCGAAGTTGATCTTAAATAAAAATTCTGACTCAGGTAATTCTTTTCCGGGTATCATAACAAGTGTTAATACCACGCCCAGCCAAATGATACCCGGAATAAATTTTTTAACCGAAACTTTATTTTCTGCTTGCATTAATTACAAAAAAATTACTGAATTTAAATAATATATGGATAAATAAAATCCAAACTTTAAAATTACCCTACCAGAGATGTATAATTTTCTGCACTCATTAGTGCTGCCACATCGCTCACATTATCAACAGTCATTTTAATCATCCAGCCTTCGCCATAAGGATCAGTATTAACCAGTTCAGGCTGGGCTTCCAGCGCAGGATTGATTTCAATAATTATTCCGGAAACCGGTAAAAAAAGGTCACTGACGGTTTTAACGGCTTCTACAGTGCCAAATATTTCTTCTGCTGCAAGGGTTTTTCCTTTTGTTGCAATATCCACGTACACAATATCACCCAATTCGCCCTGTGCAAAATCTGTAATACCAATGGTGGCGATATTATTGTCTAAAGCAATCCACTCATGGTCTTTTGTATACCGGAGATTTGAAGGAACATTCATGATGTATAATTTAGGTGTAAAAAATTTACTGATGTCTGATATTTTAAACTGATACTTTCAGTTTTTTGCTTTCAGCCGCAAATTAACTTATTTTTCATCTTCTTTCATCACTTCCATTTTCATACTGATATTAGTTAGGGGCCGGTTATTGTTATCTGTTTGCGATAGGGCAATTTCATCCACTATTTCCATACCGGTTTCTACCTCTCCAAAAACGGTATAGTTCATATCTAACTTAGGGGTACCGCCGTTCATTGCGTAGGTCATGCGTTTTGAAGGAGAAAAATAAATGCCCTTCTCTGCTTCAATCATATCCAGTTCAGTGTTACTGTATTTCTTTCCCTGCACAATATAAAACTGGCAACCGCTGCTGGCTTTTTGTGGGTTATTGTCTCTTGCGGCAGCCAATGCACCCTTTTTGTGGTAAAGGGTAGAGTCGAATTCAGCAGGTATTTTATAGCCAACATCTCCATTACCGAGCAAAATTCCTGGTGCAGCATTTTTACTGTTGGGGTCGCCACCCTGTATCATAAAACCACTAACGATGCGGTGAAAAAGTAAGCTGTCGTAAAAATGGGCATTCACCAATTTTACAAAATTATCCCGGTGCTTAGGAGTTTTGTCTGATAACCTTACTATAATCTCGCCCAGGCTGGTAGTGATTTTAATGCGTACAGGAGCTGTTATTTTTTCTGTGTCAGCCACACTTTCTTTTACAACAACATTACTTATTATTGTATGAACCGGTAGCTTTTTTACAGGTTTTTTAATTCCTTGTGCCTGCAATAAATAAACAGGCATACACAAGATTAATGGCAAAATAAACTTAAAAAATGGTTGCATTCTTAATCTTCTTTTTTAAAAATCTGCCCAAAGTAAAGCAAAACATGGTCTTTTAAAAAATTCTCCTGCTCGTACATATTGAATTCCGGCAAAGGCTTTAATTGTTTAAAGTGCGGCCAACCTTCTTCATCCAATCCCTCCATAACATAATAACCGCTTTGTGACAATAAGGTGCAAACCGCAATGTGCATCAGGTCTTGCTTTTGTTCTTTGGTGTACACCTGTTTGGCGGTACCCAGTTCCTGTACACCAATCAAAAACAATATGCCATCCATATCTGGCTTAATGCCAAATTTTTCCTTTAGTTTAATGCGAAGCTTTAGCCACCTAACCTGTAAATCTTCTTTTGCATGGTCCATCTGGCAAAGATAATTTAATAAGGAAGATGGAACACGCCAGCCTGAAAGTTTCATTTCGGATGAAGCTAGGTGGGCTAAAACAGCTGTAAAAGAAGGAGGATACCAATGACAGATTTTTAATAACTAATAAAAAATATTACATAGTAATTATAAATTTATATAGATAAGAAAAAAAGCAATGGATAGATTTTTAATGATAGAGAACAAATAATTTGAAACAGCTTTCAATTAATTATTTGAAACAGCAAAATCAAAATGTGTGAAAATCTGCTTCATCAGCGTTCTCTGTGTTCTATCTTTGGAAAAAATTTATTTAAAATGTTACAGATTAGTTTTATTCGTCAAAATACAGACCTGGTAAAAGAGCGGTTAAGTGTAAAGCACTTTGACGATTTATTGTTGGTGGATAAAGTAGTGAAAATAGATGAGCAGGTACGTAAACTTAAAGTTGAAAGTGAAACTTTACAAGCCGATTTAAATGCGGCCAGTAAAGCCATCGGGTTGCTGATGGGCAAAGGTGAAAAGGAAGCTGCCGAACAAAAAAAACAGGAGGTTATACAGCATAAATCTACCCTGCAGCAATTAAATGATCAGCTAAATATTGCTGAAAGAGAACTGCATGATTCCATGATTAAATTTCCCAATCTGCCGCATACATCTGTTCCAAAAGGTAAAAGCCCGGAAGAAAATGAAGTGGTAAAAGAAGGTGGCATAAAACCTTCATTGCCTGAAAATGCTTTGCCACATTGGGATTTAATAAAAAAATACGATCTGGTTGATTTTGAAACAGGAACCAAAATAACCGGCAGTGGATTTCCATTGTACAAAGGCAAAGGAGCTAAACTGCAACGGGCATTAATACAATATTTTTTAGATTATAATACTGCTGCGGGTTACACAGAATATTTACCACCATTGATGGTAAATGAAGCCAGTGCGTATGGTACCGGCCAGTTGCCCGATAAAGAGGGCCAGATGTATCATGCAACAGCAGATGGTTTATATTTAATACCAACCGCCGAAGTACCCGTAACAAATATTTACCGGGATGAGATAGTAAAGGAAACAGAGCTACCCATTAAAATGACGGCGTACACTCCCTGCTTTAGAAGAGAAGCTGGTAGTTTTGGCAGTGATGTACGTGGTTTAAACAGGGTTCACCAATTTGATAAAGTAGAAATTATACAACTGGTGCATCCTGATACAAGTTACGATGTGCTGGAAGCGATGGTAACCCATGTAGAAAGGCTGTTAAATCATCTTCAGTTACCATACAGGATACTGCGTTTATGCGGTGGTGACATGAGCTTTACCAGCGCCCTCACCTACGATTTTGAAGTGTTTAGTGCAGCCCAACAAAAATGGCTTGAGGTGAGTTCTGTAAGCAATTTTGAAACATATCAAACCAACCGGATGAAGATACGCTATAAAAATGCGGACGGGAAAATACAACTGTTACATTCTTTAAATGGCTCTTCATTGGCACTGCCGAGGGTCGTTGCATGCCTGCTGGAAAATAATCAAACCGAAACTGGTATTAACCTCCCTAAAGTTTTGCACTCATATTTCGGCGCCCCCCTTATTTGATTTTATTTAACAGATATATTGCAGCGAATGAGCCCACGGGTGGCTCAATAGTTGCGTATACTTTATAATAATCTAAGCTTGCTCTATGAAAATTTTTTTACTTGCTATTACTTTTTTTGCCGGCATCAGTGCTGCTGCACAAATTTCAAAAGGTTCGCATTTTTTGGGTGGAGATGTAGGCTTTTCTCATCTGACTATAAATCAAATAATCCGAGCGACCACTCCTTCTACCCAAAATATTCTTCTTTTAATTTAAGCCCGTCTTTTGCTTGCGTTGTAAGGGATAATGTCGTTTTAGGAGTCCGGCTTGTTTTTTCTTCTTACAATTATGATTACAATCAAAACCCGCCACTTATTCATAATAATGTAAAAAATATTGGCGCATCAATCTATGTGCGCAAATACCTGCCGTTGGCGAAAGCCTTCTTTGTTTTTGCGGATGCCAGCCTGGGCGGACAGTCAAATTACAGGAAAGATTT
The DNA here is from genome assembly GCF_014377975.1 of Ferruginibacter sp. Lineage (GTDB taxonomy): Bacteria > Bacteroidota > Bacteroidia > Chitinophagales > Chitinophagaceae > Ferruginibacter. The sequence continues at coordinate 31,476 of NZ_JACMOO010000054.1, forward strand.
AAACAATGGTATCCCGGATTATTTTCACACAGTAAAAGGTTACTCTATTAGTGCGATGATTTACCCTGGCGTATCTTATCAAATAACTAAATGCCTTTTTCTTGAAATGGCTTTAAACAATCTCGTTACTTTAGGCTACACAAGAACAAATACAGAGCAACAGGGGAGAATGTACCAAACTACAAAGGGGTAAATAATAATTTTAGTTTTTCTTCCAGTCTGGGCAGCGTTGTGCCGATATAGATTGGCATGCGATGGTTGATTGCTAAAAAATAAAAATTGAAAGTAGGCTACATGTTTAGCCCAGTTCTATTTTAAGTAACCATTTAATGTAGCTAATTGAAACCTGTTAAAATATAGTATAGAAGACTAAAAATATTAAAGGAGCGTTAAACCAGCACGTATTAAATCAGTCAATAGCAACTGACTTAAATTAGACATATGCCTTTATCCAACCGTTTAAAAAATCAACATCTTTTATGGCGGGCCGGTTTTGGCCCAACGGCTGAAAATGCTGCCAGCCTCGATAATATTACTTCAAAACAATTGTGGCAACTTTTGTTAACCACCTCTGCAAAGCCACTGGAAAAAATAGAAGTAGCGAATAATTTAACGGATGGTTTGGTAACAGGGATGCGGGATGTAGCGCAGATGGAAAAACTTACAAAAGATGAAAAACGGGCCTTACAAAAGCAATCCAGGGAAGATCTTAAAAGCTTAAACCTTCGCTGGCTGGATGAAATGATCAACAGCCAGGCACAGCTGAGGGAAAAGATGAGTTTATTCTGGCATGGGCATTTTGCATGCAGGGTGGTCAATATTTATTATCAGCAACAATTACTGGATATAATTAGAAGCAATGCTTTCGGAAAATTCAGTGACATGTTAAGATCGGTAAGTAAAAGCCCGGCCATGTTACAATTTTTAAACAACCGGCAAAACAAAAAGCAACATCCCAACGAAAATTTTGCCCGCGAAGTAATGGAACTGTTTACCATGGGCCGCGGTAACTATACAGAAAATGATGTAAAGGAAGCTGCCCGGGCCTTTACAGGATGGGGTTTTAATCAGCAGGGTGAATTTTTATTCCGGCCTTTTCAACATGATACTGGCAGTAAAGTTTTTTTAGGTAAGGCCGGCAATTTTAACGGTGATGATATTATTAATATTTTACTGGAACAAAAACAAACGGCTTACTTTATTACAAAAAAGATATACCGCTATTTTGTAAATGAAAAAACAAATGAAGTAAAAATTACGTGGCTTGCCAACCGGTTGTATGAAAGTGGGTATGATATCAAAAAACTGATGACAGATGTTTTTACCAGCGATTGGTTTTATGAAGAAAAAAATATCGGCACAAAAATAAAATCACCAGTAGAATTGATTGCAGGTATCCGCAGGTTGTTACCAATGGACATGCAAAATAATAATGCCCAATTACTATTTCAAAGGGCACTTGGACAGATCCTTTTTTATCCGCCCAACGTGGCAGGATGGCCAGGAGGGAAAAGCTGGATAGATAGCAGCACACTAATGTTGCGCTTGCGCATTCCACAAATTTTAACAACAGATGAAGCCATCAATATTCGCCCCAAAAGCGATGATGATGTTATGATGGGTCAAATGATGGACGACAAAGTAACCGCCCGGGTAAACAAAGCTTATGCGGCAAAAACCGGTACGGTAACTGTTAATTGGGAAGCGGTAGCCGCTATATTTAAAGGAGTGCCACGGGAAAATTTGCAGGATAATATTGCGAAAACTATTCTGCAAAGCAACAGTAAACTGAGTACTGTTTTACTAGCAAAATATCTCAACAATGAAAGCAGGGAAAACTTTATAAAAAGTGCTATAATAAATTTGATGAGCACACCGGAGTATCAGTTGTGTTGAAGGCAACCTCCAACTGCCCGAAGGAGGAAAGACAGCGCAAGATGATTTGAATATGCTTACAGGTTTAAATATTATTTTAAAGATTAAATAAGGAGGGGTTTATTATGCTTATTAAACGCAGACATTTTTTACAGGTTGGTTCACTGGCTACAGCATCTTTAATGTTACCTAAATTTTTAAAAGCTTTTGAAAAGCCAGCGATGGTGCCTGCTGGTAATAAGGTGGTGGTGGTGGTACAGTTTAGTGGTGGCAATGATGGACTGAATACTGTAATTCCCATTACCAATGATATCTACTACAAGGAAAGACCTAAGCTGGGTATTACCAAAACCAATGCTGTACAACTAACAGATGAAGTAGGGTTGAACCCAGCATTGGCGGGCTTTCAAGAGCTGTTCAACGATGGTAGCCTGGGCATACTAAATAATGTAGGTTACCCCAATCCCGACCGCTCTCATTTTAGAAGTATGGACATTTGGCAAACCGCCAGTAATAGCAATGAATATGTAAGCACGGGTTGGATTGGCCGTTACTTAGATGCGCAATGTAAGGGTTGTGACAAGCCAACGCAGGCTTTGGAAATTGATGATATTTTAAGCCTTGCATTAAAAGGAAATAATACCAACGGACTGGCTTTTAAAGATCCGCGAAGATTGTACAGCACCAGCAACGAAAAATATTTTAAAGACCTGAGTGCAGACCATCACACGGGTGAAGAAACGGTAGACTATCTCTACAAAACAATGAGTGAAACACTCAGCAGTGCCGATTATATTTTTCAGCAAAGTAAAGTACATCCAACGGCTGAAACCTACCCTGCTACTGCATTGGGTAAAGATCTTAAAACAATTGCTTCATTGATCATGAGCGATATCAACACCAAAGTATATTATGTTTCTTTGGGAAGTTTTGATACACATGTTAACCAGGAAAATCAACAAAAAAGATTATTTACTGAATTGAATGATGCTGTAAAAGCATTTACAAGCGACCTGAAAAAGAACAACCTTTTTGAGGATGTATTGATGATGACCTTTAGCGAATTTGGCCGGCGGGTAACGCAGAATGCCAGTGGCGGAACCGATCATGGAACGGCCAATAATATGTTTTTTATTAGTGGTGGTTTAAAACAAAAAGGCATACTCAATGCCATGCCTGACCTCGCCGATTTAAACGAAGGCGATTTAAAACACACCGTAGATTTTAAAAATGTGTATGCCACTGTTTTAAATAAATGGCTTGGCGCAGATGATTCCCTTATTCTTGGCACAAAGAACAGGTATTTAGATTTTTTATAAAACAATTTTTGGCCCGGCAAATACAGCAGCTATGTGCAGCTGCAGTGGCGTCGCACACGTGTACATTTAAACTTCGTGCTGCTCTTTATAATCCTGTTTACAATATTTAATTGTTGAGTGAGCTGTTATTCCATTTCTATCTCAGCTTTCTTCATAGCTGTTTTATATAACATCCAGCCCATCAGTCCAAATAAAAAAGCGCCCAATAAATAATAACCGTTTTCACTCAATATTTTTATCAGCCAACTTTGTAAACTTATTTTTTCCATACTGTTGGCAATGGCTTCATTTACACTTAAAAAAGCAAATATTACCCCCATCAAAGATCCACCTGCTACCAAACCGGTAGCAAATAAATTGCCTGTTTGTAAATCTTCTTCTCCGTCTTTTAATTGCGTAAGCTGTTTTGCTTTTACTTTGTCAACCAAACCACGAATGGCTCCTCCAATAAAAATTGGTAAGGTTGTAGACAAAGGAAGATAAACACCTACGGCAAAATTCAACGATTTAATACCACACAATTCCATCACCAACGCCAGGGCCGCACCCACCAATACAAAATTCCAATCAAGGTTAAAAGATAAAATACCTTTTATTAAAGTGGCCATCAATGTTGCCTGTGGGGCATTATATTTGGTGCCGATGGCGTGGGTAATTCCCTGCGCTGCCATCGCTGTGGAAGGCGTATCTAAAACTTTTATAGTAATGCCGATAACGATAGAGGAAACAATGGCGCCAACAAAAAGTGCCAGTTGCTGATATTTTGGGGTAGAGCCAACAAGATAGCCTGTTTTTAAATCCTGCGAAGTGGCACCCGCATTAGCTGCGGCAATACAAACCATGCCGCCTACTACCAGTGCCATTGGTTCGTAAGATTGTCCTGTCCAGCCTACGGCAACAAAAATTAAACAGGTAATCATTACGGTAGCAATTGTCATTCCTGAAATAGGATTATTAGAGGAGCCGATAATCCCCACAATCCTGGAAGAAACCGTAACAAAAAATGCCCCGAAAATAATCACCAAAATTCCGACCAACGCTTTATTTAAAATGTTATTGCCAGGAATAATAGGTAATACAGCCATAAAAACTACCAATGCGATACTGCCAAATAAAACAATCTTTATACTGAGGTCTTTATCAGTCCGGCTAACGGCTCCTTCCGTTTTATTTTTTACAGATGCAATGCTTTCTTTAAAAGAGGAGATGATGGTAGGAATAGTTTTTATCAACGTAATCATTCCACCTGCTGCCACGGCACCGGCACCAATTTGCCGGATATAGGCCCGGTAAATGGCATCGGCTTTATTGGCAAAAGTTTGGGTAACTGGATTCCAGCTTCCTGAATTCTGACTGGCTTTTGTAATATCTGCCAACAGTCCTAATTTTATCTGTTGCAGCGCAATCATCTGGTCTGGAATTAGAGAAGACAATAAAGGAATCAACACCAGCCAGCTTAACATGCCACCCGCCACCAAAATGCCGGCAATTCTAAAACCTATAATATATCCAACACCCAAATATTCCGGAGTAATATCAGCTGCTACTGTTGCGGAGGGAAAAATTTTATTGGTTACTTTTGTGGCAAACGAAGATGTTTCTGAAATGAGTTTAAACCCTCTTTGAAAAATGGCATATACAAAGGCAACACCCAATCCATAAAAAGCAGTTTTTGCCACAGCCCCTCCTTTTTCTCCTGCTTTTAAAACAGACGCACAGGCAGTTCCCTCGGGATAAGGAAGGGTGTCATGTTCTTTTACAATCAAGGAACGGCGAAGCGGAATCATCATCAGTGTACCCAACAAACCACCAAAAATTGCCAATACCAAAATAATCACATAATCAAAATAATGAACGGAGTCTTTGGCTGTTAAAAATAAGAAGCCCGGTAAGGTAAACACTACACCAGATGCAATACTTTCGCCTGCCGATCCAGTTGTTTGAATGATATTATTTTCGAGAATGGTAGTTTTGAATAACCTTTTGCCCAATGTAATTGCCAGCACAGCTATCGGGATAGAAGCAGAAACAGTAAGCCCTGCATTGAGTGCCAGGTAAACATTGGCAGCGCCAAATAAAATTCCAAAAATACTTCCCATCACCAATGCCTTTACAGTAAACTCTTTCATGTTGGTGTCTGCACTAACAAAGGGTTTAAATATTTTCTTCTCTATCATGATGGCAGCAGTTTTTTTTACAAAAAATAACCGGCATCTGCAAAACCGGTTACGTAGTAATTAAAATTTAATGATTCTATCATTTGATCATAGCTAACGGCCTATTCAATTTGTGCAGTAGCTTCATCAACAACTTTTGATAATCTTTTCGTAAGTGGAAATATAAAGAAGCAGGCTACAATGGCTGCCACGGCGCTGATTGCAAAGAAAAAAGCTTTATTATCAAACTGATCCCAGAAGCCGGCTAAAATTCCTGATATTTTCCCCCCCAGTGAAGTAGTAATAAACCATCCACCCATCATTAGCGAAGTAAACCGCCTGGGTGCTACTTTTGATACCAGCGATAAACCCACCGGGCTCATAAATAATTCGCTGATAGTGAATACACCATAGCTGGCAAATATCCATCCTGAAGAAACTTTGTTTAAATAGATATTGGTTGAAAGGCAGGCGAACACCATTACAAGCGATGACAAGCCGGCGATTAAAGTTCCCCAGGCAAATTTTTCCGGTGTGGAAGGCTCTTTGCCTCTTGCCCTTAAAAATCCGAAAAGACCGACAATAACAGGCGTTAATAAAATGATCCAGAACGGGTTGATGGATTGGTAAATTTCTGTTGACACCAATTTGAGATCCTGGCCCTGCGGTGGCCATTTATCTTTGGGTAAATTTTTAAAATACGGGTTTATTCCAAGGCCTGTAATTACCTTTCCATCCGTGCCCAAACTGGTTCTAAACTGATTGTCAATTACAGGAACTTCATGTGGATTGGTGTTTACTTTTTCTAAAAAAGCAAAAGGCGTTAATAGTTTTTCTGCGGCAGGTGGCGTTTCCCGGTTAGTGTAGGTTTCGGCCCAAATGGTAAGGGCAGTAGAGTTCTGGTTATAAATATTCCAGAAAATAATGGCTACTCCAAATAAGGTAAGCAATGTGCCAATGCGCCTTTTATCCAGGCCTTTACATCTTGCCCAAATACTAAAATAAAAGATAATAATAGGAACGCAGGCAAAAATAAATGCGTCGTTGGAATCGGAGCCAATAATATTACCGGGAATAAACCAGCCAATGGCACCGGCAATGATCGCAGGCACAAAAACATACAATACAATTTTCGACATGGGCATGTCTTCCTTTTGAACCGGATTCATAATATCGCCCTGCTTTACATATTTCTGGCCAAACGCAAACCAAATTAAAGCAATAATCATTCCCACGCCGGCTGCCATAAAAGCATAGCCCCAGTTATAATTATTTCTTAAGTAGGCCGCAACAAAATTGCAGATAAAGGCACCAATATTTACCCCCATATAAAAAATATTATAGGCAATGTCTTTTTTGGGTTTTAATTCTTTTGTATTATAAATATTGCCCAGCAGGGTACTGATATTGGGTTTAAAAAAACCATTGCCCACAATAACACAACCAAGGCCGGCAAACAATAAGCTGTTACTACCCGGAATGCCGAGTATCAGATATCCCAACGCCATTAAACCGCCTCCAATAAAAATTGATTTGCGGTATCCTAAATACCGGTCAGCGAGCAGACCTCCTAAAAAAGGTGTGAGATAAACCAACGCAACATAAGTACCTACTACATCAATGGATAAAGCATTGTCCATTCCCCTGCCGCCTTTATCAGTAGCCCGCAGAAACAAAGGCAAAATACCTATCATTAAATAAAATCCAAATCTTTCCCACATTTCTGTAAAGAACAATACGTACAAGCCACGTGGATGTTTGGCTGAAACGGGTTTTTCAATCATAGTATATTTTTTAGGTGCTGCTGATAAATATAGTTCATCCCTCCAAAGTAGTAATTTTCTTTTAAGTACGGCTAACCATTCTGCTATTTCTTAAAAACAACGGGAGTATACTTTTTAAAAAATTTATGGTTAACTGTGGTGGCTGCTTTAAATTCGCAGACCGAAGAAGTTGTTTAATAAAGATTTCCAGAAAGCTTTATAATCTTAAGAGTGGCCGGTGATGACATCCGCCACGTGGGTCTGCCAGGAGTGGTTGCAGCCTGTACGGCAGGTATCAGCTTAAGATGAGCAAATGAAAATTCTATTTTTTAACAACTTCAAAGATATTTTTAATAAAAAATAACCCATGAACATATTATTAGTAGGCGGCGGCGGACGGGAGCATACACTGGCGTGGAAAATTAATAAAAGTACCTTATGCGACCACCTGTTTATTGCCCCTGGAAATGCAGGCACTTCCCCATTTGGAACCAATATTCCACTTGCTGTAAATGACTTTGAAGGCCTGGCTGCTTTTTGTATAAAAAATATAGTTGCCATGCTGATAGTGGGCCCCGAAGAACCATTGGTAAAAGGAATTTATGATTATTTTAAAAACCGGGAAGACACTGCTCACATACAGGTGATTGGGCCATCCAAAGAAGCGGCGCAGCTGGAAGGAAGTAAGGCATTTGCCAAAGCATTCATGGAAAGGCATAACATTCCAACGGCTGCTTACAAAGAATTTGACACCAGCACTTACGATGCCGGCATTCAATACATCCGCAACCACCCGTTGCCAATAGTATTAAAAGCAGATGGACTGGCAGCAGGTAAAGGGGTAATTATTTGTAATAACCACATTGAAGCATTGGCCGAATTTCAGTTGATGATTCAAAATTCTAAATTTGGTGAAGCCGGAAAAAGAGTGGTAATAGAACAATTCCTGGATGGCATTGAAGTAAGTGTTTTTGTGTTAACAGATGGAAAAAATTTTGTGATATTACCGGAAGCAAAAGATTATAAAAAAATTGGCATTGGAGATACAGGACCCAATACAGGCGGCATGGGTGCCGTTAGCCCGGTGCCTTTTGCAGATGCAGCTTATATGGAAATTGTTACCCAAAAAATTATTAAACCCACCATTGAAGGGTTACAAAAAGAGTCGCTGGATTACAAAGGATTTATTTTTATCGGGTTAATAAATGTACAGGGAGAGCCATTTGTAATAGAATACAATTGCCGCCTGGGAGATCCTGAAACAGAAGTAATCATTCCAAGAATTGAAAACGATCTGGTGGAAATTTTATCTGCTACGGCAGAGCAACGTTTAAATGAAATCAACATTTGTATCAGCAAACAATATGCAGTAACAGTAATGGCTGTTAGCGGCGGTTATCCCAATGAACACGAAACCGGTAAAGTTATTACAGGCCTTACGGATACTGTGCTGGAAGGTACCGTCATTTTTCATGCAGGTACAAAGCAGCAAGGCGATAAGGTACTTACCAATGGTGGGCGTGTTTTAGCCGTTACTTCTTTTGGTGAAAGCCTCGCTGAAGCCGCAGAGCAGTCTAATTATATGCTGGAACAAATTCATTTTGACGGTATGTATTACCGGGAAGATATTGGCTTTGAATTCAGGTGATTGACAATGCAGGCAAAATTATTATCTGAGTAAAACTGAACTTTTAAACCAGCGGGTTACCTGCCTTATTGATTGACTGGACAAATTAGCAGAGCGCTTTTCCGAGGAGGTTTTCATGATTGTCTGATCATTAAAATCTTTCTTTAATTTATTGAAAAATAAAGTATTTGTCATTGTTAATTCAAATAAATTAGTTCAACTTTGCCTTCATTATCTTACATCCTTTTTCTCTATAACAAATTATGGGTCTTTTTAACTTTTTCACTCAGGAAATCGCCATGGATTTGGGCACGGCAAATACCCTGATAATCTTTAATGACGAAGTGGTCGTAAACGAACCTTCCATTGTTGCCCTTGACAGAAACAATCCTAAAAATATTTTAGCGGTGGGTAAAAAGGCATTAATGATGCACGAAAAAACCCATGAAAGCATACGTACCGTACGTCCTTTAAAAGATGGCGTAATTGCCGATTTTAATGCGGCAGAATTAATGATACGGGAAATGATAAAAATGATCTATCCCAAAAAACCGTTGTTTGCCCCAAGCTGGCGGATGATGATTTGCATACCCAGCAGTATTACCGAAGTTGAAAAGCGTGCAGTAAGAGACAGTGCTGAACAGGCTGGTGCCAAAGAAGTATATCTTTTACATGAGCCAATGGCTGCAGCATTGGGTATTGGTATTGATGTGGAAGAACCAGTAGGCAATATGATTATTGATATTGGCGGTGGCACTACGGGCATTACCGTAATTGCGTTGGCTGGTATCGTTTGTGATCAAAGCATTCGTATTGCCGGTGATGAATTTACAGCAGATATTATGGAGGCACTTCGCCGTTACCATAGTTTACTCATTGGCGAACGTACCGCAGAACAGATAAAGATACAGGTTGGCGCTGCCATGAAAGATCTTGAAAATCCACCAGATGATATTCCTGTAAATGGCCGTGATCTTGTTACGGGTATTCCCAAGCAGGTGATGGTTAGTTTTCAGGAAGTAGCAGAAGCATTGGATAAAAGTATTTTTAAAATAGAAGAAGCCATCTTAAAGGCATTGGAAACTACCCCACCGGAACTGGCTGCAGATATCTACCGGCGTGGTTTATACCTTACCGGTGGCGGCGCTTTGTTGCGGGGTTTGGATAAGCGCATTGCCGCAAAAATAAAATTGCCGGTACATGTTGCGGACGATCCATTGAAAAGCGTGGTGAGAGGTACGGGTATTGCGTTGAAAAATTACGATAAATATCCTTTTGTAATGCGCTGATTTAACTTCCCTTTTTGCTGGATTATTTATAACCGTTCGTGAGTTTAAGTTCTTTTGTTTTGAAAACTGTGCTACATATCATATACTCAAATTGCTCTCCCGCCGAGAGATTTGGAGGAATGCTTCATGCGTAATATCTTTCTTTTCATCCGCAGGTATTTTAATTTTATTGTCTTCCTGGTGCTGCAGGGGTTTTGTATTTATTTAATAGTGCATTACAACCGCTACCATAATGCTAGAGCTTCTGTGTATATGAATGAAGTTACCGGCAGGGTAAATGAGCAATATACCAAACTGGATGATTTTTTTGCACTAAAAAAAAAGAATCTGGAACTTCAGCGACAGAATGAACGCCTTCTCAATTTAATGAAAGAAAACTTTGCGATACCTGACACAAGTACTAAAGTAGTAACTGATTCTATCCCCTACGATACGCTGGGTCATCATCGCAAGTGGGCATACCAGGCGGCCAAAGTAGTTTCAAATTCAGTATCTACACAAAATAATTTTATCGTCTTAGGCAGGGGCACTGCACAGCAGGTAAAAAAAGATGAAGGTGTTATAGATGCCAATAACGGTGTAATTGGTATTGTAACAGATGTTAGCGAAAATTATGCGGTAGTAATGAGCCTGCTGCACAAAGACAGCCGGATAAATGCAATACTAAAAAACGATCCGCAGGGCGGAGGTACCATTATTTGGGACGGAAAAGAACCCAATTATCTTTCCATGATCAATGTAAGAAAAAGTGTAAAAGTAGCCAAAGGCGATACCGTATTTACCAGTGGCATCACTACTACGTTTCCGTATGGCTTAATGATTGGTACCGTAGAAGAGGTGATGCCTGAAAAGAGTACTAATAATTACATCATCAAAATAAAATCCACTGCTAATTTCTATAATCTTCAATACGTGTATGCCATTGAAAATTACCAAAGGGAGGAAATTAATAAGTTAGTGGAAAAAGCAAAAACAAAGATCAATAATTAACTGTCCGGGCAGCAACTATGAGTACACTGGTTAAAAATATCCTGCGGTTTATTTTACTGATACTGGTACAGTTTTTTGTACTGGACAGGGTACACCTTAGCTATATGGCAACTCCCTACATTTATATTTTATTTATTTTCTGGATGCCATTTAAGTTTAGCCGTACCCTGCAAATGATACTGGCATTTTTACTGGGTTATGCATTGGATAGTTTCCACCATAACCCAGGCTTTCACGCAGCCGCCTGTGTGCTGATTGCTTATGTACGACCTTTCGTAATTAACTTTATGATACCACATGAGGGTGCCGAAACCAATTACGAAGAACCCTCTTTAAAAAGCATGGGTGGCTTTATCCCCTACATGATATATGCCGGGGTATTAACCCTGCTGCACAATACCTGGTTGTTTTTGCTGGAGGCCCTGCAGTTTGGAAATTATTGGGAGTTCATTATAAAAACATTGTTTTCAACACTCATCAGCCTGGTATTAATTGTTATTGCAGAATTGCTGTTTTCAAGAAAACAAAAATTCAGAACTAACACAGTGTAATGGCTTATTTTTTAAAGTCTTATTTTATTTAGCCCAACTATAGTTTAAATTTGGTAAGTGTATCGATACTGAAATATAATAAACAACAAATTAAACCATAAAAATTGTCCGTCTTTAACCAATCCCGCCAAAATGTAATCCGCTTAATTTTTGCCTTTATGTTTGTTATTATCATTGCAAGGCTTTTTTCGCTGCAGATAGTTTCATCCAAATACAAAATAATGGCCGACGATCAGGGTAAATTCAGAAAGGTAGTTTATCCGGACAGAGGCATTGTATACGACCGTCACAATAAAGTGCTGCTGCAAAATACAATCATTTCCGATTTGATGCTTTCGCCCAATAAATTAAAAGGCGTTGATACTTTTGCGTTGTGCAAAATTTTACAAATTGATACAGCACAGTTTAAAAAAAGAGTTGTGGATTTGATTGTTAAAAATGGCAGAACCAGGCCATCTGTTTTTGAAGCTTTATTAAGCGAAGCAAAAATGGCTATGCTTAATGAAGTATTGTACAAATTTGCACCGGCATTTTATCTGCAGGAGCGGTCTGTGAGAAGTTATCCTTATGATGCGGCGGCCAATGTGCTGGGTTATACCGCAGAAGTAGATAACAATTTTTTAAAAAGACATAAAGAGGAAGGATATGTTTCCGGGGATTACGCCGGTATGACGGGGATAGAACGCAGTTATGAAAAAGTACTGATGGGCGAAAGAGGTATTGAATACTGGAAACGGGATAATAAAAACCGCCTGACTGAAAAATTAGAAAATGGCAAGTTTGATACGGCAGCTATCGCAGGTCAAAATATGCATACTTCCATTGATATTGACTTGCAGGAATTGGGTGAAAAGCTGATGCAAAATAAATTAGGTTCAATTGTGGCAATTGATCCCAGAACGGGTGGTATATTGGCAATGGTAAGTGCGCCAACTTACAAGCCAAAATTTCTTTCAGGCAGCGAAAGAAGAAAGCATTTTTCCGAACTCTTTCTTAATCCGGCTTTACCGTTATTAAATAGAACGGTGGGTGCAACTTATTCTCCCGGTTCTACTTTTAAAACATTGCAGGCATTGGTAGGTTTGCACGAAGGCGTGATTAATACGCATTTTAAAGTTGTCTGTACCGGAGCTTTTTATGGTTGTGGTACCAGCAGACCAATGAAGTGTTTAGACAAGGGCGTATTTGACTTGCGGGGCGCCATCACTATATCAGACAACACCTATTTTGCCACCGTAATGCAAAAGGTAATTAATAATCCAAAATATCCAACAATTGATAGCAGCCTTGCAAGCTGGGACAGGTATATGTATGCTTTTGGACTTGGGCATAGATTAGGAGTAGACGTACCTTCGGAAAAAAGGGGCAATATTCCAACGCCGGCTCATTTTGACAAAGCTTACGGCGATGGAAAATGGAACTATTGTAACTTTCGTTCTGTAAGCATTGGACAGGGTGAGGTAAACGTAACGCCTTTGCAGGTAGCCAATGAGATGGCATATCTTGCCAATAAAGGCTGGTATAAAATACCGCATGTGGTTGATTCTATTGAAGGAGGTGATAAATTTGGTTTGCTAAAAGCTTTTACTCAAGAACACAATGCAATTGATATTCCAGATAGCGTTTTTGATGCGGTACATGACGGTATGGAGGGGGTAGTTGAGAGAGGTACCGGCGTAGGAGCCAAAGTAGAAGGTATTACCATTTGTGGAAAAACAGGTACGGTTGAAAATTATATTGGATCAGTCAAGCAACCTAACCATGCGTTCTTTTGCGGCTTCGCACCAAGGGATAATCCCCGTATCGCCATAATGTGTGTTGTGGAAAACAGCGGTCATTTTGGAGGAACTTATGCAGCGCCTATTGTTGGTTTGATGATTGAAAAATATTTAAAAGATTCCGTTACCGGTACGGCAAGGCTGGCACAAATTGAACAGTTGTCTAACCTTAATTTGATACCCGCCCGTATTTATGCTGCTTTAAAAACACAGGACTCGCTGCGTCATTTGAAAGATTCAGCTTACCTGGTTGCAAAAGGCTATCTAAAAGGGATAAAGGATACCATTGGGCTGGAACAGGACGATGAATCAGATTTACTGGAAAAAATAAAGGAAGATACTGATACAACCATCGAAAAAGAATTGCCTAAAAAAGATAGTAATAATGACCGCCCTGTAATAAAAACAGAAGCTGTTTTACCCAACGGAAAAAGAAAACCGGAACTCAAAGACACTGTAAAAAATTAAAACTACTTTTTTAAAATGTATCAGAAAAGTCCGGAAATAGGAAAAGGCGTGGATTGGATATTGATATGGCTGTATGCCATACTGGTGGCTATTGGCCTGCTATGTATTTTTTCTGTAGAATACCGCAGTGGCGATGGTGTTTTGCAAAGTTTTTTAGGATTTAAAAAAAATTACAGCAAACAATTTTTTTACTTCGGAGCCTGCGTAGTACTGGCTGTTTTAATTTTATTAACTGATAGCAAATTCTTTACTGCAACGGCTAATTTATCATACCTGACAGGGATAGCTTTAATACTGGCTACTTTTGTTGTTGGTAAAGAAATAAAAGGCTCTAAAAGCTGGATACCACTAGGCTTTATGAATTTGCAGCCAGTGGAATTGTGTAAAATATTTACTTCGCTGGCACTGGCAAAATTTCTGTCAATGACAGAAACAAATTTTAGTAAGCCACCAGCTCAACTGGTAGCTGCGGCTATTTCTTTTACACCTGCTGCCTTATCAATTTTACAGGGTGAAACGGGTCTTGCGTTGGTATATTTTTCTTTTCTCATCCCCATGTACCGCGAAGGACTGCCCCCGGGATATTTGATATTTGGGGCTTCGATGGCGGTATTGCTCGTTGCTTCACTGCTGTTAAGTACCAAAACTTTACTGATTACATTTACGGTTTGGGGTGCTCTGGCGCTCTTTATAAATAAAAGGCAAATCAGGCGTAACAATAGATTGTTGTTGATGATTGCAGGCTGCTGGGCTTTTTGTATTTTATTTGTGGGGGTGATAGTACCTTTTACATTTAAACATGTATTTAAAAAATACCAGGCCGACCGGATATTTAGTATGGTGGGTGTTGACAATCCATTTGTAAATAAAAATACAGGAGAGATTATTAGTACTGCCGATGAAAAAGCAAAACAGAAAAAAAATAATCAGCAGAATTACAATGTGAAGCAATCAAAAATTGCCATCGGTTCCGGTGGTTTGGCTGGTAAAGGATTTCTAAAAGGAACGCAAACCGAGGGCGATTTTGTACCGGAACAACATACCGATTTTATATTTACGTCTGTAGGTGAAAATTTTGGTTTTTGGGGCAGTAGTTTGCTGATGCTGATTTACCTGGGTTTAATTTTACGCATTGTAACTATTGCAGAGCGGCAGCGAAGCACTTTTAGCAGAGTGTATGCCTATAGCGTTGCAAGCATTTTCTTTTTCCATGTGGCAGTAAACATTTCTGTTACCATCGGGCTGGCTCCGGTTATTGGCATTACATTACCCTTATTAAGTTATGGCGGGTCATCATTACTATCGTTTACCATTTTACTTTTTATACTGATAAGGCTGGATGCAGACAGGCAAATGGTGTTGAGATAAGGTTAACCAATTTAATACAGACATTTATTTAAATAATTACTCCTTTAATTTTGGAGTCTAAAATTCATCCCCCGGAAGACAGGGGCATTCAATGAAAATTATTCCACTCAGCGAAGGCGCTTTCACTGTTGATAAAACAAAACAATTTGTTGCTTTTGATAAAAACAAGGACGATTTGCAACAACGTTCCACGGGCAGTTTACTGGTGGAAGTACAACCGTTTTGTATCGTTACAAAAAATGATATTATTGTAATTGATACCGGCCTTGGTTTTACCGATAAGGAGGGGGTTTTGCAAATACATCAAAACCTGCTGAATAATGGCATTAACCCCATGGACGTAACCAAAGTTTTAATGAGTCACTTGCATAAAGATCATTCCGGCGGTGTAAGTATTGAAGACAAAGTACTTCACCAACGTTTTATCAATTTTCCTCACGCCATGTATTACGTTAATAAAGATGAACTGGCATTTGGATTGGATAAGGCAAACACCTCATATCATCCGGAAGATTTTGACATCCTTACCAAAACAGATAAAGTAATTTTTACGGAAGGCAATGGCATTATTGACGGCTATATCAGGTATGAAGTTACTGGTGGACATTCTCCTTTTCACCAGGTGTTCTGGATTGAGGAAGAAGATAAAATAATATTTTTTGGTGGTGATGTTGCGCCTCAGTTGCAACAGATGAAAAGCCGTTTTATTGCAAAATATGATTTTAATGGTAAGAAGTGTATGGAACTACGGCAGCAATGGTGGCAAACAGGTCAGCAACAAAAATGGACTTTTCTTTTTTACCATGATATTAAAACGCCCTTTTTTGCATTTTAAAAGACGATAGTATAAAACAGTGACCGCACTGTATTCAGCGCTGACCTCTGTAAATTGTTAGAGCCAAAACTAAAAATTTCTTCTCAAAGGTCTGTTGGGCCTCGTTTGCATTTGATTTTGTTTGCGCATTGCTTTAAACAATAATGCATGAAATCTTCCTTCGGCATTGTACATTTTGTTTACTCTTTGTGGTCCCAATATTTTTGTAAGTTGCTCCTTATACCCCTTTCTTAGGTTTAATACTTTTTCATCCCTGTCTAAGGGATCCGGATTATCTTTTCTCGTTGCCTTTAATTCTTTGGAATATTGATTATAAACAGGCCAGAATTTTTGCGCTTCTTCAGTTGTAAGTTCCAAATCCTTACTGATAAATGCTACTTTAAGCGCTTCAATATCTGCAATTTTTTTATCAGAAGGTGGTTGTTCATCCTGTGCACTTGCCAAACCTGTAATGGTTACAAATGCCAGCAAAAAGTATAGCTTTTTCATATCTCTTTCTCCTTTCTGTTTAGTTCTGAAATTTAATTTTATCAATATAATTGTCTAAAGTTTTTTCATCCAGCAGGTACTCTACATTATTAGGCAAATCAATTTCATCCAGGCTGGAACTTAGCAGAGACATATCTACTTCACTGCCGTTTTTTTCAAGGTATCTGGTAATATCATCTTTTGTTAGATTATTCAATGCATCATCAAATTGTTGTTCATTCATATTTTTGCCTTTTTCAATAGAAGGGCTTAGTCTGACTACATCTGCACCGAAGGAAATATGGGTAGCTGCGGGCTGATTAACATATTTATAAACACCTAAAGCCATTGCACCGGTTATTAACGCTGCGGCTGCATATTTTAATAGCCCTCTTACCTTAAATATACTTACTACTTTGGCTGGTGTAACTTTAATCGCATTTAAAATATTTCCTGGTACAGTACTGAAATAATCCTCGGGTACTTCAAAAATATTTTTATGTTGAATGCTCAGCAATTGAGGTGATATTTCTTTCTGCCCGTTTGTAGTATTGTTTTCCAACTCTTTTATGTTACCCAAAACAGCGGTAGCAAGATTATCAAAATACTCATACGGTACTTTAAAAATATTGTTATGCTGTAAATTTTTTAATAAGGGAGATAAAGCCTCTTCAGACGTAATATTTTCCTGCTGCTGTTCTTTTATTTTATTCAGAATCGCCGATGATAAATTGTCAAAATAACTGGTTGGAATATCTGCGGTTTGGAGGACAGGGATTATTATTTCTCGTTCGTTTAAGCAAATTAAAATAGTATCCTTCAAGGTGTCAAAATAACCATCGGGTACAGAAAAAATATTTTTTTTCTGTACCCTTGCTAAAAGCGGGCTCAGCGTTTGTAATTCAATTAATATGTCATTGTCCAATTGCATTCGTTATTAAGACCCCGAAGGAGATAAGAAGTTTAATGATTTAATATATAGTCCTCTATTTTTTTTACTGCATGATGATAACTGGCTTTTAAAGCGCCTTCGCTGGTTTCAAGCACAATACTCATCTTCTGATATGGCATTTCATCATAATAGCGCAGACTAAAAACAACCCGTTGTTTTTCCGGCAACTGTTGCATGGCCAATTGTAGTTTCCACTCTATTTTATTACTGTCGTAATTCTTGTCGGCTTTCAATTTATTGCTCAACCCATTCTCTACATCACTAAGCGACACAGATGCTCTCTTTTTTTGTTGTTCAATATAAGTAAGGCTTTCGTTGGTAGCAATGCGGTAAAGCCAGGTATATAACTGGCTGTCTTCCCTAAAATTATCCAGTGCATTCCAAACTTTGATAAACATATTTTGCAATACATCATTTGCATCTTCATGATCTACCACCATCCTGCGTATGTGCCAGTACAGTTTTTCCTGGTACTTTTTAATAATGCCGGTAAATCCCTTCTCTTTTGTTGCAGGGGTTTTAAACTGTAGCAATAACTCCCTATCGTCTAAATGTTGTTGGTCCATATTTGTTTAGCAGGTATAAAAATAGAAAAACCAATCGTAAGATTGGTTTTATAGTAAAAAGTTTAATCAAATTTAGCCATTTTTTCTGGCAATCACTTTTTTGGCAGCTTCGACAATATTGGGTGTATCCAAACCGTATTTGGTCAAAAGTTCAGTAGGTTTGCCACTTTCCCCAAAAGTATCATTGGTTCCAATATACTCAATGGGGATGGGTAAATTTTTTGCAGCAACCTGTGCAATACTGTCTCCTAACCCACCAATAATATTATGCTCTTCGCAGGTAACGGCACACCTGGTTTTTGTAATAGATTCAAGCACGGCCGCAACATCCAGCGGTTTAATGGTATGAATGTTTATAATTTCTACACTAATCCCTTTTTCTTCCAAAATTCTTCCTGCTTCAATGGCTTTCCAAACAAGATGGCCACAGGCAAAAATACTCACGTCTTTACCAGCTGAAATTTTTTGGGCTTTGCCAATTACAAAATCACTTTCTTTTGTAAAAACAGGCCAAACCGGTCGGCCAAAACGCAGGTACACAGGACCTTCATAGTCAGCAATGGCAATTGTTGCAGCCTTTGTTTGATTGTAATCACAAGGAACAATAACTGTCATACCTGGTAACATTTTCATCATGCCAATATCTTCAAGAATCTGGTGGGTTGCTCCATCTTCACCCAAAGTTAATCCTGCATGTGAAGCACAGATTTTTACATTTTTATTACTGTAGGCAACAGATTGGCGAATTTGGTCGTATACACGCCCGGTAGAAAAATTGGCAAAAGTAGTAGTAAAAGGAATTTTACCTCCAATGGTTAAACCAGCAGCCACACAAATCATATTGGCTTCGGCTATACCGCACTGTATAAAACGTTCTGGAAATTCTTTTACAAAAGCATTCAGCTTCATCGATCCTAAAAGATCTGCTGTTAATGCTACTATGTTTTTGTTTTTTCTGCCAGCTTCTAAAATGCCATCTCCAAAACCACTGCGGGTATCTTTATTGCCTGTTACCTGTATATCTTTTAACATAAAATATTGACTTGCTTTTTTTAATTAGGGCGCAAGATAAAGTGTTGTGATTGATTTAAATGCCGGTTTTTTTGTAAAAGAATTATCAGGCCTTTTGTAGAGCCAGTTCCCATTTCCAGGCGCTGTCCATCATTTGGTCCAGGCTGTATTTAGGCTGCCAGTTCAGTTCAGTTTTTGCTTTATTATTATTGGCATAAATGGCTACCACATCTCCGCCGCGGCGTGGCCCTACCGTATAATTTAATTTAACACCACTGGTTTTTTCAAATGCATGAATCACTTCCAGTACTGTAAAGCCATCACCCGTACCCAGGTTAAATATTTCAGGGTTCACTTTATTTTGTTTGCCAAAAAGTAAATTTAGCGCCAGTGTATGTGCATGAGCAATATCACAAACATGTATATAATCCCGCAGGCAACTGCCGTCTCTTGTGTCATAATCGTTTCCCCAAACGTGCATAGTAGGTAATTTACCGATGGCAGTTTGTGTAATAGCAGGCACCAGGTTTGCCGGCCTGCCCAAAGGAATTTCGCCAATTAAAGTGGAAGGATGTGACCCTACCGGGTTAAAATAACGCAACAATATTGCTTGGATGGTATTGCTTTTTACGGCATCGCAAACGATAACTTCACCCATTTGTTTCGTAGCTCCATAGGGCGATTCAGCCGGCTTTTGCGGGGTTTCTTCTGTTACCGGAATGGCGTCAGGATTACCATACACCGTGCAGGAGGAAGAAAAAACAAAATTAGATATGGCATATTTTTCAGCACATTTTAAAATATTAACCAGCGAACCAATATTGTTTTCATAGTACATCAAAGGCTTTTCAACCGACTCCCCCACGGCTTTATAAGCCGCAAAATGTATAATGCCAGTGATGTCTTTGTTTTCTTCAAAAACCATTTCTGTATCTTTTAAATTACAAAGATCAACTACATAGTTTTTTATTTTTTTACCAACTATTTTTTCTGCACCTTCCAAAATAGCAATATTACTCCTGGAATTATTGTCTACAGAAATTACTTCGTACCCGTTTTGCACCAGGTCTACAATTGTATGTACCCCAATATAGCCGCAGCCACCGGTAACCAATATTTTATTCATACTTCAGTTATTAAAAATTCAGATATATTTTCATAAAGTGCTATCTACGTCCAGGCATTTGTTGAGGGCATTGCCTCAATTACTGAATACAGCTTCCGCAAATTTAGGGTATGTTTTCATCAAAATAAAAATAACCCGTTGTTGCTGAGTGGAGTAGAAAGGAAAACAGTTATGCTTTGTTATTTTAAAAAAAGCGAAGTAATCAAATAAATAATACCTGCAAGCAAGGCACTTACCGGAATAGTTAGTATCCATGCCCACAGCAGGCTTACGGTAACCCCCCAACGTACGGCGCTTAACCGTTTGGTGGCACCTACACCAATAATAGCACCAGTAATGGTATGTGTTGTACTTACAGGGATACCCATTTGTTCGGTCATAAATAAAGTGAATGCACCAGCAGTTTCTGCAGCTACTCCTTCCAATGGTGTAACCTTGGTTATTTTAGTACCCATTGTTTTTACAATCTTCCATCCACCACTCATGGTACCTAAACCAATGGCGGTATAACATGCAAAAGGTACCCAGCTAAGTTCTTTCAGGGCAACGCCTACATCAGGATATTTTGTGCTATTGTAGGCAACAAAAGCAGCACCTATTATACCCATTACTTTCTGGGCATCATTGCCACCATGCCCGATACTGAAAGCGCCTGAGGAAATCAATTGCAGTTTTTTAAACATTCTGCCGGTTCTGTAAGCATTGGGCGACTTAATTTTTTCAGAATAAATATAGGCGCAAATAAAGATGAATATCATTATTAAAATACCATAAACAATAATTGAATTATCTCCTTTTGCCAAAGCTTTCGATAATGCAATGGCATCAACTTTACCGTCTACATTCGTCTTGATCTTTTCTGCAAGTTTTGTTGCGCCCAGCGATTTATAATCAGCCAGCATTGGTTTAGCAGCATCTGTAAAAGCAACGGCTGATGCATAGTTAGCAGCTTTGGTGGGATCTTCTGCAAGCTCTTTTTTCAGAATATCTATCTTATAAAAGTTTACCAGGTTTTCTTCCAGTTTAGTTTGTTCAAAATGGGCAAATAAAAACCAGGTTCCAATTGCTGTTAGTATAATTAATCCAATCTTTGCCCAGGTATTACGCATGATGGTAATTACACTAATGTAAATGGAAATAACCATACCAATCAACGGAGCAAGAAAAATAAACAATATAATCTCCGTAATTTTTTTAATTTCTATGATGGTAGCAATGTTAGAAAACCCTTTGGTTAAAAAGGCATGTGAAATGGCAGCACCAGCAAAGCCACCAATTAAAGTGTGCGACGATGAAGAAGGAATGCCGTACCACCAGGTTAATAAATTCCACATTATGGCGGCAATTAAACCGGCTAATATTACCGGCAGCGTAATAAATTCCTGGTGAACTGTTTTACCAATTGTGTTGGCAACAGCGTGATCTTTGAAGATAAAGTAAGCAACAAAATTGAAAAAGGCTGCCCAAATTACTGCCTGAAAGGGCGTCAATACTTTTGTAGAAACAATGGTGGCAATTGAGTTGGCCGCATCATGAAAGCCATTGATATAATCGAATATTAAAGCTAAAATAACAATAACGATGAGCAGGGTCATAACAAATAATTTGGCAATTTGCTGATTAGCTAATTTGCTAATGAAATACCAGGTGATTACAATTTGCAGTTACCATTAGCACATCAGCACAATATCTAATTAGCTAATTAGGTTAGGCGTATTTAACAATGATAGATTCAATAACGTTTGCAGCATCTTCACACTTATCAGTTACTATTTCCATTACCTGGTAAATTTCTCTTTTCTTTATTACTTCCTTTGCATCTGGTTCGGTAGCAAACAGCCGTTCAATACTCATATCAAAAATATCATCTGCCTGGTTTTCTATACTGTTTATAGCAACCAATGCATCGGTTATCTGGCGCATATTTTTCATATTGCGTAATTCTGTAACCGCTTTATGTACCTGCACACACGCAACGGCAATTAATTCTGCCATTTTAAGAAAGCCGGTTTCGTTGGGATTTACCCTGTAAAAATTTATTTTTTTTGCAGAAGCGTAAATGTAATCAGCAATATCATCCAGCGATGTAGCCAGATAGTGAATGTCTTCCCGGTCAAAAGGAGTAATGAAATTTTTGCCTAATTCTATAAAAATATTATGCGTGTAATCATCGTTGACATGTTCCATATCTTCAATTTCCTGAATCAATTGCCCCCTTTTATCAAAATCAGGTTCGTTTACCACTTCTTTTAACTTATAACCCATCTTAACCAACTCCTCTGCTACACTTTCAAATAGTTGATAAAACACCCGGTCTTTAGGTAAAAAAATCTTGAATATTGAATTTAATCCCATGGCTTAAAAGTTTGGGCAAAGGTTGGGTATTGACTTAACAGAATAAAGCCATTTTTAAAAGGTAACAATTAGGTAACACAGGATTAACATTAAATTATTATACTTATTCGTTTGAGCAAAATTTATATACCATGTAAAAAAACCTTATTGGTTGTAGCTCTAATAGGATTTCAAGTAATGTAGACTCAATACTTAATGTAGGTAAGATAATCCGACAAACCCATTATGGGATGCTTCATTATACATCCATTTGAAAAAATAAGACTGAGTGAAAATTCGACCGTTTACCGGTGAGGCAAAGTAAAGTTGCCAAAGGTTTTACCGGTGGCGATTTCGGCAATACCATGAATGCGACTCATATTAAAAATGGCATATTGGGTTTGGCACTAAATGTTATACATCAAAATTCCAAACTGGTTTTATGGTAAGATAAAATAACAAACAACAATACAGCACTCTTCGAATATTAAGGCTATGTAAAGGATCATTTCTTCACCGGCAGAATATAATTTAGATTTAGATCTTACAACTAATTTTATTTACATATTTACTAAATGCTTATTTTTTTGAATATTTTTAAATAATTACTTTCAAAAGAGATAATTTATTCAACTAAATCATGTTTAGCACATCATTTTGGTTATTTTAAAAATAAAACAATATATATATAAATTATTTGATTAATTGTATATGCAAATAAATGGTTAAATTATTTAAACGGTAGTGACTATTTATTTACTACATTTATTTATTATTTTATAAACCAAACAATTCTTATGAGAAAAACTGTAGTAATGCTAGTCGTGCTCTTTTGCAGCACATGCTCCGTTTTTGCCCAAACCTCGATTAAAGGCAAAGTGACGGACTCCAAAGATGGATCACCGGTTTCAGGTGCCACAGTCAGAGTAAAAGGTGAAAGAACGTCGGTAACAACAAAATCTGACGGAACATTTGAAATTGTATCAAAATCGGGTATGACTTTAGATGTTACCGATATTGGTCATATCAGCCAATCAGTTAAGTATTCCGGGTCAGGTAATCTGGAAATTTCATTAGTGCAGGATTTAAAAGCGTTAAGCGAGGTTGTAGTAACAGGTGTTGGTGTGGCTACAAGTAAGAAAAAACTTGCAATCTCTGTGGAATCAATAACAGCTGATAAACTACCTCAGGGCGGAACGTCCTCTGTTGACCAGGCTCTTGTAGGTAAAATTGCCGGAGCCCAGATTAGTAGCATCAGCGGTGTTCCCGGCGCCCAGGCCAGGATATTACTGCGAGGTATCAATACCTTACAAGGCAGCACAAATCCTCTAATTGTTCTGGATGGAATCCAATTGGGTGCAACAGATATCAATACAATCGACCTGAATGGTATTGAAAGAATTGAAGTGGTTCAAGGTGCCGCAGCAGCTACTATTTATGGCGCACAGGGTGCCAACGGCGTTATACAGATGTTTTCGAAAAGAGGGAAGGCAGGACAATTAAATATCGATATTTCTTCCAGCATCGCCAATAATACTTACCTCAATTTAGGTAATGTTGGAAAGGCTAAAACTCATGCTTTTAATACGAATGCTAACAATGAAGTTATTTCGGGTGCAGGAAATGTACTTAGCTACGATGCCGCAGGTGTATTAAGTGCAAATCTTACATGGAATGCCCTTGACCCAACTAACCAAACCAAAAAACTTTATGATAAAAATCTAAAATACTACGACCATTTTAAAGAGTTTTTTGTACCCGCTAATCTGTATAATAACTCAATAAGTATGTCTGGCGCCAAAGATAAATTTGATTTTGCCATCAGCGCTTCAAATAATCACCAGGAGAGTAATTTCAGAAAGATGGGGTTTAATGACCGTTCGAATCTGACTTCTAACGTTGGTTTTGAATTGGCTAAAAACCTTCATTTTCGTTCCATTTCACAAGTAGTTTATACCCAAAATACCATTAATGGTAATCAAGGGCTGATTTATCCTGTTTTTAACTCAAGACCCTTTGCTGATTATAATTATAAGGATGCAGATGGTAACTACTCTGTATATATAGGTAACGCGGCTGGTGTAAACGGCAATAACCCAAATTATACTAATCAAAATTCAGACACCAAGGATAATAAGGTAGATGTTGTGCAAAATTTTGACCTAAATTATAAGTTCCCTCGTTTTGTAGAGCTTGATACAAAATATGGACTTAATTACAGGAGCGAAGATTCAAGGTACAATGTGCTCAATCAATCCAATAATCAAAGTTCTGTAGAAACGGACCATTGGGTGGCTTCTAACGCACCAGACAGGAACGGGGAAATTGACGATAGCAGGTCTAAAACAATTTTTCAAAATTCACTTACCACTGCAATTGTAAGGCTTGATTTTCAAAAAGATTTTCATTTGAAAATTCCAATAATTTCTACCACTCAAGGTGCAGTAGACTGGCGAAGCAACAAGTACCAGCAATACGGTTCGTATGCTGTAGGCGTACCCACCTACTCACCTTATACTGCCAGCCAGGCAACATCCTTTAAAGTAACTTCAGATTATAAAGAGCCATTTATTACCTATGGTTACCTGGTAACACAACGTTTTGATTATGGGGATATTGGCGGTGTTTCTGGTGGATTCAGGAGTGATTATTCTTCTGCCTTTGGTCAGGGATCCAAGCCTTTTACTTTCCCGAGAGGAGATGCATACCTAAGACCTTCTTCGATGAATTTCTGGCATGCTGCAAATATTGACAATATCATTGCTGATTTTAAAATAAGGGCTGCCTATGGGGAAGCAGGTATCCAGCCTGGCCCATTTCAGCGTTATGTTACGCTTAGCACCCGTACGTTGGGTAACAGCAATGCTTTTTATGTTGGATCAAGCCAGCCCAATCCAAAGTTGAATGTAGAAGTTTCAAAAGAGTTGGAAATAGGAACAGATATGAGTTTTAAACCTGGAAAAAATGAATGGTTCAGGAATATCAATTTATCTTTTACCTATTGGGATCGTCGTACCGATAATGCAATCTGGCAACTTGATGCCGCTCCTACAACCGGAATCGGCAATATAACAGACAATGTATTTGGATTGAAATCTCATGGTCTTCAGGCCTCTCTAAATGCGAGCATAGTGGCTACCAGAAATTTCAGCTGGAATTTCACCACAAATTTTGGAAAGCAAATTTCTATTATATCTTCAGTTAAAGGACCACAAGTGGTTTTAGTTTCAAGTGCAGGCAGCACTAACTATGTGCTGACGCAGGGATTAAAAGTGGGTCAGATTTTTGGTTATTTAGGCCTTCATAGTGTGGATGAATTGGGGCCAGATGGCAGTCCTTACATTGCTAAAGCTGACCAGGCAAGTTATACGGTAGCAAGTAATGGTTGGGTGGCAAATAAATTAACAAAACAACCTTATTTTACACCCACACAACATAGTTTCGGCGATCCTAATCCAAAATTCAATATGTCATTCATCAATGATTTTACTATTAAGGATTTTATTACTTTTTCTATGCAGTGGGATTGGCTAAGTGGTGCCCACATTTACAACCAAACAAAAGAATGGATGTACAGAGATGGAATTAACAGTGATTACGAAAAGCCAATAACGATTGATGGTCAAACGGGTGCATGGACAGCTTTTTACCGCGGCGTATATGCCCAGAGACAAAGGAATGGTACCAAGAGTTATTTCTATGAAAATGGGTCTTATTTAAGACTTCGTAATTTATCGGTAGCTTTTGATATTGCAAAATTAACCCACATTAAAGGTTTCAAGCGACTACAATTGGTATTAGCTGGAAGAAACTTGATTACAGTTACCAAATATACAGGTATGGATCCTGAAATCAGTTCAGGGGCTACTAACTCGCCCTGGGATAGGGGCACAGATCACAGTACTTTGCCTAATTTCAAAACATTCCAGGCTGGTATCAATGTTGGATTTTAAAACTTAAACGCATTATTATTATGAAAAAAAATAAAATATTATTTATAGCGCTGATCTTTTCTGGGCTTTTGCTTTCCTGTAAAAAGCAATTAGATGTAAAAAATCCCAACCAGCCAACGCCAGCAAGCGCCAAAACGGAATCTGGTATTATTGCATTATCTCAGGGTAGTGTCTATTTTAGTGGTCTTGGATCCGGCAGTTTAAAATATGGTGGATTTAATGGAAGTTTCTGGAACGACCCTGTAAGTTATCATGATTTAATGGGCGATGAAATTGGTGTGGAAGCTGCCAACCAGTTTATCAACCAGTTTTCATGTCCCGACTATGTGATACTGGATAATGGTAGCAAAGTATTGAATCCCCAATCTCCCAGCCAGCAAATCGCATTACTAAGGTCTGTAAATACCAATGCAAATGTCGATAACAATCCTTTTTATTATGAGTGGGGATATATGTATGCCATGATTGGGGGTTGTAATAATATACTCTCGTTGGTGGATGGTATAACTTTTTCAGGAAGTTCTGAAACCAGAAAAAATACCATCAAGGCATGGGCTTATTGGTGGAAAGGATATGCCTATTCAAGGATAGGTTCATTTTATTATGCAGGGATTATTAATGATGGATTTACTACTACCAATGGTAATTATGTATCCAAAGAAAAAATAATTGTTGAAGCAAACGCAAACTTTGATAAGTGTGTTGTCGCTTTAGGTGCAGCTTCCAGTGATGTAGATTATACAGCCATAATGGGAAAAATGATTCCTAATTTTTTCCAGATAGGCAAAGGTGCTCCACAAACCATTGACATGTGGAAAAGGAATATCAATACTATGAAGGCAAGAAACCTGCTAGTGAATACGCCTTCTGCGACAATGACCCCCGCACAGTGGAATCAGATTATTGCGCTCACAACGGATGGTGTTAAAGCCAGTGATAACGTGTTTACCGGAAGGTCTAATACAAACTCTGATTTTATGGGGGCAAGTTCTGGTTGTACAGCTGCCTTAACAGTTGGTTCAGAACCTGGTTACAGGGTTAGTGAAAGACTGGTAAATGATTTCAGGCCAAATGACCTGCGGTTCGCTAATAATTTTCAGAAGAAAGTAGATCCATGGATCGGAAACTCAGACAGGGGTATTATTTTTAACACCCGATACGATGTAGTTGATGGTGGTAATGGTCTGAAGGACGGGACAAATGATGTTGTAGTATTTGGTACGAAAGCAATCGGCCAATATGAACTTTATATTGCAGGTACCTATGAAGAAAATACTATGATGCTTGCCGAAGCTAAGATCCATACCGGTGATGTGAACGGAGGATTGAACCTTATTGATGAGGTTAGGCATTCGCAAGGTGCAGGCCTGGCTCCTATTGCAGGAACAATTACCGATCCGGTAGTAGCTGAAAAGGAATTAAGAAGCGAAAGAAGAATCTGTCTTGTTTTTAGAGGGATGTCTTTTTATGATGCCCGCCGCTGGGGTGTTATTAACGCCGAAGCGAACGGGGGGGGTGTAAAAAATGTTACTGTTGTTGATAAAGACGGTAAGGTTAACACAAATGCTACCATTATTTTTAACTACCTGGATTATTGGGATGTTCCTGACAATGAACTGGTATATAATCCTGCTGCAACGGGCAGTGATCCGGTAAAGAATCCTAAATAGGAATTAATTTACAAATTTTATATTTTATAAGGCCTGCAAATAAGCAGGTCTTATTTTTTTTGCTATATCTAAATCTGCAAAATTTTAACTGCAAATATATTTTACGCATTAACGGAAAGGGGCAGGCTGTTTTGATTAGGAAAACTATCAATCTTTTTTTGCATCAAAAAGTTTAGCAAAGTGGCATCAATATTTCCGAATTGTAACTGCAATTCAGTTTAAGAAATTATTTCTTTTAATTTTCTAACTTTTTTCGATTACAATAGGCATCTTCATTTTCCAGGATTTATGTAAAGCATTATAACTCTTCTTTTGTAGGTATTCCGAAATTATTTGCAACCTTATTGCTAATTTATTTCAATAAGATACTAAGTAAATTAGTATACGACTTTGATCACTAAACATTAGTAATACAAGAAATATGATATAAAGTGGAATTTTATGCATAAAAATGCATTTTTTAAAAAGAAAATATGTGGAAATAGCGAATTTTATTGTTTTTGTTGAATATGCAGCATTTCTTAATTTTTTAATGCCTATATCAGAAGTAAATAAATAGTTAAATTGTTTAAACGGTAATACCTATTTATTTGCTACATTCATTTTTTATTTTTTAACCAAATAATTCTTATGAGAAAAACTGCAGCGCTTTTTATTGTGCTTCTATTCGGCACAAGCTCCGTTTTTGCCCAAAATAAAATCAAGGGTAAAGTCACAGATTCCAAAAATGGTTCTCCAATATCCGGAGCCACCATTAAAGTAAAAGATGAAAATACTTCTACCACCTCCAATGCTGATGGAACATTTGAAATTGTAGCCAAATTAGGAAGTGCCCTTGAAATATCAGAGGTTGGGCACGCTCCGGTTTCTGTAAAATATACGGAACCTGTTTTGGGTGGATTACAAATTGTAATGAATCAGGATACAAGGGGATTATCTGAAATAGTGGTAACTTCTCTGGGTATTAAACGGGAAAAAAAGGCGCTTGGTTATGCGGTGTCGACAGTAAATAAAAAAGATCTGGAACTTAGACCGGAAGCTGATCTAGGTCGAATACTAAGTGGTAAGGCGCCAGGGCTGAATGTATTGGCTACAAGTGGTTTAAGCGGAAGCGGTACCAATATAAATATCAGGGGTATTAGCACCATCACCGGAACATCCAGCCCTCTATTTGTTGTGGATGGTGTTCCTTTTAACAGTAATACAAACACATCGTCAGACTTTACTTACGGAACCCAAACTTCAAGCAGATTCCTTGATCTTGATCCTAATAATATTGATAACGTGAGTATTTTGAAAGGTTTAAGTGCGGTAACGCTTTACGGTGAGGCGGGAAGAAACGGCGTTATCTTAATTACAACTAAAAATGGAGCTACATCAACCAGTAAAAAGAAAAATGAAATATCTGTATCTCAGTCGAACTTTGAAACGAAGGCCTTTTTACCAGAGTATAACACGTCTTATGGCGGTGGATTTGACCTCAGTTTAGGATTACTTTTTTTTAGTAACTGGGGAGCCAAATTTACAAATCCGCCTGCACAGGTAAGACATCCTTACGATAAAACCTCATTAAATGCTGATTTTCCGGAATACAAAGGTGTTCCTTACGATTATAAATTTCACAATAGTGTTCCTAATTTTTTTAGAATGGGAACTACAAGCACTACCGCCGTTAATGTTGGAGGTTCCTCAGGAAGTCTTAATTACAATATGAACTTCAGCCATACGGATGACAAGGGTTACCTACCGGGTAACAGCCTTTTAAAAAATAATTTTGGTGTTGGAGGTACAGCAAAACTTAGCAATAGGTTTACAATTAGTGGTACCATGAACTATGTAGGAACCAACGTAAAATCTCCGCCTACCAGTAATAGTTACGGAAATAATGCTACCAATACATCGGTTTTTGGGAATGTAATGTATACTCCTACTGCCATGGATTTAATGGGACTTCCTTATGAAAAACCTTCGGATCATTCACAGGTATATTATCGCAATGACAATGGTATTCAAAACCCACGGTGGACATTGTATAATGCATTTACCGTTGATAAGGTTGCCAGAGTGTATGGACAGATGAGTACGAAATATGATATTGCTAAAGGGATTTTTCTTACCTATCGTGTAGGGTACGATAATTATACCGAATACCAGGAATACTCTCAAAATAAAGGTGGCGTAGCTACCCCAACTGGTATTTTAAGAACATCTACCGGAATCAATACTATTTGGGATCATACACTCCTTTTAAGTTTTAGTCGCAGTTTAGGAGGAAATTTCAGCTTAAATGCAGATGCTGGTGCTAACAGACGGCAGGATATTTATGAACAAACGGGCATGACCAGTTCGCAGCAGTTGGTATATGGGTTAATGAACCACGGCAATTTTATAAACCATAGCACCTCAAGTGAAAATGGAGTAGCTCTTAACCGGTTGCCAGAGGAAGTGTTAGGGTTAGGTGTTTTCGCAACCGGTACCATAGCTTACAAGGATTATGCTTATTTAACCGTAGGGGGACGTAATAGTTGGAAGTCTACTGTAGAAGAAAAGAACAGAAGTATTTTTTATCCAAATGCTGCGTTGTCATTTATCCCTACTTCAGCAATAGCTGCATTACAGAACAACAAGACTGTTAATTATTTAAAATTAAGAGTTGGGTACTCAACAAGTGCTAATTTTCCGCCACCCTATGCTACAAGAAGTTCCCTGTTTATCGCATCAAGGAGTTTTGTAACCGCAACAGGAACGCCCATAAACGTCAATTCCATCCCAAACCTGCTTCCCAATTCAAACCTCAAACCTGAATTGCTAAAGGAAACAGAAGCTGGTATCGAGGGTAAATTTTTTAATAACAGAATATCGCTGGATTTAACGTTGTACAATAGAGTAGCGAGCGAACAAATTTTAAGAAGAGATCTTGACCCAAGCACCGGTTACACTTCACAGCAAATTAATGCGGGTAAGGTTAACAATAAGGGTATCGAAATACAATTGGGATTAACGGTAATTGAAAACAGAAGCTGGAAATGGCAAGTTGACGGATTGTATACTTTGAACAAAAGTATGGTTTCTGATATACCTTCTGATCTTGCACAGGTGAATACCGCTGGTTATTCCAACGAAGGAACTTTTGCAAAAAATGGGTATCCTTTAGGAATAATTATGTCTAATTATTTTCAAAGGGATCCTAAAACTGGCCAACGCCTTGTAGGAACGGACGGTAACTATATCAATTCAAATAATATAGGTGTAATCGGTGATCCCAATCCTTTATACAAAGTTTCCGGTATAAGCACGCTAAGTTATAAATCTTTTAGTTTTAGAATGCAATGGGATTATACCCAGGGTGGACAAATGTTTTCAGGCACTGCAGGTGGTTTGCTTGGAAGAGGCGTAACAAAAGATACTGAATTTGACAGGGCGGCTTCCTATATTTTGCCCGGCGTATTGGAGAATGGCAAACCCAATAACATACAGATATCTTCATCACAGGCATATTACGGTAATAGTATTACAAATGGTGCAGCCGACGAATCAGCTATTTATGATGCTACCTGTATCAGGTTAAGAGAAGCTTCTCTTTCCTATAGTATACCGGCTAAATTATTAAGTAACACTCCGTTTGGCTCAATATCACTCAATATTTCAGGAACCAATCTCTGGTACTATGCACCTAACTTTCCAAAGTATATTCACTTTGATCCTGAAGCATCAGGTTTGGGAGTTAGCAACGGAAGAGGACTTGAATTTCTTTCTGGTCCTTCTGCCCGTAGGATTGGCGCAAGTATAAGAGTAACTTTCTAACCATTAAAAAGCAAATTATGAACTATAAAAAAATATTACCTGCTATACTTGGGATACTTCTTATCGGAGGTATTTCATCCTGTAAAAAGCAATTTGATAAATTACTGACCAATCCCAATTATCCCAGTGCTGCAACTGCGGATGTGGATTTATACTTAAATGAAGTGCAGCTTGATTTTAATACTTTCTGGACTTCAGCCGGTGACTATGGCGCTCAGTTAAGCAGGCAACAACACTGGACCGGACCTTTTTACCGGAACGGATACACACCCTCAAGTTTTGATTTTCAGTGGACAACAGCGTATACAGGCGTTTTAACTAACAGCAATGCAATGATCCCGTTGGCTCTTTCTCAAAGAAAATATATACAATCGGGCATAGCCAGGGTATTAAAGGCATACACAGTAGCAACTTTGGTTGATAATTTTGGCGATATTCCTTATTCAGAAGCCGGTTTAGGAAATGATAATACGATTCCAAAGGTTGATGGTGGCGCCAGCATATATGTAGCTGTTCAAAACTTACTGGATAGCGCCATTTCGGATTTTTCCAAGCCGAATTCTGCTCCCTTTGTAGGTAATGATTTATTTTACGGAGGCAGTAAGGCAAACTGGACTACGCTGGCAAAGACGCTGAAACTTAAATTTTATATGCAAACCAGGCTGGTAGATCCATCGGTAACTGCAAAAATTCAGGCATTGGTTACTGAAAATAATCTTATAACTACATCTGCGAAAGATTTTGTATTCAGATACGGTACCTCTGTTACAGCTCCTGATAGCAGGCATAGTCATTACGCAACGGATTATACCAACAATGGCAACGGTGAATATCTTGCCAATTATTTTATGTGGATGGTTTCTACTCAAAAATATGGTGGGGTAGTTAACCTGACCGGAGACCCCCGATTACGTTATTATTTTTACCGGCAGGTAGGAAACTATGATTGGGCCACATCTTCCACATGCCCCTGCTTTGCCAAGTCACAATTTGGCAGCTCAAGTTTCCCCTCCTGGTATCCGGTTGTGCCCGATGAAACACCTTATTGTACGGTAGGTAAAGGATATCATGGAAGAGATCATGGCGACAATAGTGGTGGTCCGCCAGATGCCAATTATACAACCGCCATGGGCGTTTACCCTGCTGGTGGTCAATTTGATGGCAGCCAGTTTGAGGCAGTTACTTCAACAATGGGCGGAAAAGGTGCAGGCATTAACCCAATATGGTTATCATCTTATACTTTTTTCCTGGAAGCGGAAGCAGCGCTTGAGCTTGGTATTACAACAACCCAGGGTTCCCCCAAGGCACTTCTGTCTACAGGCGTTACCGCGTCTATCAACAAGGTGTTGAACTTTCCGGCAACCGTAAACGTTACTCCGGATCCTACTTATCTACCATCGGCTACACAAATTACCAATTATGTAAATCTGGTATCAAGCAATTACGATGCAGCAACTACGGACGATGCCCGTTTAAATATAATTATGTCTGAATACTATATCGCATTATGGGGCAATGGAGTGGAAGCTTATAATAATTTGAGGAGAACGGGAAAGCCTGCCAGTGCGCAACTTGCAGTAGCAGTGCCTAACCCGGGACTCTTCATGCGTTCTTTCTTTTATCCATCAGTTTTTGTAAACAGAAATTCCAGCGCACCAGCTCAAAAGGATCCAGGAAATGTTGCCAACAAAGTGTTCTGGGATAACAATCCTGACAATTTCATTAAATAACTAAAACAAGAAACGATGAAGAAATACTTAATTATAATCATGGCAGTATGCGCTGCATTTGTTGCGCTCAACTCCTGTAAAAAAACAGATGGCAATATTAATCCCTTATCGGACATTAAAAACCTTGCCGTAGGAACTTACCTGGTGCAGGACAGTGCTATTAATTTTAATCTTAACAGTACCAGTAATACTTCTACAGTGGGTATTATTGTGCATCAATATCCTGCGGGCGAGGAGGTAGATCATATATTGTTGTATACAACGCTGGGGACCTCAGCAGATACGTTAAAGTGGAAACTCGTAAAATCGATTCCTTACATAAAAGGTAGTACCGCAACGTTAAGTACAACAACCGCTGAGCTGGCAACGTCGCTTGGGGTTCCAGCTTCGAGTTTTGAACCTGGTTCAATTTTTACTTTTTTTACCAGGGCAGTTACTAAAAGCGGTAAAACTTACGATATCAATAATGCAGGCGACAATGGGGGGGGTGGTTTAATCACCGGGCCGAAGTACAAATCAGCTTTTTCTTTTACAGTATATGTGGTTTGTCCTTTTACAGGCGGTATGACTGGTTACTATAAAGTAGTAAGGGACGATTGGACCGACTGGCAGAAAGGTGATGTTGTACACGTTACAGATGGACCTGGAGCCAATCAGATAAACCTGAGCGAAGTTTATCCTAATGGAGGCACTGTTATCAATCCACTACTGGTAAATATAAATCCTGTTACTGGAACTGCTGCTATTCCTAAAGTTACTTATGGCAGGTACGGCGGCCTTACTTCGGTTCAATATGTAGCCCAGGGAGCAGGTGCTAACGATGTAGCCGGATACGTCTTCTCCTGCACAGGTTTTATCACTTTAAGTATAAACCAATCAGGCGGAGGTAGTGATTATGGAGCCAATAAACTGATCCTTCAGAAACAATAAAGCAATAACTTTTATTCAAAGAGGCTGTCTCAACTAGTTGAGACAGCCTCTTTGAATTTTTGGTATATCTGTTAAATGAAATGCTGCCATCTTTACAAAATATGTACACTTTTAAAAGTTAATAAATTAATACTTACATGAAAAAAATACTCGCTTGCTTTTGGCTGTTGCTTTGTTTTGTAAATGCGCTTGCCCAAAGCGCCCTACAGGTTGTTTCACCCAGTATAATGCAATCGATATACAAAAAAATAAAAACACCTTATAAATATGGCCTTGTAGTTGTGCCCGAAAAAAAATCCAAGAAAATTGACAGCCCCTCTGTATTTAGAAAAAATGGCCAATGGTTTATGACTTATATAGTTTTTGACAAACGGGGCTACGAAACCTGGTTGGCAAAAAGCGATGATTTATTACATTGGACAACAACTGGTAAAATACTTTCTTTTTCTGATACTACTCATTGGGATATTAACCAGAAAGCGGGCTATTTAAGCCTGCTCGATTATACCTGGGGCGGAAGTTATAAGCCGCAAACTTATGGGGGCAAATATTGGATGTCTTATTTAGGCGGCTCCACCCGTGGTTACGAGGCCGGATTGCTTTCAATAGGTATGGCTTATACTTTCAATAAGATTATCCAACCCCATGAATGGAAGCGGCTGGATAAACCCGTTTTAAAAGCTACTGATAAAGATAGTCGTTGGTGGGAAAATATAACCCTGTATAAAAGTTCGGTGATACACGATAAAACAACTGCTACCGGATACCCCTTCGTCATGTTTTATAATGCCAAAGGCGATGGCTTGAAAAAAAATGAGGCAGAGCGGATTGGGATGGCGGTGTCTACCGATATGGAACACTGGAAGCGCTACGGTAAAGATCCCGTGCTGGATCATCATGAAGGCATTACCGGCGATGCGGTTATTCAGAAAATTGATGCTGTTTGGGTGATGTTTTATTTTGGCGCTTTTTGGAAAGATCATCCGGGTGCATTCAATCGTTTTGCCTGTTCGTACGATCTGGTGCATTGGACCGACTGGACGGGCGACGATCTAATAAATTCAAGCAAACCTTATGATGAACAGTTTGCACATAAATCTTTTGTTGTAAAATATAAGGGAGTTGTATACCATTTTTATTGTGCAGTTAGTAAAGAAGATCAACGAGGTATTGCTGTAGCTACTTCAGCAGATATGGGTGAGAGTGTGTTGCAGTTTGCGAGGGAGTAAACTGAAAGGCGAAGAATTTTATGCAATAAAATTGCCGGGGTAATTTAATGTTGCGTTCTATTTTGCAATATTTTCTGAAAGAAATATGGTTACTCTGGTTATCAACCATTGCATCCATACAATATAAACGAAATGGCAAGAGTGTATTTGCTTTATCTGGTATTATTATCAGAACTATAAATTATTAAAACGGAGGTAATGATTATGGAGTCAATAAAATGATTATTCAGAAGC